>CAYUTV010000024.1:12852-15475 GCA_964447745.1 uncultured Planctomycetia bacterium | reverse complement strand
GTTTCCTGCCCTAAAAGCCGCTTGGCTTCCGCTTCATACAATTCGAATAATTTATGCAGTAGCGCCGTATCACTTTTCTCAAAATTATAAGTGCAGTATTCCACTTCGTATTTTTTACGAAGATCGCCGTACTTCACGCCCTTGGACCAATCAAGATCAAACATATCTTTCTTGCCCTGAATAAACATCGCGATTCTTTCAAGGCCGTAGGTGATTTCACAGCTAATGGGATTTAGTGCAAAACCGGCCATTTGTTGGAAATACGTAAACTGCGTAACTTCCAGCGAGTCCATCCACACTTCCCAACCGAGACCTGACGCACCCAATGTTGGAGATTCCCAATCGTCTTGGACAAAACGCATGTCATGTTTTTTTAAATCCAAACCCACTGCTTTCAGGCTATCCAAGTAAAGGTCCTGCACGTTGGCCGGAGAAGGCTTGAGGATTACCTGGTACTGATAATAGTGTTGTGTGCGGAGAGGATTTTCGCCGTATCGTCCATCCGTCGGACGGCGCGTCGGCTGGACATAAGCGACGTTCGTGCCTTGCGGACCCAGCGCGCCAAAGAAGGTAGCCGGGTGAAACGTTCCCGCTCCGACTTCCATGTCAAAAGGTTGCAGCACGGCACAGCCTTTTTTACGCCAGTATTCGGATAGCCCTGAAATCAGTTCCTGAAAAGTCGCCATTAAAATCCCATTTTCTCCAAAAAAATCACGGAGTTGAGTTTGGTTTGAAGATGAAAATCCACAAAACGGCGCAGAGTTTTTTCGAGCTCTTCGCCCACATCCTGAACCACCTTGACGTTCGCCAAATTACCCAGCGGTGTTCTCTGTGCCCGATCCATAAAGTTCAAAGTCCCGCGCGATACCGGAAAACCGCCGCTGCCACCCTGACAATTCTTGCATAGCACGCCGCCCATCGACACATTAAAGAAGGCGGGCTCCGGCGCTTCTGTCTGACACACCGCGCAGTTCTTGATCTCAGGCATGAGGCCTAAAAGATCCATCAACTTGGTTTCAAAAATACGGGCCGTCCGCTTGGCCGAGGCCCCGCTGCCCAAAAAAGTCAGCGCGTCTCGCATCAGCTCAAAGATAGCTTCATTGGGATCCTCGGTCTCGGTCAGCTGATTCAAAAGATCAGTAAAATAGCACGCGTAGGATAAACGTTCAAGGTCCTCCCGAACCTCTGAGAACATCCGCACGAGCTCGATCTGTGTCGCGTGGTGTAAATCACCGCCCCGCTTACGCCGGTAAAACAAAATTTCATTCAACGAAAAGGGTTCCAACGTGCTGCCGAAACGCGCCCGCGTGTCCCGGATCCCCTTCACAATCGCCCGGACCTTGCCGTGATCGCGTGTGTAAAATGTGGCAAGAAGACTGGTATCACGATAGTCCTGGGTTTTAAGGATAAAACCCTCTGTCTTGAGAGCGCTCATTTCTTGAGCGGCGGAACCGCGGCGCCGCCGGATATTACAAGCTTCAATCCCTCCTCGACGCTCATATCTGAGTCAATAACCTCTTCCTTGGGTGCAAATACAAAAAGCCCGGTCGCCGGGTTAGGCGGAGACGGCACAAAGAGGACGATAATGTCCTTCCCCGTCTTCTCATGAATCTCCCACCGTTTCTCCTGCATGACGAATGCGAGAGCCCATATTCCTTTACGGGGATATTCGACGAAGGCCACTCGCTTAAAAATACCGGTTTTATCGCCAAAAAAAGCCTGTGCTATTTCCCTTAATGAGCCATAGACACGATTAAAAAGAGGAATCCTTAAAAGCAGCCCTTCAACCATGTTGAGAACCCGTTTTAAGACAAACCGCTCTCCAAACAGACCTATCAGCGCGATCAAAATGATCACGATGACAGCAATCGTAAACTTAGTGATAAATATTTTAAACGTCGCGTCCGTATCGATCGGGAGCACCTGGAAAAGCGGATTCACAATCAAATTATCGGTAAGGCGGACAAGGTAGGAAATGATCAGCAGTGTTAAAAACAATGGCGCTAGCACCAATAGCCCCGCGACAAAGTGGTTCCTGAATTCCTGCCAAAACGTTAGAGTATTTTTTTTAGAATCCATTCCTGTCTCGCGTGCATTCTTTTATGGTCATTTTTTTTATGGTCGTCATACCCCAGGAGATGCAGCGTGCCGTGCACCAAATAGCGGGCCAACTCTTCTTTGAACGATATGCCTATCCGTTTGGCGTAGGCGCGCGCCGTATCGACCGATACGACGAGATCACCCAGCGCACCCGTCTCGACCCTCGCCGGATCATCCGGCGCAACCCAGAACGAGATCACATCCGTCGCGTAGTCGTGCTTCAGGTGCTCGCGGTTGATGCGGCGAATCTCGCGGTCATCGGTCAAATAAACACTGACCTCATATTTGGAGATTTTTTCATGCCTAAGGACGCAGGCAACGATGCTTTTTACCCATGCCGAACCGGGAGCGGATAACCCGCTGCGTTTTCGAACTTCGACGGACTTTAACGTAACTTGATCCCGAGCTCTCTGAGCTGTTTCTCATTCACGACGCTGGGCGCTTCCGTCATGGGGCACACGGCCTTTTGATTTTTGGGAAACGCGATGACTTCCCGAATACTCTCAAGACCCAGGAGAATCGT
>CAYUTV010000024.1:9849-12752 GCA_964447745.1 uncultured Planctomycetia bacterium | reverse complement strand
TTGGGCGCCGTAAAAGGATGGTGTTCGCTGTTCCAAGTTTTTTCATCGGCATTCCACTGAAAGAGAGGGAAATCCGTGACCCAGCTGAAATGGAATTCGTCTTTGGGTATCAGGTTTTTCCACTTAGCCGAATACAGGCGCACCGCGCCGAGCACTTTCTGTGCCTTTTTCCTTTCGTCCGCAATGATGAGGATCAGATCGCCGGCCTTCGCGCCTGACGCCGATAGAATATTTTTCTGACTTTCATCGTTGAAGAACTTGGCGATCGGCGAATCAAGTTTCCCCGTCGAGGCGTCGACCTTGAAGTAAGCGAGGCCGCCCGCGCCTTCCGATTTTGCGAATTCAGTCAACGTATCAATGTCTTTTCTTGATGCGGAGGCTCCCCCCGGCAGTGCAACCGCAAGAATACTCCCCCCCGCAGCAACCACGTCTTTAAAAACTTTAAACTCAGAGCTCCTGACCGTCTCGGACAAATCCGAGAACTTCATGTCAAACCGCAGATCCGGTTTGTCCGAACCATAACTCTTCATCGCCTCTTGATAGGTCAAACGGGTAAAAGGCGTTTTCAATTCTTTGCCCATCACCTCTTTAAAGATTTCCTTCAATACCTGCTCAATGATCGCGAACAGGTCATCCTCTTCCAAGAAAGACATCTCCATATCCAACTGGGTAAATTCCGGCTGACGATCCGCGCGAAGATCCTCATCCCGGAAACACTTGGCGATTTGGAAATAGCGGTCAAAGCCCGACACCATGAGAATTTGTTTGAAAAGCTGCGGGGATTGCGGCAACGCAAAGAACTCGCCCTGATTCACACGGCTTGGAACCAGATAATCGCGTGCGCCCTCCGGCGTGGATTTGGTAAGGATCGGGGTTTCTACCTCGATAAAATTGTTTTTGTCCAGTGTGCGGCGTATGGATTGATAAACCTTATGACGGACAAAAAGATTCTTTTGAACATTCGGGTTCCTCAGATCGAGATAACGGTACTTCATGCGCAGTTCTTCGTTGGTTTCGGTGCTCTTTGTCACCTCGAACGGAAGCGGCGCACACGATGACAGGATCTCCGCCTTGGCATCCGCGATCTCTATCTCGCCCGTGACGAGCTTTGAATTCTCGGTGCCTTTGGGACGCAGAACGACCTTGCCCGTGACACGGAGACAATCCTCGGTTTTCCAGTTCTGAGATTGCGGCAACACCACCTGCGTTTTGCCGAAGCGGTCGCGAAGATCGATAAACGTCACACCGCCGTGATCGCGCAGGGTATCCACCCAGCCGCAGATCGTCACCTCTTGCCCCACCGACGCCTTATTCAATTCTCCGCACGTATGCGTTCTAAGCATTTCTAATCCTTCTTCCTTAAAAAATCGGACGTTTGTGTCAGATTAATCTCTTTTTGAGAACCGTCCTTCATGTCTTTCAAAATAAAAATACCTTTTTGGAGTTCATTATCTCCGAGAATGATCACAAACCGACTCTTGGCCTTGTCAGCGGCGCGCATCTGGGACTTGAGAGACTTGCCTTCATAATCCATGCCCACCCGAAGACCCTGCACACGCAGACGCGAGAGAAGCTTCAGGCCCTGCGTCATCGCCTGGTCCCCTAAAACTGCAATAAAGTAAGAATCTTCCTGGCTAACCGGCAAAGCCGTTCCTTTAAGACAGAGGATTAGGCGTTCAATGCCCAAGGCAAATCCCACGGCCCCCGCTTCCGTTCCGCCGAAAGCACCGATCAATTTATCATATCGTCCGCCGGCCGCGATGGCGTCCTGAGAACCAAGTGCGGAGTGCGTGACTTCAAAAACCGTTTTAGTGTAATAATCCAGTCCGCGTACGAGAAATTCATCAATTTCGTAAGCGATGCCGATACTCTCCAGAGCTTTCCTCACTTTATCGAAATATTGATGGCTATCTTCTGTTAAAAAACTGAGCAGTTTTGGCGCCAAATGAACTATCTTTTTACATGATTCCACTTTGCAATCAAGCAGTCTAAAAACATTTTTTGTAAGTCTCTTCTGACAGTCCTCACAAAGATTGCTCTTTAGAGGTGTGAAATACTCTACGAGTTTTTTCTTGTACCCCTCACGTTCTTCAAAAGTTCCTAAATTATTTAATTTGAGTTTGTACCCTGAGATACCCAGCTTATCCAGCAAGGCGCACAATGAGTGAATCGTTTCAGCGTCCGCCAAAGGCGAGTACGTCCCTAGTTGCTCGACGCCGATCTGATGAAATTGTCTGAGGCGTCCCGCCTGAGGTCTTTCGGAGCGGAACATGGCGCCCATGTAATAGAGCTTGGCGAGTCCGTGTGTTTTGTCGAGATTGTTCTCAAGGTAAGCGCGCACAACGCCGGCCGTCCCTTCGGGCCGCATCGCGACGGAGGTTTCGGAGCGGTCGACGAATTCGTACATTTCTTTTTGGACAACATCGGTCTCGGTGCCTAGCGCGCGGGTAAAGACTTCTTTTTCTTCGAGGATGGGAGTGCGGATTTCTTCAAAACCGAAATTCTCGAACACAGCGCGTGCGGTGGTTTCAATATGGCTGAAGAACGCGGCGTCTTCGCCAAAAATATCGTGAGTTCCTCTTAAACGCTTAAATGTCATGGCTTCCTAAAAGATCAAAAAGGAGGGCTAAACGGTGACTAAAACTTTATTTCACGTCTCTCTTCATGATGAGGCCGGGCTTGAACACGACCACTTTCTTGGGAGGTACGGGAACTTCCTGACCGGTGCGGGGATTTCTTCCCAGACGGCCGCGGCGGGCCTTAACCTTGAAGATTCCAAAATTACGCAGTTCAACGGTTTGACCCGCTGCCAAATACTCCGTAATTTTATCTAAAGAGCTCTGCACAATGCGTTTAACATCAATTTGCTTGATGCCGGTCTCGTTCGAAATTTTTAGTACGAT
>CAYUTV010000024.1:0-9749 GCA_964447745.1 uncultured Planctomycetia bacterium | reverse complement strand
TTCACCTGTTTGATGGCCTTCTTGTTCTGAGCGGCCACCTCTTCCATCGCGTCCTTGAAATCGTTGTATTTAGATTCCAGCGCCTGGGCAATCTCTTTCTTCTTTCCATTCAAAAGTTCCATAGCCATGATCCGCAGTCCTTTCGTTAGTATTTTATTAATTATATGCATTTATTATTAAAAGTCACCATTTACATATAAATATACACACAAAAAGGTCTAAATACAAGGGGCTTTATTAATAGAACGAATACTAGATTCGGAAGCTAATTGCCTCTTCGCCGATGGCTCCGACGAGGGCTTGAACGAGATTCTCGCTGGGCTGCACATACAGTGTGCGGTCAACGAGCATTTGGGATCTCGCCTTGGTGGCAGGATCAACAAATTCAAGATACACCGGGATGGTTCCGGGGTGCTGGGAAAGAATATTCTGAATACTCTGCATCAGGTTTTGTTCCAACCGCTCCGTCATGAGCTTCAGGTGGACGCTGCGTGTGAATTTCTTATGCACGTTTGCAACGGGGGTGATTTCATTGACCAAAAGCTTAGGATCCTGCTCCTTTTTATCCAAATTGCCTTTAAAGAACAAGATCGCATCTTTCACTAGATAATGCCCGTAGTCCTTAAAACAGCGCGGGAAAACCAGCAGATCAATCGTCCCGTCGAGATCCTCAAGGGTCACGATAGCCATCTTTTCATTATTTTTCTTGGTCATCGTGAATTTTAATTTATTCACCAGTCCGCCCATGATCAGCTCTTCTCCATCGCGCCGGAGGTGAGCGTTGGCCGTCGAAGCGGAGCAGTAGCTCTTCAGCTCCTTGCGGTATCGCGACAAAGGGTGCCCCGTGACATAAAAGCCGAGCATTTCCTTTTCGTTCAGCAACAACTCACTGTCGGGCCACTCGGCGATGTCGGGTAGATCATGAAAATTTTTCTTAAATACGGTCCCCCCGTCCGCCGCGAGATCAAAAAAGGACTTTTGTCCGCTCTCACGGTCCTTCTGCAATTCGCCGGCGCCGGAGAGCGCTTTCTCAAGAACCGCGAATAACTGCGAGCGCTTCACCCCCATTGAATCAAACGCACCGCATTTGATCAGACTTTCCAAGACCTTGCGGTTCACGACGCGCAAATCCACGTGCTCCACGAGATCGAAGAATGATTTGAAGCTTTTGCGTTTTATGCGTCCCTGAATGATCGCGTCAATGGCGGTTTGACCCACGTTCTTGACGGCCGACAGACCGAAGCGGACCGTGTCGGAGCCGACGACCGTAAACTGAGGAAAGCTCTCATTCACGTCGGGAGGAAGCACTTTGAGACCCATGCGTTTGGCTTCATCGATATAAAGGACGACCTTATCGGTGTTGTCTTTTTCCGAAGACAAGAGCGCGGTCATGAATTCCACCGGGAAATTGGCTTTTAAATAGGCGGTTCTAAAAGAAATAACCGCGTACGCCGCGGAATGGCTCTTGTTAAAGCCATAACCCGCGAAGTGGACGATAAGGTTGAATATTTTATCGGCGATTCGCCGGTCGATTTTTTTCTGCACACACCCTTCGGTAAAGTCCTGCCGCACTTCCTGCATGACATCTTCTTTTTTCTTGGAAATGGCGCGGCGCAATGAATCGGCTTTGCCGAGCGAGAATCCGGCCAGCACGTTCACGATCTTCATGATCTGCTCTTGGAAGACGATGATCCCGTAGGTGTCCTTCAGGATGGGTTCCAAAAGTTCGTGGTCGTACATGATCGGGATTAAACCGTGTTTACGTTTGATGAATTCGTCGACCATGCCCGAGCCGATCGGTCCGGGGCGATAAAGCGCCAAGATGGCGATCAGATCCTCAAATTTGTCCGGTTTCAGCTTCTTTAAAATGTCGCGCATCCCCGAACTTTCAAGCTGGAATATACCGATGGACTGCGCCTTGGAGAGCAAATCAAAAGTTTTTTGGTCGTTCAGAGGAATTTGTTTCCAATCGATAGTGACCTTGCGGGTTCTGAGAATAATCTTAATGGCATCCTCAATGACGGTGAGGGTTCGAAGACCCAGAAAGTCCATTTTAAGCAGCCCGATTTTTTCGAGAGACTCCATGGCAAACATCGTTGATATTTGACCATCCCCTGTTTTAAACAAAGGCACGTGCTCTCTCAAGGGCCTTTGGCTGATCACGACACCGGCCGCGTGAGTCGAGGCATGGCGCGTCATACCCTCCAGAATTCGCGAAATATCGATGAGTTGGGTGATCTGGGGATTGTTCTTGTAAAGCGCTTTGAGCTCCGCTTCCCTCTCGAGTGCATCATCAATCGTGATATCGAGTTCCGTCGGAATCAGCTTCGCGATTTTGTCAGCTTCCGAATAGGGCAATGCCATGACACGGGCTACGTCGCGGATAACGGCCTTGGCCATCATGGTCCCGAACGTGATGATCTGCGCAACGTTGTCGGCGGAGTATTTGTCCGTCACATACTGAATGACTTCGTCGCGCCTCTCATAGCAAAAGTCGATGTCGATATCCGGCATCGACACGCGCTCGGGATTCAGGAATCGCTCAAAGAGAAGATCGTACGGCAAGGGATCAAGATCGGTGATGCCCAAGGCATAACTCACGATACTGCCGGCGGCGGAACCGCGGCCGGGACCCACCGGAATACCCTTCGATTTGGCAAAATGCACGAAATCCCAGACGATCAGGAAATAACTGTCATATCCGCTCTTATGAATAACCGCGAGCTCATGCTCGGCTCGCGCTTTAACGGCGTCCGTGATCGCGCCATAGCGCGCCGCAAGGCCCTCATAGGTCAATTCGCGCAGGTACTGCTCCTGGTTTTTTCCCTTAGGCGGACTGAATTCGGGCACATACGTTTTAGTAAAATCGAGTTCCACATTGCAACGGTCGGCGATCTTAACCGTATTGGCAATTGCTTCAGGAATATCCTTAAACGCTTCCTTCATCTGGTCGGCGGATTTGAAAAAGAATTCGTCTGTATTCGTGCGGAAGCGATTGGGGTCCTCCAGCGTGGCCTGGGTGCCGATGCAGACGAGAATCTCGTGCGCTTTCGCGTATTCCCTCTCGACGTAATGGACGTCGTTGGCCGCGACTAGCGGGATGTTAAGTTCCCGGCCCAGCTTCACAAGCTCCGGATTCACGCGTTCCTGTTCCCGCAGGCCGGCGCGGATGAGCTCCAGGTAATAATTTCCTTTGCCCAGAATATCCACGTATTCCTGAGCGGCCTGCACCGCCTTATCGTGTTGTCCCAAATTCAAAAGGTGCGCCACCTCGCAACGGGCACCCCCGGAAATCCCTATCAGGCCCTTCGAGTGCTTTCTCAAGACTTCTTTATCGATACGCGGCTTGTAATAGAAACCTTCGAGATACCCGATACTGACGAGCTGGATCAGGTTGCGGTACCCTTCCATGTTTTCGCATAAAAGAACCAACGGATGAGACGCGCCGGGCAAACCGTGGGTGGCGCGTTCGAAGCGGCTGGAAGGCGCGACATAAACTTCAGCGCCGATGATGGGTTTAATGCCGGCTTTCTTGCAGGTATTGTAAAACTCGATGACGCCGAAAAGGTTTCCGTTGTCCGTCATTGCGACGGCGGGCATACCGAGCTCTTTGGCGCGTTCCACCAGGTCTTCGATGTGACAGACCGCATCCAAAAGACTGAACTTCGTATGGCAATGCAGATGAATGAAATCGGACTTCATGCGGTCACCCGAGGTAAAACTAAATACTTATTCCCACTCGATGGTTGCGGGCGGTTTGGAACTCACGTCATACACGACGCGGTTCACACCTTTGACTTCATTGATGATGCGGTTGGAAATTTTACCCAGGACATCTTTTGGAATCTCAAACCAATCGGCCGTCATCCCGTCTACGCTGGTCACCGCGCGCAGAGCCACGACGTTGTCGTAGGTCCTCTCATCGCCCATGACACCCACGCTTTTTACAGGCAACAACACCGCAAAGGCCTGCCAGATTTGGTGGTAAAGCCCCGCCTTTCGGATCATTTCAATAAAACGGATATCCGCTTCCCGCAAAATATCGCATCGCTCCTTCGTCACATCACCCAGAATGCGAACGGCCAATCCGGGTCCCGGAAAAGGATGTCTATCGACGATGGAGTCCGGAAGTCCCAAGGTGCGCCCCAGCACCCTCACTTCGTCTTTAAAAAGTTCTTTTAACGGTTCAATCAATTTCAAATTCATTTTTTCAGGCAGGCCGCCGACATTGTGATGCGTTTTAATAACCGCGGTGGGTCCTCCGAAAGCCGAGCGGCTCTCGATCACATCCGGGTATAACGTTCCCTGCGCCAAAAAGCGCGCGTTTTTGATCTTCTTCGCCTCACGGTCAAACGCGTAAACAAACTCGTGGCCGATGATTTTACGTTTTCTTTCGGGATCGGACACGCCTTTAAGCTTCTTTAAAAAAATGGCCTCGGCATTGACGACATGCAGTTCCGCTTTGAAGCGCCCCTGAAATGCCTTGCGGACCTCCAGCTCTTCGTTCTTACGCAGTAATCCATTGTTTACGAAAATACAAACCAGCTGCTTGCCTATCGCCTTAGACAGCAAGGCACCCGCAACGGAAGAATCCACGCCGCCGGAAAGCCCTAGAATGACTTTATTATTTCCCACTTCGCGGCGAATACGCTCGCAATTCTCGCGGATAAAATTCTCCATCGTCCAAGTTTTCTTGAACGCGCAAACTTTAAAAAGAAAATTTTCAATGATTTCAGTGCCGTATTCGCTGTGCGCCACTTCGGGGTGGAATTGGACGCCGTAAATCGACCTGCTCGTATTCTCAAATGCGGCGACTCGTGTATTTTTTGTCGTGGCTGTTTTGACAAATCCTCTGGGGACACTCGAAACATGGTCGCCGTGGCTCATCCAACAAACGGATTTAGAAGGAACTTTCTGAAAGAGAGAACTTTTGTGGCCGTTTAACACAAGCTCGGCACGTCCATACTCGCGGTGCTCGGCGCGGGAAACATCACCGCCCAGGAGATCCGTGATGGCCTGCATGCCATAGCAGATACCCAACACAGGCACACCCAGTTTCAAAAATTCAGGGTTGAGTTTCGGGGCATTTTTTTGGTAAACGCTCGCGGGACCACCCGAAAGAATGACGCCGCGGACGTTCTTGGCGCGGATCGCGGCCGCAGAAATGGTGGGAGGGACGATTTCGCAGTAAACCTTCGCCTCTCGCACGCGGCGGGCGATCAGCTGATTGTATTGGGATCCAAAATCAATGATGAGCAGTGTTTCCATGAAGCTCCATCGCGTTTCTTACCGGTTCAAAACTCTGCCGGTGAATCCTGCAGGGACCGTATTTTCTGAGCGCGGCCATGTGTTCTTCGGTTCCATAACCCTTGTGCGCCGCGAAGCCATATTCCGGGTAAAGCGTGTCGTAATACGCCATGATGCGGTCGCGCGTCACCTTCGCGATCACGGACGCGCATCCGATCGAAAAAGAGAGCGCGTCTCCGTCGATCAGCGGAACCGTCTTAAACGGCATCCTGGGCGCCGACGGACCGTCCACCAGAATACAGTCCGGTGTGTGGCCCAGTTTCAAGACCGCTTCCTGCATGGCCTGCATCGTCGCCTGAAAAATATTGATGCGGTCTATCACGTCGCGGTCCACGACGCTGATTCCCACGACCGCCTTGCTCAGAATCTCTTCGTAGGCGGTCTCACGGGCCTTGGCCGACATCTTTTTGGAGTCGCCGACGGAGGCCGTAAAAGAAAAATCCCTGACGATCACGGCTGCGGCAACCACCGGTCCCGCTAAAGGACCTCGGCCGGCCTCATCCACGCCCGTCAGGGTAGAAAATCCCTGATCTAAAAAAGATCGGTCATGCGAAAGTGCTGAAGAATTTTTTTCTGCAGCGCCCGTTTTCAACGGCCTGGTCTTCTACTTCGAAACCTGTACCGGTGTCGCAGCGGCAGCGGTCGGCGCATCTTGTCTCTTCTCTTCCTCGATGCGTCCGGTCTTGCCTGTCTTCTTTCTTAAGTAGTACAGCTTGGCGCGACGCACTTTGCCACCGCGCACGAGCTCAATCTTCTGAACCGTCGGAGAATGTGACGGAAAATTTCTTTCCACGCCTTCACCGAAGGAAATGCGGCGAACCGTGAAGTTTTCACGGATACCCGTTCCCTGCCTGTGAATGACCACGCCCTCGAAGCTCTGGGTACGCGTCTTGTCGCCTTCATCGACTTTCACCGACACACGGATCGTGTCCCCGACCTTAAAGGGAGGTAACTGTCTTTTTATTTGCTCGGCCTCTAAGGCCTTTATCTTGGGATGCATTTTCTACTCCTTTTTCTTCTTTTTCAAAAGATCCGGCCGCCTCTCCAGCGTCCGTTGATACGCCTGGGCCTCTTTCCAAAGCTCGATCTCTTTATGGTTGCCTGATAATAGAACGTCAGGGACTTTCAAACCTTGATAATCGGCAGGTCGGGTGTATTGCGGATATTCTATCAAATTCCGGGTGAAAGATTCAAATGACTTCGACTCTTCCTTCCCCAGCACCCCTTTGACCAGCCGTACCACCGCATCGATCACGACCATGGAGGCTATCTCGCCTCCGGTCAGCACGTAATCGCCGATGGATATTTCATCCGTCGCAAAGTTGTCGATGATTCTCTGATCGACCCCTTCGTAATGCCCGCAAAGAAAAATCAGTTCTTTGCACTTCGCCAGCTCCTCTGCTTTTCGCTGAGTGAACCGCTCGCCCTGAGGCGTCATATATATAAACCGCGAACTCTTGGACTTCTTCCACCGCGGGAAGCGCTGCTTCATCGCCTCAAACACCGGCTCCGGCTTCATCAGCATGCCGGGACCGCCACCGAACGGACGATCGTCGCAGGTCTTGTGCCGATCGTGCGTGAAATCCCGCAGGTTGTGCGTCCGGATTTCAACCGCTTTTTTTTCAACCGCACGCTTCATCATCGAATGCGCGGTGAATGAATCAAAGCTGTCCGGAAACAGCGTCAGAACGTGAATCTTCACGTTCTTACTTAACGGGTTTGATTACGCCCGCTTTTTTTAAAATCGAACGAACCGTATCTGTCGGTTTGGCGCCCTGCGAAATCCAATGCTGCACGCGTTCCGCCTTAATCTTGACGATCGCGGGGTCTTTGGATGGATCCCAGTAGCCCACTTCCTCGAGAAAACGTCCGTTGCGAGGAAAACGAGTGTCCGATACCACCATGCGGTGCTTGATCTTCTTCTTCGTTCCCATCGTCTTCAAACGAATCACGACTGCCATAGTTACTCCCTCTATTTAATTTCTTTCTCGCGGCGTATCTTGGCTCCGACGTTCTGGAGCTTGGCCACGAGACCTTCATAACCGCGATCTAAATGATAGACGCGCGAAACTTCCGTCGAACCTTCCGCCACGAGACCAGCCAACACCAACGCCGCGCTCGCCCTCAAATCCGATGCCATGACCGGCGCGCCGCTGAGTTTCTTGCGGCCGCTCACGATAGCACTCGGTCCTTCAAGCATGATCCCCGCGCCCATGCGATTCAATTCGCTCACGTGCATGAAACGCTCGGGGTAAATCTTTTCCGTGATGACGCTGATACCGGGGACGATGCACATCAGAGCCATCATCTGCGCCTGCAAATCCGTCGGAAAACCCGGATAAGGTAGCGTGGTCACCGATACGGGTTTTAAAACGCCTTCGCGGCGAACCCGCAGATGGCCTTTATTCTCGACGAGCCGGACACCGGCTTCTCTGAGTTTATCGGCCATCGCACCCAGCATTCTTAAATCAAAATTTTTAAGGGTCAGATCCCCTTTGGTCATCGCGGCGCCGATGATATACGTGCCGGCCTCGATGCGATCCGGGATAATCGAATAAGTGGCGCCGTTCAATTTTTTAACGCCTTCGATCTCTATCGAGGGAGATCCCAATCCCTCGATCTTTGCGCCCATCTTTTTGAGAAACAACCCCAGATCCACGACTTCCGGTTCACAGGCCGCACTATCGATGACCGTGCGGCCCTTTGCAAGAACCGCCGCCATCATGATGTTTCCGGTGCCCAGAACACTCGATCCGTATGCGCCACCCAAGTAAATGCGCCCGCCTTTCAATTGCTTGGCCTTCGCATTCACATAACCGTGTTCGAGCGTAATCTCCGCTCCCAGGGCCTTGATGCCTTTGAGATGCAGGTCGATCGGACGGGGTCCGATGACGCAACCGCCCGGAAACGAAACCTGTGCGTGCCCGAACCGTGCCATGAGCGGTCCCAAGAAGCAGATCGAACCGCGCATCGTGCTGACCAATTTATACGGCAGCATCGGGTTTTTGATATTGCGCGGATCCACCTCGACCGTGTTGCCCTGGTGATTCACCTTGGCGCCGAGCGACTTCAATATCTTTACCATCGTAAAGACGTCCGCGACTTGTGGGACGTTTTTGATAACCGACGGTTCTTTTGAAAGAACTGTGGCCGCCAGAATCGGCAGCGATGCGTTTTTTGCGCCGCTGACTTCTATCGACCCTTCGAGCCGGCGCCCACCTTCAACAACAAGTTTGTCCATTTTATTTCCGCACGATCAAAACGCGTTCGGTTCCCGTGTAATCTTTGACAAACCGCAAATCCTTAAAAACACCGTCTTGCAAAATTTTCTTGGTGATGGCTCTGGCCTGCCCATCGCCTATTTCCATGAATAAATGGCCGCCGCGCTTGAGATACTGCGGCGCCTGATCCAGGATTTTGAATATGATCTCGAGGCCGCGACGTCCTCCGTCCAACGCCAAACAAGGCTCGGCCAGCACTTCCTTTGATAAAGAACGAAAATCCTCCGAGTCGATATAAGGAGGATTTGAAACGATCACATCCCAGTAATTTTTTCTTTTGTTCTCGAAAACCGCGAAAAGATCGCTTTTAAGAAGATCTATCTTTTGACCTAACTTGTGTAAATCTACGTTCTTACGCGCTATTTTGAGCGCCTTCGAGGATAAATCAAGAGCCGTCATTTTACAATCTGGCCTCTGGATTGTCAAACTAATAGCGATACACCCGGAGCCGGTGCCGATATCAAGAATTTTAGCACCATTTAACTCCTTTAATTTCAACAGGTTAACGCATTCATCAACCAAAAGTTCTGTTTCCGGCCGCGGAATAAGCGTATCCGGCGAGACATAAAACACATAACCGTAGAACTCAATTTTTTTAAGGACATAACCCAAAGGTTCGCCCTTCAGACGTTTTTTGACTGCACTCTGAATCTGTTTTTTGGCCTTATCCGATACGGCCCGTTCACCGGCAAACAATTCCATGCGGTTCATTTTGGCGTAATGGCGAATAAGACTCTCCGCTTCAAACGAAGCGGAAATATTCCTCCGTTCGGAGAGGCGTTTCTTTATCTCGCGGAAGAACGACAGGTTGTGACGAAGAGGATTGCGGCGCTTTTTTCTCATGGCTTACTGCTTTGCGAGCTCTGCCTCGAACAGGGCGTCGATGAACGGGCCGATGTCTCCGTCCATGATCGCTTCGATGTTGTGAATCGTCAGGCCGACCCGGTGGTCCGTCACACGCCCGTCGGGGAAATTGTAGGTGCGGATTTTCTCGCTGCGGTCGCCGGACCCTACCTGCTCTTTTCTCTGCTTGGCGATTTCGGCGTTGCGCTCATTCGTGATTTTTTCGAATAAGCGGGCGCGCAGGATCTTGAGACCTTTTTGTTTGTTCTTGAGCTGAGATTTTTCATCCTGACAGCTCACGACCAGGCCCGAAGGGAT
>CAYUTV010000023.1:14654-15748 GCA_964447745.1 uncultured Planctomycetia bacterium | reverse complement strand
CCCGTGGTCACCGTCGCGTTGAACGCCAAATTGAAATTCGTGCGGTGCGTGGCATTAACCTTCAAAATGTTGTAGAGACTGCTGGCTTTCGGGAGAATGTTGATGAAGCTCGTATAGTTATAGCTGGCTCCGCCTGTCAGATCAAAAAGAAGCGTTCTGTCCGCTTCATTGGGAGCGCCAAGTGAGGGCAACGTTGTGTTGAATACATTGTTGAATTGGCCGAGAAGAGTAAAGTTCTGACGCAGCGCCCCGAAGAGCTGCCCCACCTTGAAGAGGCCGCCCACAAAATCGTTCAGGTTGTACCCCATTCCCGTGACGATCAAGAGCAGCTTGTCGCGATAATTGAGATTTGTTAATACCTGGTCGGCCTTGGCAATGCTAAACACCGCCTTCAAGCTGTCCTTCAGATTTTGAGAGGTCAGCGCTCGATCCAGCTGAGCCATGGGTTGATACACGATCAAGAATGTGTCTTCGTGATCTCTCGGCATATCCACATCACCGTCGACAAAGAAAACACCCAAGTCAGCCAGAAGCCCCATATTGATAGCATTCTTCTCAATCATCACGTCAGAACGGCCTATCAGAAGATCATCAAAGGCCTGTTTATTAAAGGGATTCAGATTCGTGAGAACGTAGTGCATAAAAGTCGTGGAAGAAGCCGATTTTACGGTCGGGCTCGGCGTGATGAATCCGTCAAAAAAGGTCCTGCGGCTCTTGTTGGCGTACGGATAAGAAGTGGCCCCTGACTGGTTCATCGCAAAAGCGTTCATCGCGTTTCTAAAATGAGTGGAACGAGCTTGGTAGAAGGCCAGTTTAACGGGGTCATGCGCATAGTACTTGGCGAGGGCATCGTAAACCCCGGTAATCATCTGCGCGGTTCCCTCGATCCAGACCGCTCCGTTACCGTTGAACTGATTGGAAAAATCAAAACCGATCATCGTGTTGACGTTGCCGCCCAGCGTTCCATTGGCCTGAACGCCGAAGGTCTGCTCAATTTCGTTGACAAAAATTTCGATAAATTCAGCGCCGAACATTTCTTCGAATCGGGCGGGACCCATGGCCGTAAATGGAATTACCTGGGCATCCAGCGCTTT
>CAYUTV010000023.1:0-14554 GCA_964447745.1 uncultured Planctomycetia bacterium | reverse complement strand
CGAGGATGTGTCGCTAACTGCTTGGCAATCTCCACAGCCAAGTTAAGTCCGGCGCTATCCCCCGTCTTTTCATAATAATGAAGCGCGAACAAACCCACCCAAGCATCCGGACCGACATTGTTCAGAACGGTTTCAATGCGAGGTCCGCCGTCCGGATTCTGAATGTTATAAACGGTATAGTAACCGTTCCCCTCCCAGGCATCGTTAAAGAATTGAAATATTTTCGCGGCTTCCGTCAGATAGCCCTGTTCCAAAAGAACAATACCCGCATTGGCCTGGTCAAACGTAAAACCTTGGTTCACTAAACCGGCGTCTCCCACATAACTCTGCATGAGTCCGCTGGTCGCGTTCAGATTTGCCAAAATATAGTTGCTCGTGGGTGTAGCCACAGGTGAGGACGGTGTGTTGGGCACGAGACGCACGCCCATGGAAGCCAAAACCGCATTGACGTCAATACGCTGCTGAGGAGTTAGAGCGTTATAGGTATCGGTAAAATTGGTAAATTCGATCAGCGTGTGAACATAACCGTCGAGAGAAAAATTGGGGTCATTGACAATATCTAAGATAGCTCCGCGATCTTCATCTGTAATATCACCTGTCGGCAGGATATTCGTGTCATAGATATCGTTAAAGCAATCTAAAACCTTTTGCATTTCGGCGCGCAGCGCGTCCACCAAGTCATTGACGCCGGCAGGTCCGTCAGGAAGATGGCTCGCCGCAATCACTCCGCCCCCGTCATCTGTAGGTTCGCTGGGCTTGGATTTCAGGATGCTGTCCATCAACGCCTGTTGCTGCTCTATCTGAGATTGGGCCTGTTGCTGCGATTGGGCCACTTCTCTGGGTGAGCCGCCACGACGCGTGGTCTGGCTTTCTTCAAAAGAGGTTTTGGCGCGTTGAATCATTTGTCGCACATCGAGGGCATGCGCGTCCGGCACAATCACGCACATCTGGAACATGATAAAAGATGCGTTCGTGACGATCGCTATCGCCTTGATCAGTCTATTCGAAGTGTGCTCTGTCATTTTGGTCGCGTCCTCGTTTTGAATATTCATAAAAGATACCTTCTGTCCCGCGTTATTTCAAGCTGTCCCAAGATCATTTTCTCTCTATGCGCCATCCAATGCAATATATTTTAAAAGTTTTTTCAAATATCTTACTAAGGTTACGCTACATAAATGGAAACATCAAGATGATTTTAAAGTAATTGAATTATAACGACTTACTAAAACTAAGCATTTTTATAAAGTTGTATACGAAGCTGGAATTTTAATTTTGATTTAATCCTGTTGGCAGGTGGCCTTTGGCGTTTTTTGGCATAAAAATAGCCGGCTTGCCCGAGGGCAAAACCGGCTATTTTTAAAACCTCAACTCTTAAGCGGCAGACTTCTTTCCGATCAAGAAATACAGAACCAGACCAATGACGGGAAGCAATATAACGAGAAGCACCCAGAGAATCTTCTTACCGCTGGGCATGGCGCTTTTCAGGATTTCCACAATAGCCCAGATATCCAACACCAGTACAACAAGACCGAGTATTCCACTCATAATTAACCCCTCCCCTTTTTAAGTACGTCCCTAATTTCCTCGAGCAAAACCTCCTGCCTGGACGGCGGTGGAGGAGTCTTTATGGCGGCGGCATCTTCCTTCTTCTGCATCGTATTCATGGCCTTTACGATCAAAAAAATGACAAATGCAACGATAAGGAAGTTGATCACCGCATTGATAAAAACGCCGTAATTAACCGTAGCTGCACCGGCTGCCTGTGCCGCCGCGAGACTCGGGTGATTGGCTCCGCTAAGGTCGATAAAAAGACTCGAAAAATCCACCCCTCCCAGGAGCTTGCCCACGGGCGGCATAATGATGTCATTGACTAGCGATGTCACGATCTTACCGAAGGCGGCCCCAATAATAACGCCCACGGCCATATCCACGACATTCCCCCGCATCGCGAAGGCTTTAAACTGGTCTAGCATCTTTTTCATAAAAGGGCCTCAATGTGTTGGAGAATGACCAATTGCTCCAAATTATATAAAAGTGCTGTTTTTTAAACAAGTGTTTTTGGTTCTCTGAACAAAGGAAGTTTTTATGATGATTTACGGCAGGAAGAGAGTAAGCGACAACTATGACGCCTGTTACAGCATGGCCTTTACTTTGGCGATAAGCGCAGCCGGACCTTCAATCTTATCGTGGTAACTGTCGGCTGTAGGAATCATTCTTTTTTGATCATCTTTTTGATATACGCTGGCAATAATAACTTTTGCTTTGGGTTGACAGAACCGCACCAAGTCAAAAAAGGAAACGCCATCCACCATCGGCATGTTGATATCAAGAATTACTAAGCGGATATTCTTATTTCTAAGGATGGAAATGGCAGCCTCTTCGCCGTTGGCCGCTTCATCGACACCATAACCCTCTTCAGTCAGCATTTGACGATAAATGGTCCGTATTTTAAGGTCATCTTCGACGATTAAAATCGTTCGCTCTGCCAAAGCCGTTTCCACCATGCCGCCCCCGCTGTGATCTACTCCCTACCAATAGTTTACGGAAAATGGAATTAAAGGAAGATTAAAATAAGATTAACTTGTCTGCCTGCCGCCGATATTGGGCAATAGCGACTGAAAGAATGAGCACGCGGGCAACTCTACTATAAACGTCGTTCCTTTGCCCACTACGCTTTTGGCGCTAATGCGTCCGTTGTGGAGTTTAGCGATCGATTGGGCTATCGTCAGCCCCAAGCCGGTTCCCGCTACCTTGGAAGAACCATTGCCGCCATAGTGAAAAAATTGATCAAATATCTTAGGTAGCACATCCTCGGGAATTCCCATGCCTGAGTCTTTAATTAAAACAAGTGCCCAGGAACCCTCTCTTTTAATTGTGATTTCAATACGCCCACCGTTTGCTGTAAATTTAACGGCGTTATGGACCAAGTTATAAAAGAGTCTTCTCAGATGGGTGACATCGCCTTTTATCTCCACCATGCCGGCGGGAAAATGGTAGCGTATCTCAATATCTTTGGGATCGGCAAGAATCTTGAGCGATTCACGCATCTCTTTAATAAATTCAATCAAATCCATTTCGCATGTCTTGAGAACATTGGATCGGTAGTCTAAACGCGTCAGCAGGAGTAAATCATCGACCGTTTTTATCATTCGCTCAAGTTCTTCAAGGTTGCTCTTTAAAACTCTGCGATACTCATCGGAAGATTGTACTTTCCTTAGCGCCAATTCCGACTCTCCCTTGATAATAGCCAGGGGGGTTTTGAGTTCGTGAGACACATGAGAACTAAACTGGCTAATATAGGCAAAAGATTTCTCCAGACGCGAGATCATGTCATTAAAAGCATTGATCAAGTCCTGCAGTTCTTCGTCGGGGTATTTAGTGGTTATACGTTTACTTAGGTCCCGGAAGCTGATATTCCTGGCGGTGGAGGCCAGCATAAAAATAGGCCGCAATATTCTTCTCACAAAAATTTGGTTGATTAATGTAGCAATGGCGATCGTAAAAAGCATGCTTAGCAAATACAGAATCCGCCTTTGGTAAAGGATGTTTTCAATTTCTTTAACGGAAGTTCCGACTTGCAAAACATAGGGATCTTTTAAACCTAACGGAATTGAAATCGTAATTAAACGCAGATGGATGTCTTTGCTTTTGAAGTTCCTGATCGTGGGACGTCCTTGAACGGCTAAATTAATATCTTTTTGCAAATTTGGATACCGCAAGGCTCCGTATGGGCCTGAAAGCGCAACTGATTCGCCGGATATGGAAAGAATATTTACGTAATCATTATCAAGGCCCATCGCCCGTTCTTGCTGTGTCCATAATTGCTCGAGCCGGAATACTTTGTTGGCATGGGGATGTTCGCCCTCTCTGGCAATCAAGCTCTGCACGGAGAACAAGAAAGCCCTGTCATCTTTTCCCAGAACTTTGAGATAAGCATCCAACATGTTCGTAATTTGAGTACTCTTCTCACGCAGTTCCTTATTAGCTATGTCGTATAAAGTGGTGGATAAGTGAAAATAGAGAATACCGCTGTAGAGGGCCAAACTGAATACCAGAGCGACGCTGTAGACAATATTCAGTTTGGCGGAGAGCTTGCGTACTTGCATACTAGGAAGTTTTAAGCATATAGCCGCTTCCACGTACCGTTCGTATGAGTTTCTTGGGAAACTTCTTGTCTATTTTATTGCGCAGATGGTTCACGGTCACGTCCACCACGTTCGTAAAACTGTCGAAATCTTCGTTCCATACGTGTTCGGAAATCATCGTGCGGGTCACCACCTCATCGGCATGACGCATTAGATACTCAATCAGCATGAATTCTTTGCTGGTAAGCGTAATCTCCTTGCCACCTCTCTTAACCTGCCGCTTTAACACGTCAAGCTCCAGATCCGCGGCCTTATAGTAGGAAGCCAGTTCCTTCCCCTTACGGCGCAATAAGGCGCTGATACGCGCCAGGAATTCTTCAAACGCGAAAGGCTTGGTCAGATAATCGTCGGCTCCAACCTCGAGACCCAATACCTTGTCTTTCACTTCATCTTTGGCCGTGAGCATGAGAATGGGCGTGGCATTCTTTTTTGCCCGCAGACTACGGCATATCTCTATTCCACTGGCATCCGGCAGCATTAAATCAAGAATAATAAGATCATACGGATTGATTTCAGCCAGCTCCAGGCCTCTTTGACCTGTATCGGCATTATCCACGACATAACGCTGTTCTTTCAGTCCGCGGGTGATAAAGCTCGCTATCTTCTTTTCATCTTCGATTAAAAGGATGCGCATAGGATATCCATATTTTTTATAGGTTGCTTATGTTTTCTTATGCTAGCATGACTCTCTCTCATGAGTCGAGTCTCCCAAGGACAAGTCTACTTTCCGCAAAATCCCAGTTTATGAGATGCTCAAAAAACGCCTGAGAGTACTCCGCTCGCTTATTTTGGTAATCGAGATAGTAGGCATGCTCCCAAATATCCAAGGTCAACAAAGGGATTGATCCATGGGCAATGGGCGTATCCGCATCATGAGTCTCCACCACCTTAATTTGATTATTTTCCTTAACCAGCCATATCCAGCCACTTCCAAAATGAGTCTTGGCGGATTGTAAGAAAATTTCTTTAAAATCCGAGAAACTCCCGTAAGACCTCTTTAAGAGATCAGAAAGGAGACGGCCGGGACGGCCGCCGCCCTTAGGTTTCATGCTGCGCCAGTAGAACCAATGATTCCACGCCTGGGCGGCATTATTAAACAACACTTTGTGCTCTTCGCGTCCCACGGTCGCACGGATGATTTCTTCAAGAGACAACACCTCAAAGTCTGTGCCGTCAATCAGTGCATTGACTTTATCTATGTAAGCGCGGTGATGCTTGCCATAATGCGTCTTTAGCGTCTTCGCCTTGATATAGGGCGAAAGCGCGTTCTCCGCATACGGCAAAGGTTCCTGTTCAATGCGATGACCCTTATTCACGGATTCACGGTTCAGTATCGCCTGAGTCATGAGCTCCCTCCCGTTATTTATATTCTAAAAATGGTTAGTCCCAATAGCAGAGAAAGCAGGAATAGCACCAGGAAGATATAAAACAGTACTTTCGCAATTTCCGCCGTGCTGCTGGCAATACCGGTAAAACCCATTGCCGCCGCCACAAGAGAAACGATAAAGAATATTAAGGACCATTTAAGCATATTCTCTCTCCTTTTTAAGATCAAGCCTTACCGGCTGATGTTTTCTGTCGCGTCTTCGACGTGATCTTTGACGTCGTTATACGCCTGCTTCACTTCACGCTTCATGTCACTGCCTGTCTCACGCACGTCATCCCCGACTTCCTTGGTGCAGCCGGGAAGCACAAGTAAAGCTGCCAACAGCACGGGCACAATCGTCGTTATTTTCATTTTGTTCTCCTGTTTATTTTTGTTGTTTCATTATCGTTAAGTCTAGTGCCTTAATTCTACTAAAGCCCTCATTAAGGAAATCTTAAAAAAGAATTAAGATTTTTTAATGTTCAAATTCCCCTTAATTGACGGCCCTCTCCACTTCGGCATCCACTTTTATTGCCGCGGCATTCACGTCGCGCTTTAGGTCATTCGCCAACACTCTGGCATCCTGCTGGGTTTCACGGCTGCAACCTGCCACCACGACCAAAACGACCGCGGCGCTAAGCGCCGTAAAAAACGATATTTTCATGCATCCCTCCGGGTTTCTCATACCTTCTCGGATTAACCTCCCGCGTCCTGTGTCCGGCGCGGATGGTCATTGAGAAGACCTTGAATACCGCTACTGTGGGCTTCTTTTTCATGACCGCCTCCTTTCTTTGTCTAATTCGGAAAAGAACTGCCAAGAGAACTGCGAAGCATCCAGGCGGCCTTTTCATGCACTTCCATTCGCTGGGTCACAAGATCGGCTGTGGCCTGATCCTTGGCGTCTTCAGCTACAGGGAATACCTCGCGCGCCGTCAGCGCCAGTTTTTCGTGATCCTCAATAAGCTCATGGATCATGTCGCCGGCATCGGGAATACCCGTCTGCTCGGAAACATCGGAAAGTTTCGTAAACTCCGTAAAGCTTCCCGGAGCGGGAAAGCCTAACGTACGGATACGCTCAGCCAACGCGTCAATAGCCGGCACCATTTCCACATACTGGGCTTCAAACGTTTCATGAAGCCCGTGGAAAAAAGGTCCCGTTACGTTCCAATGGAACTTTTGCGTTTTAAGGTAGAGAATGTAAGTCCCCGCCAATAGACGCGACAAGCCGTCGACGATATGCAGCCTATCCTTTTTTTCTATCCCCGTTTGTATCGGAGCAGCGCTTGCGATCTTTAACATGGTGTGGTTTCCCCCTTTCGTCATTTTAAAATCCGGATCATTTTTGCTTCGGAGCGATCGGGAAGCGCATAAACCCGCACTTTATCGCCCACTCTGAAATTAATAGTCATGCCGGGGGCCAAGAGAATCACTCTTTCCTTACCGCTAGACTCACGCACCACAATTCCGTGGGACGAAGAATCAATATTCACCACGGTGCCTTCCAACGGAGTTACATCACGGATAATCTTGATCATAGCGGCTTCTTTCATGTCCGCCATCAGCGTCACCCGAACATAGTCTCCGACTTTATAACCGCTGATCATCCCCTGTTTGACGGTCACGCGGCGGTCGCGGCCCCAAAGATCATGAACGAGAACTTGGCTCTCCGGCAGGTCCACGTTGATGATCTCCCCTTCAAATTCTTTGGGATTTTCTTCTTTGACGATCATCACGGGTGTTTGTGACACTGGTACTATGGTCTCCGTCGCCGCCACCGGTTCCGACTGGGTCACGGTCACGGTATTGGGCCGGTTGTCTTCAACCGTAACCGTCGTCGTGGCCCATGCGGGCGCTATCGATAGTGTCATTAAGACCAAGCTTGTCATTGTCCAGTTTTTTTTCATATACATCTCCTCTGTTTCCCGGTTAAATTCTGCCCATAAGCAAAAGTATCAACAGGATCAATAAAACAAGACTCAGACCACCACTCGGATAATAGCCCCAGTTTTTACTATGGGGCCAGGCCGGAACTGCTCCGACAAGCAGGACGATCAGAATGATCAATATCAGCGTACTTGTGGTAATCATTAGCTGCACCCCCTGAGTAAAAAGATAAGAAAAAGAAGCGGTATCGGCACTCCAATGAGCCAAAGCAGTATGTATCCTGCTTTTCCTTTCTGGTTATTGGGCATTTTCATTCGTTCTTCTCCTTTTTGATCGCCTAAGAATTACTTCTTCTTTTGGTCATCGATTAGCTGGCCGTCATTCATGTCCTTGGCCACCGCATAACCGCCCACGGCACCACCGGCTACCAATAAAGGAGCGCAACCGGTCATCAAAACAACCAATGAAAAGAAAAATGCCATCATCCATATCAAGCCCTGTAGCGCTTTACGGTCTTTGACAAATAACATTTTGTCTCCTTATGTTTGTTTGCCATACTGATGCATTTCATGACACAACTATACGAAAATTGTGATTAACCAAACGTTAAAAGAATATTAATGTTTTTTAATACAGAAGGTAGGAGGGGCGCGAGTTTGGCAGTCTCAAAAAATCGTCAAACTCACGCCCCGGTCGGCGCAGGGAAAAACACACGGATATCAGCAGGACATTCCATCACCGGAATAAAAAGCGTTCTTCTTTCTATTCCGCTGTTCGGCGGCGGCCGTGGAATGGCGTCTCTTGGAGGTTTTGGTCCTCTTTTTATGCGGCTTCATGGCGGTTGTCCTTATTGTTATCGGCTGCGGGTTGTTCGTAGGAATCTTCCTGGTCCTTTTGAGGGCTTTGCACCTGGTTTTCTCCGTTGACTTCTACCGCCGGCAGACTGTCCGGCCTGTCATCATACCGGGGCACATGAGGCGAATTTTCCTGCTTTTTGGGAGTCGCGGTCTTGTTTTTGGGATTTTCCATTTGAGATCTCCTTTGCGTTACGGTGATATCACATTCCTTCTCAGTACTACT
Organism: uncultured Planctomycetia bacterium; assembly: GCA_964447745.1. GTDB lineage: Bacteria > Omnitrophota > Gorgyraeia > 2-02-FULL-51-18 > 2-02-FULL-51-18 > CAYUTV01. The sequence goes on along the minus strand of CAYUTV010000023.1, from coordinate 6,079 downwards.
CGATCACTATATAAAAACGAGAATTAACTGCCGGTTAAATTAGGATTAATTTCTTCGGGAGGACGCGTTTAGACTAAGGGAGACTCGGAAGCGGCCTGTTGGATTTCAGAGAGCACGCCGATATTTTTGTCGGGAGTGGTTTTTAACACGGCACTCGTGGCGGCCTTTGCGAGATTGGCGGCAAGATTCCAGTGCGCCTGGAAAAGACGCACCGTTTTATCCCAACCGCTATCTTCGAAGGACCGTCGAGAGAATTCTTTTTGCGTGATCAGCGCGGAATAAACTCTCAGCGCCTTTTCTGCGGTGAGCTTCATGGTCAGCGCTTTCACCGTCTCAAGACACGCCTGTCTGACTTTCTCCGTATCTTTGGCTGATAGCGTGAGAATCCATTTGAGGGCGGCTGAGAAGTCTTCGACATCTTCGGAGGCCACGAGACAGCCGTTCGTCTTGTCTTGAATGATATCGCGGACTCCCGGTGCGTCGACGGCAACCACCGGAACACCGGCCGACATCGATTCGGCCAAAACCAGCCCCTGAGTTTCGCTCTGAGAGGCAAATACGAATACATCCATGGCATGATAAGCGTTAACTAGAGCTCGTCCTTTTAAAGGCCCGGTCAAATGCAGCCGGTCTTCCATCTTGAGCTCACGGAACATCTCGACGAGACTGTCCTGTGAAGGTCCCTTGCCGACGACGAGAAAGTGCGCGTCTTTCTTCTGCCTCATGAAGTGCGCGACCGCCCGGGCGGTAAATTCCAAATTTTTTTCAGGAGCGAGTCGGCCGAGATGGCCGATCACCGACGCGCCAGCCGGAATTTTATACTTCGAGCGGAAGGCTTTTCCATCACCGGTCAGAAAGCGTTTCGTATGAATCCCCGTTGGTACGACTTCGATGGGCGTATTTACTCCCCGTTCCCTCAGCAAATCCATGACGCTTTGGCTTGGCGCAAAAACCTGGTCGGCGAGATTCGCATAACCTGTGGAGAGCTCGACGACAAACCGTTTGATGGCATCCGAATCCTTGGCGATATAATGCGTGTTTTTTTCATAGAGCGTGTGGTGCGTGAACACGAGGGGCACGTTGTATTTTGACGCCATGCGCAGCGCCGTGTCCCCGACAAGAAACGGGTGATGCGAATGAACGATGTCCGGCTTCCAATCACCCAAAGCGTCAACCAGTGTTCCGGGGATCGGCAATTGCACGGAGAAATCCGTACCGTAAAATTTTTGAATCGAAGGAATACGGATAACATCCTCCTCAGCCGTCATTCCCTCAAATTCGGGCGCTACAATGATCACGCGGTGGCCCATTTTCCGAAATTCCGCGCTAAACGACTCTATGGATTTCTCGAGCCCGCCTAAGATCGGCTTATAGGTGTTCGTCATCATGAGAATCTTCATCGTTTTGGCTTAGCCTCCACGCGCGTTTCTCCGGCGTTCACGTACACACGCTCCCTACCGGGAAATGCGATCTCGATTTTCGGCTCAGGGCCATGCCACTTCGCCTCCCAAGAAACATACACACTCTCCTGGCTGTTGACCGTGATGGAGATCGTCCCGAAAGTCGTATGGAGCGGGCCCAAAAATAGGTTTTCTTTTTTAGACAACCATTCTTCCGAAATGCCCGGACACAGAACGAGGTGATTGGCCTCTTCTCTGAGAAATAAATGATGCATCATGAGTATCCATTCGGCGGAGGCCCAGACATGCTGGCCGTCTCCCATGCACCCTCCGCCCGTATGCGGGTGGATGGCTTCGGGCCATTGGCCCGTCGTCGTGGCCATACGCTCGATAGCCTTTATCGGCTGCATAAAATTTTTGTCCCCGGCACGCAATAGAACCTGCGCCACATGCAACGTTAAATACGCGTTAATTCCGGAATGGCCTATTTCCTGATAGAAGCCACCATTCAAAAAGCATTTATTTCTCAGGTAATTGGCGCTTTCCACGAGACGCGCATCCGTTCCATCCCAAAGTTGTAAAGGATATCCCGCCGAAATAGATCCGATAACTCCCGAGTCCAATCGTCTGTGCGGAGAAGCGGGCATCGCGCGGTTTCCCAACCGCTCCGAAACACGGTCGAGACTTTTCTCAATGCAGGCCATCAAGTCATTCGCATCATGTTCGAAGTGATTCTCTTGTGACTTCGCACTATGACGCAGAAGATTAGAAGCCGCTCTCAAACCCGCAATGGACCAGAAATCATCCCAATAATAAAAATCGTTTGGTCCCAGATGCTCTGCGCTGAAGCCCGCCGGCAAGAGTCCATAATAGATCGAGTGAGACGCGCCGAAAACTCTCTTCTTTTGAATCCAGTTCGCCGTCTTTTGAATGGTCGGAAACCAGGATTCGTCGGGCTTGCGGCCAGTGATTTTATAATACTTTTCAAGAATCCACAGGGCTTGACCATTCGAATCCCATTCTCCGTCCTGCGAAAGGAAATGACCTGCAGGCGTTAATCGTTTCGAGAAGTGCGTAAGAACTCGGGCGGCGCGCTCCGTAAGACCCGCCGAGAGCATCGCAAATAAAATATAAGCGGCATCACGAAACCAAAAGCGTTTATAGGTATAAGGCCCGGGATACACTTCGCCGGGAGAATGCAAAACCACCGTCCTAATCGCCGTTTCATACAAAAATTCAAAATTCTTCTCCGGCACCTTCAAACGACAGACTCCGTCCAACGCCCGGTCCCAGGACGACACCGTCACGGGACGCGCTTTGGCGGGGGCAGATATGAGAGGAATTTTTGCGGTGACTTCCTTTTTTCCATTTGGGTCCAGATCGTAGATTGCCGCGCCGCTGGCCATCCCGGCGTCGCAGGTGATGCCCTCCGTTGGAGCGCCGTCCCTTAAAACTTTCTCAATCACGTCCCCTTTGGCATAATTTGAAAAGACATATTCGCGCGGAGCCGTATCCAATAGTACTTCTTGATTCCCGTTGATCTTAAAGCCTTCCCTGCCCTCTAGACGATGCAGGTGATCCACCAGACTCACTCCCTCCGGATTAAACGGACGAACGGATACGACCAATTTTGAGGCAACGTGAGACGAAGCATCCCAGGTAATGCGGCAAACAGGAATCCCTTCTTCCACTTCGACGCTGGCGCGGGAAAAAAGACGCGATCCCTGAATCTGACTGACCGTTTCCACACTCAGAGGAGGATGATTCCCGAGCTTTTGGTCTATCCCCGTCAAATGAGACGGGATAAGATGCGGGCCGCCAAGACATAAGATCCAGGCGTCCACCGACCAGCCGTCAAAATGAGGTGTCACCAGTCCGCGTGGATCCACCAAAGGGTACTCGTCAAAATCGGGCACGCCAATCGCGGTCCAATTGCGATGAGTGAGATTGATATGGGCTATGCTGAATGCTCTGGGGATAAAAGAATGGTCGGTGGGATCAAACTGCCGTTTGACCCAATATGGCCATACCCAATCGAGATTATGTTGGATCACCTGGCTATTGGTCATGCCGCGGGCCTGTAACAGCGCCCCCAGACGCATCAATTCTGCGGGAATCCAGATATCCGACGGCTGCGCAAAACGCTTTAGGCGCGCCAAGAAAGCCACGGGATCCAGAAACCCCTCGCTTCTGGCAAAATGCCTGACAAAGAAGCTCCCCAATCGGAAACGCCATTTTCTACGAAACATAGTCGGCAGCTTTCTGTTGAATTAAACGGTTCTACTTAAACTATACAAAAAAATTGATAAACGAAACATGAAAAATAGATTAATTAACTTTCATGTACCGTCACGGGAGAGACCCCGGGAAAAGATTAACTCAATAAAATGTTTTATGCTGGGCAGCGAGAGTGCGCAATAACTGGCTGGGTTCGAATCGCTTGGCGTCAACCTCTTTCTGAAACCTCTCAAGATCCTTCAGAATTTCCGCGGGACCGATCGTATCGGCGGCGCGCAGAAGACCTCCCTGAAAAGGCGGAAATCCCGTGCCCATGATCATTCCGATGTCGATACTCGCGGCGCTGTCCGCGACCTTTTCTTCCAGGATGCGCGCGGCCTCATTGATCATGATGTAGAGCATGCGTTTGAGCGCGTCTTCTTCTGAGGTTTTGGTCGAGGCGGAGATTTTAATCTCCGGGTTCGCCTGCTTGGTTTTACCCGTATAGACATAGAAACCTTTGTCGGCTTTTTTACCCAAGAGACCTTTTTTCTTTACGTCCTCGAGAATCGGCGCGACTTTCATGCGCTCTCCGAACGCGTCCTGCAAAATGTGAGCCACTTTATAGGACACATCGATGCCCACTTGATCGGCAAGCTCAATGGGACCCATCGGCATGCCGAACGCTTCGACAAGCCGGTCGATGCGGTCCGGCGAAAAACCCTCCTGCAAGAGATAAGCCGCTTCGTTCATGTAAGGCAATAGAAGCCGATTGACCACGAACCCGGGGCGATCTTCGACAACAATCACTGTTTTTCCCAATCGTCTCGCAAAAAGCACCGTTCGTTCAATCGCATCGTCAGAGCTGTGCGCCGCGCGGATGACTTCCACCAGCGGCATTCGGCTGACCGGATTAAAAAAGTGCAGCCCGGTGATCCGTTCGGGGTGGCGGCATCCTTCCGCCATTTTCCCCACCGACAAAGAAGACGTGTTTGACGCCAGAATCGTTTGCGGCCCGACGAGTGCGTCCATTTCTTTAAATACCTTTTGTTTCACGCCGAGGTCTTCGATGACCGCCTCGATGATCATATCGCAATTTTTCAGACCCTGGTTCGTGAGACCCACCGAAATCAGGTGCATCTTATTTTCCACATCATGCGCTTTGACTTTGCGGCGTTTGAGGGCGCTTTTATAAACACTCATCGCTTCCTTGAGGGCACCTCCCAGCGCTTTTTCGTTCAGATCCTTCACGCGAACCGGAATATCTTTATAACTGACGAGCTGGGCGATGCCGCCGCCCATAACCCCCGCACCGACAATACCGCATTTATTGACGCCGTCGGTTTCCACCGTCGACTTTGTCCAACGGTTCTTCTTGTATTTTTCGGTGAGGTAAAAAACCTTGATGAGGTTCTTCGATACATCCGTTGTGGCGAGTCTTGAGAAATGCTCGCTTTCCTTGCGATAAACTCCCGCTCCTTTTCTACCGTACGTTGCGGATATCAAACGAATAATCTCGAACGGCGCCGGGTAATGACCCTTGGTTTTGGCGAGCACGTCCTTTTTGGCGCGCGAAAACACCACCGCACGGCCCGTGCCGGTGTCTTCGAGAAAACGTGTCATGAGGTCTTTTTTGCGGGGAGCTCTGATCCGAGCGCCGGAGGCAAGCTTCCCGGCCAGTGACACCGCATCCTCCTGGAGTGTCTTTTCAGGAAACAACCGGTCCACGATTCCGAATTTTAGAGCTTCCTGTGACGAAACTATTCGACCCGTCAGAATAAGAGGAAGTGCGCGGATTAGACCCAGGAGACGAGGCAAACGAATACTGCCTCCAAATCCCGGAAGGATTCCCAGATTCACTTCCGGTAAGCCAATTTTGACGTTGGGAGAAAAAGAGGCCACGCGATATCCACACGAAAGGGCCAATTCAAACCCTCCGCCAAGACAGGCGCCATTAATGGCACAAACCGTCGGAAATTTCAGGTCTTCAATTTTTTTGAAAACGGCTTTGCCCTGCTCGGCCTTAGAAATAGCTTCATCCGCGCTCTTGATACCTTCGATTTCCTTAATGTCGGCGCCGGCAATGAAAATACGGGATTTGCCGCTGGCAATCACCAACGCGCGTATGTCAGAGCGTTTGGCGATATCGTCAAGAATTTGGTTCAGAGCGGTAAGATTTTTAAAGGTAAGAATATTGATTTCGGCTTCGGGGTCATCAAATACCAGCCGGCCGATCCCCTGCTCCGCCGTTAGCGTCCAAGCCGAAGCACTCATGCCCTCTCCAACAGAACACCGCCGCCTTGGCCGCCGCCGACGCAGGCAGATACGAGAGAGCGCTTCAATCCGCGGCGTTTCATTTCTTTGAGCGCCGTCAACACGAGACGTGCGCCGCTGACTCCCACGGGATGGCCGAGTGCGATGGCGCCGCCGTTCACATTGAGAATCGCGGGGTTGATTTCCCC
>CAYUTV010000022.1:0-16054 GCA_964447745.1 uncultured Planctomycetia bacterium | reverse complement strand
GAAAAGGTTTCAAGACAGACGCTCGAGCGCAGGAGCATCTGCTGATCGGAGGCGGTGTGGGAATTCCGCCCTTGTACCATTTGGCCAAGGAAATGAAGAAATCCAAAATTTCTCCCAAAAAGATTCATGTCTTTCTGGGAGCGAGGAATAAGGCCCTTCTCTTGTGCGAAAAAGAATTTAAAGCGCTGGGTGTTCAGCTGCATTTAGCCACCGATGATGGTTCCAAGGGACACAAGGGTTTTGTCACGCAGGTCCTCACTCAACATTTGAAGAAAACCGATCCGGCGAAGGCCAAGGCCTACACGTGCGGTCCCACACCCATGCTGATCGCCGTCTCGGCTATCGCCGAAAAATTTAAATTGTCTTGTGAGGTTTCGGTGGAGGTGCCGATGGCCTGCGGATTCGGTGCCTGCATCGGCTGTGCCATTAAAGTGACTTCTGACGAAGGCCATCGCTTCGCGATCGCCTGCCAAGAGGGTCCCGTATTTGACGCCTGTTCCGTGAGATGGGATTAGGGGAGCGGGTCCTGCCGCCTGCGGGACTCTTTTTATGCTCGGCTGTCCTTGCGGCAGCCTGCGCGTAAAAAGAGGACTCCCCTCCGGCGTCACCCGCTCTTAGGAGAGATAGATATGAAGGTGAATTTGGAAACAACGATAGGCAAGATTAAACTCAAGAACCCCGTTCTCGTGGCGTCGGGGACGTTCGGACATGCCCGGGAGTTTGAGAAATTCATCGATTTAAGCAAACTCGGCGGCATTGTCACCAAAACGATTACAATCAAACCGCGGCTTGGGAATCCGCCGCAGCGGATCGTTGAGACGCCTTCGGGTATGCTCAATTCCATTGGGCTTCAGAATCCCGGAGCGGAAAAATTCATCGCCGAGAAACTGCCTTACATGCGTAAAATCGGCATTCCGATTATCGTGAGCGCCATGGCCTATAGCGTGGAAGAATTCATCGAAGTCATCAAAATTTTGGACAAGGCGGAAGGCGTGTCGGGTTTTGAGTTGAATCTCTCCTGTCCCAACGTCAATTACAAGGGCGGCGAGACGAAGGCCCGCATGTTTGCGCATGACGAGAACCTGATCGCGGAGGTTGTCGGTGCTGTCCGGAAAACCACCGATAAAACCCTGATCGCAAAGCTAGGCCCCGATGTTTCAGACATCGGTAAAATGGCGCGCGCCGCGGAATCTGCAGGCGCCGATGCCGTTTCGCTGATTAACACCTTCACGGCGATGGTGATTGATATTAAAACGAGAAAGCCCGTGCTTGGAAACAAAACCGGGGGACTCTCGGGACCCTGTATTCGTCCCATTGCCGTGCGGATGACGCGTGATACCTATAAAGCCGTCAAAATTCCCATTCTGGGGATGGGCGGCATCATGAACGCCAATGACGCGCTCGAGTTTTTTATAGCGGGAGCGTCGGCGATACAGGTTGGGACCGCTAATTTTATGAACCCCATGGCTTCGATGGATATTCTGCGGGGCCTGGAAACGTATTTGAAGGCACAAAGACAAGATCTCAGATCACTGATAGGAACCATCGATGAATAGAGATGAAAAACTGATCGTAGCGCTCGACGTCCCGGCGTTTGATGAGGCCAAAAAGCTTGTCGGCATCCTCTCGCCGACGGTGAAGGTATTCAAGGTCGGCAAGGAACTGTTTACCGCCGCAGGTCCCGAGGTTGTGCGGATGATTCATTCTAAAGGCGGCAAGGTGTTTCTGGATCTCAAGTTTCACGATATCCCGAATACGGTCGGCGCCGCCTGTGAGGCCGCCACACGCTTGGGTGTGTTCATGATGAACGTCCATGCGGTGGGCGGAAAGAACATGATGATCCAGGCCGTGCAATCCGTCCATAAGACGGCCGAAGAATTGAAGATCCAACCACCCATTCTCATCGGAGTGACGGTGTTGACGAGCATGAAGGAACCGGACTTGAAAGAAGTGGGTATTCGCAATCCGCTGATTCAGCAGGTGGAGACTCTGGCCGTGCTTGCCAAGACCTGCGGACTCGACGGAGTGGTGGCCTCCGGCCATGAACTGGAGCTCATTAAGATGGCAGCCGGTAAAGACTTCCTCGTGGTGACACCGGGTGTGCGGCCGGTATGGGCGGGGCATGGAGACCAAAAGCGAGTTATGACTCCCAAAGAGGCGATTGAAAAGGGAGCCGATTTTATCGTGGTGGGAAGGCCTATTACGCAGGACAAAAACCCCATGGAGGCCGCTCAGAAAATCCTTTCCGAGATGGGGTAAAGTGGTATAATACCCTTCGAGTCCTTCTGAGATAACCTCACAGATAGTCTACGGTCAATCAAGGATAGTTCAACAAAAACAGTCACGCTGAAATAGCGTCTAAAAGCCGATCATTTATGCCACATACAGGCCATACCAATAATCGAGCTTCATTAAAGGAGAATAAAGTGAGCTTTTTTAAAAAAGACAAGTCTGCTTCAGGCGACAGCTCCGACCTGCCTACACAGCTACGGAAAATTGCCGATCATCTCGTTTTTCTGGAAAAGAAAATCGATACGCTTTTGGAGCAGTCCAGGAACCGCCGGCCTTTCAGCAATAACGGTGGCGGCGGGTTCAACCGCGGGTTTCAGAACCGTCCTAACGGCGGTCGTAACAACCACGGTTCGCAGAATCGTCCCAACAATCATCAGGGCAACGGCGGAAAGCCTCAGTATGGCAGACCCCATAGCGCACGCGACAGTCGTTTCGAAGGCGGTCCGCGCGAAGGAAATCGCGAAAACCGTCCGTACCGTGACGGCAACCGCGAGCACCGTCCGCACCGCGAAGGAAATCGTCCGGGTTTTCAAAACAACCGCTCGGCGTTCAGCGAAGGAAATATCCAACCTTCTCAAGAGCCCAGCGCAGAATCGAACGATTAATCCCGACGTTTGGATAAAAATAAGAGCCATTTTCTCTTTTTAAAAAAACTCATCTCCCTTGAGGAAGAAGAAGAAAATGAGGAGATTCGAAGCCAGTTTTTGCATCTCACGCCAGCCGAAAGGGAATTACGCGGCAAAGCACTCTTAAATCTGGTTCTTATAGAAAAACATTATTCACCGGCAGAGCATATTTTGGTCAGTTTCGCGCGAACGAACCAAAAGGCTCTGCCGCTTTTTTCTTTGGAAGTGGGTGACATCGTCACGTTATTCCCGGAGAAGCAAAAGCCGTCCGAATGTCCCATCGGTACCGTCTACGAAAAGTCCACCGAAACTCTGACAGTCGCTTTCAACTCCGAACTCCCCGAGTGGATCGATGAAACGGGAACGTTTCAACTGCATAAGTCCGTGAACCGCGTTACCTATAAGCGCATGCTGGAGGCTCTCGACGCGGTGCTCGAGACGCATAACACACGCTTGGCGCTTTTTCGCGATATTTCTCTGGAAACCAGGAAACCGGACAGAACGCCGATCCCGGCAGACAAGATTAAATGGTTTGATGCCGGACTAAATGCTTCTCAGAAGGAAGCAGTGAGAAAATGTCTCGAAGCCGACGACGTCGCGTTGATCCACGGGCCTCCGGGCACCGGCAAGACCACGGCCTTGATTGAGTTGATTCGCCAAAGCATTCTGCAGAAAGAAAAAGTTTTTGTGACGGCACCCAGCAATACGGCCTGCGACAATATTTTGGAGCGCCTGGTCCGTCACAATATCAACGCGCTGCGCTTGGGGCACCCCGCCCGTATTTCGGCGAACCTGCGCAATCACACTCTGGATTTTAAATTGGCACTGCATCCGCTGGCCAAACAGATTTCACAAGCTCAAAGCGAGTTGGAACAGCTCTATAAAAGAAAAGAACGCTACCAGGAAAGGCGCAGTCCTGGGTTTGAAGCGGAGAGAACGCTGAGGGACGAGATCAACCAAAGACATTTTGAAGTGAAGAAGATGCGCAAGGAAGTGTTCGACCGCGTGATGAGCGAGATGGAGGTGGTGGTGGGCACGCCCACGAGCATTCAGGACAAATCCATCCGTGAAACGACATTCGATCTTTTGATCATCGATGAGGCGACTCAGGCGACGGAACCCATCACGTGGATTCCGATGACGCGGGCGGAGAAGGTGATCATGGCCGGCGATCATTTCCAATTGCCTCCCACGGTCCGATCCAAGGAAGCTGAGGAAAAAGGCCTCGGTGTGACGCTTTTTGAACGTTACTACGATATTTTGGGAAACGAGTCCAAACAGCTTCTTGAGCGCCAGTACCGAATGAACGAAACCATCATGGGGTTTTCTTCCAGAGAGTTTTATAAAAATTTATTGGTTGCGGACGATTCGGTTAAAAAGCAAACACTGGCGGATCTGGAGGGTGTCCGGGACACTCCCGAAACCCGGGAACCGCTGATATTTATCGATACGGCCGGCAAAGGATTCGAAGAAAAACTCGAACAGGGTTCCGAGAGCCGATATAACATGGAAGAGGCTGACCTTGTGATCGCGCAACTCAAGGCCATGTTGGCACTCGGCGTGCCTCCTTCCGAGATCGCTGTCATCAGTCCTTACAGTGCGCAGGTGCGCCTCTTAGCGAGCAAGGCGCCGGAATTGGGCGTGGAGATTGATAGCGTCGACGGTTTTCAGGGACGCGAAAAAGAACTCGTGATCGTGTCGCTTGTGCGTTCCAACGTGGAAGGCGAAATGGGGTTCCTCGTTGATACGCGCCGCATGAATGTGGCCATGACCCGGGCGCGGCGGAAACTCATCGTGATCGGGGATAGCTCAACATTGTCGTCGCTTAAATTTTACGCGGATTTCATCAAATACGCCGGAGAAATGGGCGCCCATAAAACCATTTGGGAACTCGAGAAGTAACATTCGGGCTGTGTTATAATATTTTTCTATGAACGAAAATGATGTCCTAAAATCATTCCATTCTGAAAAGGCGCTGCTGACCGGGCATTTCCTGTTATCCAGCGGCTTACATAGCCCTAATTACATGCAGTGTGCCCTTCTTCTGCAAAAGCCCTGGGTTGCTTCGCAGCTCTGCGAGGCCCTGGCCGCCAAGCTGAAGGATCAGAAAATCGATGTTGTGATCGGTCCCGCTCTGGGGGGTATCGTGATTTCCTATGAATTGGCGCGAGCACTCAAGGTGCGTTCGCTTTTCGCGGAACGTGTGGACGGCTCGTTGGTTCTTCGCAGGGGATTTTCTCTTGAGAAGAATGAGAAGGTGCTTGTGGTTGAGGATGTCGTGACAACGGGTAAATCCACCAAAGAAGTTTTTGATATTGTGGCCGCTCAAGGCGCTCAGGTTGTCGGCGTCGCTTCCATCGTCGACAGAACCGGCGGACACAATCCTTTTGACGTCCCTTTTACACCGCTTCTCAAAATAGACATTAAAACTTACGCGCCGGAGGCCTGCCCCCTGTGTAAAGAAGGCAAGACGCCTGCGGTGAAACCCGGCAGTCGAGGTGCCAAATGAAAAAAACCATTTTTCTTGCGTTTGTGATGAGTTTAGCCGTTTCTTCGGGTTGGTGCGTCGATCAGCAAAGTGCGGCCGTCGAACAAGCCAAGGCCGATTACCGCGTGTATTTGCAGCAATTAAAAGAACTTAGCAAGCAGTACAGTCAGGTCACCGGCGAGATGAAAAAGGTCATCAAAGAAGAGGGTGTTCCCGTTTGGGACGAAGATACGGGCGGAATCACCATCAGTCACGATTTGGACTTCACGGATTTGGGGCCGATCGAAGAAACGGACAAGGAAATTCGGGTTACAATCAATATGGCCGGGGTACGCAAGAATACGATCAAGGCCTACATTGAGGATGACATGATCCTACATGTCGAAGGCATTAAACGGGTCGGGGACAAGGACAAACGCGTAGAGAGAAAAATCGAACTTCCGTCGCCTGTTTCCGATAAGAAACCCAAGGCCAAGTACGAGGACGGCCTTCTGACCGTTACCATTCGGAAGCCCGCAGTCCCCATCAAAATGACCAATGTCTCGGTTGAATAAGCCCCCTGGGAGAGGTCAATTGACAAAGGAAAAAGCCCCTGTTAGAATAGCCCGACTTAAGCGTTATGGTCGATAAAAAAGAAGGTTTACCCCAACAACTCAAGCAGTTGGGTATTGTTACGACCATTCCGGTGATACTTCTCGTTGGACCGTCCTTTGGGTTTCTGATTGGACGTTGGCTTGATCGTAAGTCCCATATTTATCCATGGTTTACGATAATTTTTCTGACTTTGGGATTCATCGCCTCCGCGCGTGAAATCATTCGTCTTTTAAAACTTATTGCAAAAGACGACGCCCAATCAAAGTAATCATTCGAAATTTTTTAATGAATCTGCGTTTCATGCAAAATATGGTGTTCACGGCCTTTTCTTTGGCGGTAGTGACAGCCGGCGTTTTTGGATTCCAGGGCCGCTGGTCATCGGGCCTCGCTGTCCTCGTCAGCGTTTGTTGGGCTTTGTTGAATGGTTATCTGCTTTACCAAATTATTAATCTGGGCGTAGCCCAAAAGCAGGCGGTAGGTAAGAAAATGACCGCGTTGCTCTTGATCAAATTCCCCGTCATTTATTTGGCGGGGTTTTTCATTTTAAAAACCGATTTTTTCCCGCCGGCCGGAATTCTCATAGGGCTAACTTTGTTTGCGGTGGCCCTTCTTGTGAGCTGGATGCGGGCGAAGTCCGCCGTTTTGGCCGCGATCATGACCTTTTTTTATAGCGCTGCGGCGTTTGCGATGGAACACGCGCCCGCGGCCGCAGAACACGGTACGGAACATGGCGGCGGCCATGGCGGCGACAGCGCGGCTTTGCACACGTCGACGTTTGTGACGGTGTTGGCCAAATTTCTTCCCAAAACCTACGGGGATATGCTGTTGAGTTTTGAGAATGTCATCTTTTGCGTTCTCGTTGTAACAATTTTATCTCTTATCTTCTACGCGGCTTCGAAGCAAATGAGTTTTATTCCGGGACGTCTCCAATCGGCCTGCGAAGCGATCGTGGCCGCTCTCAATAATTTTGTCTGCGGCATCATCGGACCTGAAGGCCGCAAATACACGCCGTTTCTGGGCACGTTGTTCCTCTATATTTTGACGATGAATCTCCTGGGCCTTCTGCCGCTCATGAAATCCAACACCGCCAATTCGATTACATTGGCCGGATCGATTCAAATACCGATTCCCACGACCACCGTGGCGTTGGCGATCATTGTTTTTATCGTGGTGCAGACCATCGGAATCAAAAAACAGGGGATTCTCGGTTATTTGGACCATATGGCCGGCAGCCCCCGCGACGCATTCGGATGGGTGATGGCGCCGCTCATGTTTCCCATTCACTTGATCGGTGAATTGGCCAAACCTTTCAGTCTCACATTTCGTTTATTTTGCAATATCATGGGCGGACACGTGCTGGTCGCGGTTTTTATAGGGATGGGCATCGCGACCGCGTTTATTCCGTTCCAGGCGCCGTTTTTGTTGTTCGAAATCGTGACTAGCACGATTCAGGCTTTGGTGTTCACACTGCTCAGTACCGTTTACATCGCCATGATGCTTCCGCATCATGACCATGAGGAGGAGCATGAGGGTGGAGCCCATACGAAACATGAGCACGCAAAGGCTCATTAATTTAACTTAAAACCAGGAGGACTTACTTAAAATGGAACACCTTACCGTTCAAACCGCTTTGTCGATCTTTCTCCCGCTGTCTTTGGCGATCGCGGCCTTTGGTTCAGCGCTAGGGTTGGGAAAAGCCGTCGCCGGAGCCATGGAAGCCACGGCCCGTCAGCCGGAAGCGTCAGGCAAAGTGCTCGTTAACATGATGGCCGGTTGCGCCCTCATCGAAGCGTTGACGCTTTACATGCTCGTCATCGTGTTCGTTCTTTCGGGAAAGATTTCCTAACAGCACACTAAAAGGGAATTATGGACAATTCTCATATATTAAAAGAAATCGTCGTCCAGATTCTGGGCTTTGCGGTTGTTTTTCTCGTTCTGAGAAAATTCGCATGGAACAGTCTGCTGGGAATGATCGATGCGCGTTCCAAGAAGATCGCCGATGAGTTTCAATCGATCGAAGGCCGCAAAAAAGGGCTCGAAGATCTTGAAAAGGAATACCGGTTGAAACTGGAACGCATCGAGCAGGAAGCACGCGTTAAGATCCAGGAAGCCGCCAATGTCGGTATCGCGCTGGCCAAGGATATTCAGGACCGCGCCAGACAAGACGCGCAAAAGATGGTCGACCGTGCGCAGGCGGAGATTCAACAAGACATCGCCAAAGCCCGGATCTCCATGCGCAATGACCTTGTCGAGCTGTCGAGCCTGATCACCGAGAAAATCGTCAGCCAAAAGCTGGACGCCAAAGAGCACGAAAAACTCGTTGATCAGTTCATCAAGGAACTGGAGAAGGTCTAAGTGATAAAAGATATCCTGGTCGCGGAGCGTTATGCGCGTGCGTTGTTTGAGATCGCACGCCTGGTGCACCGGGACGAAGAGATTGAGGCGGAGCTCGAGAATCTGTCCAAGGCGTTGAAGTCGGACGCGGAACTCGAGCGCGGCCTGACCAACCCGTATTTAAAGACGGAACAAAAGCGAAAGTTTTTGGGTCAGCTGTATCAGGAGCGCAAAGAGCCGTATTACGAGACGTTGTTGGATTTCTATACGATACTCTTTGAAAAAAACCGCTTTAACCTGATTCACGAGATCGCAATTTCGTTCAAACGCATCGCGGACGAAGCGCAGGGCCAGGGCACGGCCGAGATTCGCTCTGCGGTGCCGTTGCGTCCGGAGGCCGAGAGCCGCATCGTTTCTCATTTGGAAAAGATGGCCGGCTACAAGATTACGGTAAAAAAGGAAGTCGATCCCGGTTTGGTGGGGGGCATCGTCGTCAGAATCAAAAATAAAATTATCGACGGTTCCGTCAAACACAAGATCAACACGATTCAGAGACAATTAATCAGACTGCACGGTATTTAAGGAGCATGACATGGCATTGAGGCCCGAAGAAATCACGAGCGTATTAAAACAAGAGATCAAGGAATTCAAAACCGGTGTCCAGATGGAATCCACCGGGATTATCCTGTCCGTCGGCGACGGCATTGCGCGCGTGTATGGGCTCGATGATTGCATGGCCGGCGAACTTCTCGAATTTCCGGGCGGCGAGCTGGGTATTGCGCTAAACCTCGAAGAATCAAACGTCGGTGTGGTTCTGTGCGGTGAAGGCAAAGGCATCAAAGAAGGCGATACCGTAAAGCGCACGAACAAGATCGCCAGCATTCCCGTCGGCAAGGGACTGCAGGGACGCGTCGTCGATGCGTTGGGCCGTCCATTAGACGGAAAAGGCCCCATCGTCGCTTCCGAAACCAGGCCGATTGAATTCAAGGCCCCCGGTGTTCTTGTCAGACAATCCGTTAAAGAACCCTTGCAGACCGGTATCAAGGCCATAGACGGTATGATTCCCATAGGCCGCGGTCAGAGAGAATTGATCATCGGCGACCGCCAAACGGGCAAAACAGCCGTGGCGATCGACACGATCTTGAACCAAAAGGGCAAAGACGTTCATTGTATTTATGTTGCGACGGGACAGAAAGCCTCCAACGTGCTGTCCGTTATCAAAAAGCTCGAAGAAGGCGGCGCCATGGAGTACACGACCATCGTGAGCGCCTCGGCGGACCAGCCGGCGACGCTGCAGTATCTCAGTCCCTACACGGGTGCCGCGATCGGCGAATATTATTTGTATAACGGCATGCACGCGCTGGTCATTTATGACGATTTGACCAAGCAAGCCGCGGCTTACCGCGAACTTTCTCTTCTTCTCAGACGTCCTCCGGGGCGCGAAGCGTTTCCGGGAGACGTTTTCTATTTGCATTCCCGATTGCTCGAACGCGCGGCCAAAATGCGTGCGGATCTGGGCGGCGGCAGTTTAACAGCACTCCCTATCATTGAAACGCAAGCCGGTGACGTGTCCGGTTATATCCCGACAAACGTGATCTCCATCACGGACGGTCAGATATACCTTGAAACGGATCTTTTCTTCCAGGGAGTTCGCCCGGCCATCAACGTGGGTTTGTCGGTTTCGCGCGTCGGTGGTAACGCGCAAACGAAGGCCATGAAAAAAGTCGCCGGCAAACTGCGTTTGGAACTGGCGCAGTACAGAGAATTAGCGGCGTTCATGCAATTTGGTTCTGACATGGATAAATCCACGCGTGACCAGTTGAACCGCGGCGCGCGTCTTGTGGAAATCCTGAAACAGGGGCAGTATACACCGTTTTCCTTGTCGCAGCAGGTGAGCATCATCTACATTGCGACCAAAGGAGTTCTGGATGACGTGGCGATCGACAAAATCGCGGACTTCGAAAAAGGATGGCATTCGTTTCTGCCGTCCAAGTATCCCGACGTCGTGAATGAAATCGAAAAGACCAAAGAATTATCCGATGCGACAGCCCAGAAGCTTGACCGCGCCGGCAGCGAATTCAAAGCGGAGTTTCTGAAAAAATAAATGGCCTCACTACGTCAAATCAGACGGCGCATGAAAAGCGTCAAGAGCATCAATGACATCACGAAAGCGATGCAGATGATCTCGACGTTCCGCTTTAAAAAGGCGGAAACGCGCTTTTCAAAGATCCGGTCCTATTTGATGGAGTTAGAAGGCATCCTGGCCAATTTGTCGGCTGCGGCCCCGGACCTGGTGCACCCGTTATTTGAAGCCAGGCCCATCCGCAAGCGGGCTTTGATCGTGATGACCGGTGACAAAGGACTGTGCGGCGCCTATAACACGGGCATTCTTCGCACTATGATTCATTGGTCCAAAGAAAACGCGAATACGGCGCTCTCTTATATCCCCGTAGGGAAGGTGGGCTACGAATCTCTCAAGAAAAAGCGCTATGAACTCGTTCTATTTTATCCGGAAAAGGCGCTCGCGGATTTGAGTTTGGCCAAGAAAATGACCGAAGAGTTGAAAAGTCTCTACATCGATAAGAAAGTCGATGCGATAGACCTTCTTTATACGACATTTAGGGCCGGCGGCGCCGGAGCGAACAAAGTGGTTCCGTTTTTACCGTTAAATCACTTGATGGAAAACAAGAAAGACACGGGAACGCCCGTCGACTATATCTATGAACCCAATTTTGAACATGTTTTTTTCTCTCTGCTCCAAAAATTTCTTGAAGGTAAAATATATTTGTCCCTTTTGGAATCGCTGACGTCCGAAAACAGCGCGCGTATGATGGCGATGAAACAGGCCAGCGAAAACGGTGAAGAGGTACTGGAAGACCTCAAATTATTAAAAAACAAGACAAGGCAGGCGACGATCACCCGTGAATTGTCCGAGATCGTGGGTGGCGCCAGCGTATTGGTTTGACGGTAAATAGGAGACTCGTATGCAAAATGTTCAGGAAAAACACAATCCTAAAGCCAAGTTGGATGGCGTGACGAAAAAATCCGGGATCGGACATGTGGTCCAAATCATCGGACCCACGTTTGACGTGCGTTTTGAACCCGGCATGCTTCCAAACATCTTGGATGCCGTCGTGTTAAAAAACGGCAACGAAGAGATCATCGGGGAAGTCGCGCAGCATCTGGGCAATAACGTGGTTCGCTGCATATCCCTTTCTTCGACGGACGGTATCGTCCGCGGCGTGGAAGCCGTAAATACCGGAGAACCCATCAACGTGCCAGTCGGCAAAGAAACCCTGGGACGCATGTTTAACGTGTTGGGCAAGCCCATCGACGAAAAGCCGGCTCCCGTCACCAAAAAGACGTACTCGATCCATCGCCCGGCTCCGTCGTTCGATGAACGTGAATCCAGCACACAAATTTTTGAAACCGGTATCAAAGCCGTTGATTTGCTTGCGCCGTACCCCAAGGGCGGTAAAGTCGGTCTGTTCGGCGGCGCCGGTGTCGGTAAAACCGTTATTATTCAAGAGCTCATCCGTAATATCGCGGCCCAGCACGGCGGTTTCTCAGTGTTCGCCGGTGTCGGTGAGCGTACGCGTGAAGGAAACGACCTTTACCATGAAATGAAGGAATCGGGCGTTTTGGAAAAAACGTGTCTCGTGTTCGGACAGATGAATGAACCCCCGGGGACGCGTCTGCGTGTCGCGTTGACGGCGCTTTCCATGGCCGAATACTTCCGCGATGAAGAAAAGCAGGACGTCCTTCTCTTTATCGACAATATCTTTCGTTTCGTGCAAGCCGGTTCCGAAGTGTCGGCGCTGTTAGGCCGCATGCCTTCCGCCGTCGGATACCAGCCGAACCTCGCGACAGAAATGGGTGACCTTCAAGAACGCATCGCGTCGACAAAAAAAGGTTCCATCACATCCGTTCAGGCCATTTACGTGCCTGCCGACGATTTGACGGATCCGGCGCCCGCGACAACGTTTACCCATTTGGATGCGACCACGGTTTTGTCTCGCCAAATCGCTGAGCTCGGTATCTATCCGGCCATCGATCCGCTGGACTCCACTTCGCGTATTCTGGACGCCAACATCATCGGCCAGGAACACTACAACGTGGCGCGCCAAGTGCAGAAAATCTTGCAGCGCTACAAGGATCTTCAAGACATCATTGCGATTCTCGGTATGGATGAGTTGTCCGATGATGACAAGCTGACCGTTGCCCGCGCGCGTAAGATCCAGAAGTTCCTGTCACAGCCGTTCTTTGTGGCCGAAACGTTTACCGGTATCAAAGGTAAATATGTTCCGCTCAAGGAAACCATCGCGAGCTTTAAGAAAATTGCGGACGGTCAGATGGACGAATACCCTGAACAGGCGTTTTACATGGTCGGCAATATCGAGGAAGTGGTCGAAAAAGCTTCGAAACTCGCTCAATAATGGCCGATACGTCTTTCACCCTCAAAGTGGTTACGCCCAATGAAGTGGCGTTTGAAGGCAAAACAATATCGGTTGTCGCGCCGGGCACTTTAGGGTATCTTGGTATCCTTAAGAATCACGCTCCTCTGGTGACTTCGCTCGAAAAGGGGAAGCTCACTTATAAGGATGAGGCCGGTCAGGTCCATACCTTCCAAATTGAAGGCGGATTTTTAGAAGTTAAGAATAACCGTGTGTTGGTGCTCACGGACAATATTGCGGTCGTAGCTTAGCTGGCTTAAAGCGCCGCCCTGTCACGGCGGAGATCGAGGGTTCGAATCCCTTCGACCGCGCCAGTAAATAAAAGCTGAGTGGAGTAAAATCCATTCAGCTTTTAGTTTAAGGAACTAAGCAGAATCAATGGAGAGTGCCTGAGGTGGACAACTTGGGGTGGTGGGTAGGTTTCAATGCTTTCGTCCTGGCCATGTTGGCTCTGGATTTGGGGGTATTTCACCGTAAGGCCCACGTAGTACGCGTCAAAGAAGCTCTGGTCTGGAGTGCTGTTTGGATCGGGCTGGCACTTGTTTTCAATGCGTTGGTGTACTATACCCGCGGTCAGGAAGCCGCCCTGCAATTTCTGACGGGGTATGTGATTGAAAAAACGCTTAGCGTCGATAATATCTTTGTATTCGTCCTTATTTTCGCCTGTTTCCGTGTTCCCGCGATTCATCAGCATAAAATCCTTTTCTGGGGGATTCTGGGTGCTTTGGTGATGCGCGCGATTTTTATCGCGCTGGGCATCACGCTCATCGAGAAATTCCATTGGATGATATATGTGTTTGGCGTGATTCTTGTTGTCACCGGCATTCGCATTGCCATGGAAAAAGACAAAGAAATTCACCCCGAAAACAATCCGATGTTGAAACTCTTTCGCCGTTTTGTGCCCGTGACGGATACCTATGAAGGAGCCAAGTTTTTTATCCGCCAATCAGGCAAGCTCATGGCCACGCCGATGTTTGTGACGCTGATCGTTGTGGAAACAACGGACGTGATTTTTGCCGTGGACTCCATTCCGGCCATATTGGCGATCAGCTCCGATCCTTTCATCGTTTATACCTCAAATGCTTTTGCGATTCTGGGTCTTCGTTCTCTTTATTTTGCGCTTGCGGGCGCAATGGTTCTTTTTCACCATCTTCATTATGGTTTGGCGGCCATATTGGTTTTCGTCGGTGCCAAAATGATTCTCTCGGACATTTACCATATCCCAATTCTTGTGTCTCTGGTGGTGATAGCGGTGGCAATTGCTGCATCCATCGGAGCCTCTGTTATATGGCCCAAGAAACCGGTTCGAGAAGAGCCGATTTTAAAGTAAATTTCGACTAAGCCGCCCTCCGTCCTTTTTCCAAGACTTAAAGATACTTAATATTGTTAGTTTTATTAAGTGATTTGAGCAGTCTCATCACTTCCTATTAACTCTTCAGAAACCTCTCTGTAACATTCATCCTTAGAATTCATAGAGTCTAAACAAGGAGATACTTATGGAAATGAAAGTAGCCGTTGATACCCTTTGGGTCCTTGTAACCGGAATGCTGGTGTTCTTCATGAACCTCGGCTTCGGGTGCGTGGAAGCAGGGTTTCAACAAAGCAAAAACTGCGTCAATATCTTATCTAAGAACTTCGTTGTTTTCGCCGCCTCTACGGTGGCCTTCTGGTTTATCGGCTGGGGGCTCATGTTTGGTGACGGAACGCCCTTTATCGGTTTACAAGGTCTCATGATGGTCGGCGGTGCGGATAACAGCCCTGCGACCGGGGACGCTTACCAGGGTGTTTACAGCGCAATCAATTGGACGGGTGTACCTCTTGCCGCCAAATTCTTCTTTCAGTTGGTGTTCGCGGGTACCGCGGCCACGATTGTTTCGGGAGCCGTTGGCGGACGTATCAAGTACTTTTCATTTATTGTGTTCTCGCTCGTCCTGGTCGGATTCATCTATCCGATTGTCGGTCACTGGATCTGGGGCGGCGGTTGGTTGGCCAAAGCCGGATTCTGGGATTTTGCCGGTTCCACGGTGGTTCACTCGGTGGGCGGCTGGGCGGCTCTGACAGGCGCCATTATCCTGGGACCGCGTTTCGGTAAGTTCGGTCCTAATGGCAGAATCAACTCAATTCCCGGACATAACATGGCATTGGCTTTGATCGGTGCCTTGGTTCTGTGGCTGGGTTGGTTTGGATTTAATCCCGGCAGCACGATGGCCGCGGATCCGCGCCTCATGGCACATATTTGTCTGACGACCAACATGGCCGCTTGCACGGGTCTTTTGGCCGCGACCGCCATGTCGACGTTAATGCTTAAGAAGCCGGATTTTGGTATGACCATCAACGGATGTCTCGCCGGTCTTGTAGCGGTTACTGCACCTTGCGCATTCGTGAGTGTGGGCAGTGCGGCCATTATCGGGGTCATCGCCGGAGCCGTCGTGGTTCCCGCGGTTATTTTCTTCGATAAGATCAAAGTCGACGATCCCGTTGGCGCCACATCGGTTCACTTGGTGTGCGGTGTTCTGGGAACAATATTCGTTGGTCTCTTTGCAGAAGACTGGGTGAGCCCCAACACCACGGGTAATGGTCTCTTCTTCGGTGGTGGAGCCACGCTTTTGATGGCTCAGCTGAAGGGCGTCGTTGCCGTCGGCGGTTTTGTATTAATCACGTCCACCATCACATGGCTCGTGGTTAAAGCGATTATGGGTATTCGCGTCGCTTTACACGAAGAAATTGAAGGCTTGGACGTCGGTGAGCACGGAAATCAGGCCTACCCTGATTTTGTTACCCGTAGGTCTCATATTAGCTATGTCGGAAGTCTTAGCTCCGATACCGATTCAAAAAATGGTTATGCGGTTTCTAAGCAGGAGGTGACTCGATGAAGAAGATAGAAGCCATTATCCGGCCTGAGAAACTCGATGATGTCCGTCGGGCCCTGGAAGCGTCAGGTTACCCGGGCATTAGCATCACGGAAATCGAAGGACACGGTAAGCAAAAAGGCGTTACTCAGCAATGGAGAGGGGAAGTCTATAAAGTGGATCTTCTTTCCAAGACCAAAGTTGAGATCGTCGTTTCGGACAGAGACCAGGAAAAGATCGTCTCCAGCATTCAAAAGGTGGCCGGTACCGGCACCGTTGGCGACGGGAAGATCTTTGTCTCCGACGTTATGGATGCCATTCGCATTCGTACGAATGAACGTGGAGAAAAGGCCCTCTAATCAAGGGCGTTCCAGCAACTCGGCGCCGTAGAGTGGACTACGGCGCCGTTTTTGTGGT
>CAYUTV010000021.1:0-16289 GCA_964447745.1 uncultured Planctomycetia bacterium | reverse complement strand
CTACCAGAAGAAGTTTGTGCAGCTTAAGCTCCAAAAATCCCGTGAAGAATTGGCGGCTGCAAACCAGGGAGTCGATAGGCAGGCGGTTGGCGTTATTCAGGAGGAGTTGAGAGCCGCGCAGAAGGAGATTCAGGCCCAGCACGCGCCCATCGAAGCGCTGAGCAAAGAAATCGCCAAGCTTGACGCCGAGATTGTGAAGGCCAAAGCACATTACCAGAATCTCAAGCAATATCAGGATTCTTATAAGTACTATTTTGAAGAATACGGGACACATGGAGACAAGCGCTCTCTGAGCTACGAAAAGAAACTGTCGCAGATCACCCCGAAGGTCAATCAAGGCAAACAAGCTTTGGACGAGCTTGAAACCTCCAAGGAATCAAAAGAGGCGGAACTCGCGCTCATCCACGCAAAGAAAAAAGAATTAGAGAAAAAAGCGGCTGACCTGGTCGCGGAGCAGACGCGAGCGCAATCACGCATCGATAGTATTCAGCCGACCATCGCGAAAGAAATTCTCAACGCCCCGATGCTGGATTTCATGGCACCGACACTCAAGATTCAGCAAGTGGTACTTGAAAATCTCTATGATGACTACCATTTTGCCAAAGCGCAAAAAGTGGACCGCTGCATGACGTGTCATCTGGGCATCGATCAAAAAGGTTTTGAGGATGCTCCGCAACCGTTTAGAACGCACCCCAATCTTGATTTGTATTTGAGCGCCAAATCTCCTCACGCACTTGAAAAAATCGGTTGCACCAGTTGCCATGGAGGAAACGGCCATTCGGTGAGCTTTGTCGATACGGCGCATACGCCGCGCGATGAGGCGCAAAAAGCGGAGTGGAAAAAGAAACATGGTTGGCGAGAACTGGAGAAATGGGAGCACAAAATGCTGCCTCTTCAGCATGCTCAAGCGGCCTGCGCCAAATGCCACAGCGGAGTGGTAGAAGTTCCCAAAGCCGATAAGCTAAACGAAGGTCACCGCCTGGCTCAAAAATACGGCTGTTTCGGATGCCATAAAATCACCGGCTATGAAGACCGTTGGAAGATCGGCCCCGATCTGCGCCACGTCGGTTCCAAGCTTGATGCCGAATGGATGGCGAAGTGGATAGAGGACCCGACTGCTTTTAAACCGACCACGCAAATGCCTAAGGTATTCCACTTAAGCAATACGTCTTCGCCTGAAGACATCGAGAGAAACAAGGCCGCCATTCAGGCCATTACGGCTTATCTCATTAAGAATTCCGAACCCGTTAGTTTAACCGCACCTTCGCTCAAAGGCAGTTCCGAGCGTGGAAAAACACTGGTCAAGGATCTGGGTTGTCTTGGCTGCCATAACGTCGGAGATCAGAAGGTTAACGATTTCGGGCCGGACTTGGCCGGCTTGGGGGACAAGCTTAACGAAACATGGCTATATAACTGGCTGAAAAACCCCAAACATTATTCTCCGAACACGCGCATGCCGGATCTGCGTCTTAGCGATGAGGAAGCCGCGGACATCACGGCCTATCTCTTGACTCTTCGTAATGAAACGTTCGCGTCGAAGCCCGCACCGGCGGCTAACCCGGCAGTTATTGACGAGATGATATTGAGTCATTTATCCGGGAATCTCAGGGGTGAGCAGGCTAAGCATGAGCTGCAGCGCATGACTTCAGAGGAAAAACTTCAGTATCTCGGTAAAAAAGCCATCGGTCATCAAGGTTGTTTCGGCTGCCATGATATCAAAGGATTCGAGGACGCGAAGCCCATCGGAGCCGAGCTCAGCAATGAAGGACGCAAAGATATTCATCAATTTGATTTCGGGTTCGCTCATATCGAGCATACGCGTCAAGGGTTTATCCAACAGAAATTGACCGATCCCAGAATTTTTGATCACGGCAAGCTGAAGGAATATCACGAGAAACTCCGCATGCCTCAGTTTAACCTTACCGCCGAAGAGAAGGATGCGCTCACAACGTTTGTGCTCAGTCTCACGGAGGAGCATATTCCGATGGAAATGCAGCGTATTTTGAGCTCCGGCGAGATGGATACTGAAAAGGGCCGTAAGCTTGTGGCCAAATACAATTGCAACGGATGCCACCAGCTGGACGGTAAGTTGGGCGCCTTGCGTGAATTCAACGAGGATAAAGGAGCGGCCCCGCCCATTATTGACGGCGAGGGAGCCAAAACGCAGGAGAGATGGCTGCATGAATTCCTGGCTTCACCCACGACCATTCGTTCGTGGATCAAGTATCGCATGCCGACATTCGGGTTTACCGATGAGCAAATCGAAGACATGGTTGTCTATTTCGCGAATCTGGATAAGCAGGAGATCACGTATAAACAGGAAGCTGTTCCCGCCACCTCCGAAGAGCGGTTGGCAGCCGGCAAGGTCCTGTTTGATAAACTTCAATGCGCGAAGTGCCATGAAGTGAATCCATCAAGTGCGGCCATGGGCGCCTCGTTCCTTGCGCCCGATCTGGGGCTGTCCAAAGAACGACTGAAGTATCACTGGATCGAGGAGTGGCTCAAAGACCCTCAAAAACTCCAAGAGGGGACCATGATGCCGCAGTTTTTCCCGGATGGCGAAACGCCTATCCCGGACATCCTGGGCGGTAACGCCGAGGCTCAGATTGAGGCCATCCGCGACTATCTTTTGACGTATGAATCATCCGATGGAACCGGGAACTAAGTCATTGAAAAAATACCACCCGGTAGATAGAATAACGCTTTCAACAACCAGGCAATACAGGAGAAAAAAATGAGCAAAAAGACAAGTTTTATCCTTTTGATTTTGACGGTATGCTTCATCGTGAACGCGCAAGCCGCGACGATTACCGGTAAGGCCGTGTTTGAGGGAAGCGCGCCGGCCGCCCAACCCGTCAAGATGGACGCCGATCCGAACTGCAAACTCCTGCATCCTCAGGGCGTTTCCATGGATGATGTGGTCGTCAATTCCAACGGAACGCTAAAAAATGTTTTTGTGTACGTCAAGTCAGGTCTCACGGCAAAGGCCTCGCCTGCACCGAAGGAGGCTGTTGTCTTTAATCAAAAAGGTTGTCAGTATGATCCGAAGGTGTTTGGTATTCAAGTAGGGCAGCCGCTGGAGATCGTCAACAGTGACGCCACGCTGCATAACGTCCATGCCCTGGCTCAGCAAAATGCGCAGTTTAATCTAGGCATGCCTATTCAGGGTATGAAACTCAAAAAAACCTTTACCAAGCCCGAGGTGATGGTAAAGATTAAATGCGAGGTGCATCCTTGGATGAGCGCTTACGCAGGTGTTCTGGATCATCCTTTTTTTGGCGTGTCTAATGACAGCGGGGCATTCGAAATCAAAAACCTGCCTCCCGGCCAATACGTGATCGAGGCATGGCATGAGAAATACGGTGCCCAAACGCAGGACGTGACCGTCGGCGCGGACGGGGAAGTAAAAGATTTAAGTTTTCAGTTTAAAGGCTGACCACCCGCCCGGTAAATAAACGATCGGATCCGATGCCCCGTTGGATTATTTTCCAACGGGGCGATTGGTTCAGGGGCTCCTCGTGAAATCACCATTCTTATTCAGATGTTCACTGCTCGTGGCGACGGCCACATTTATTCTGATCATCGCGGGCGGTCTTGTGACGAGCACGGGCTCAGGTTTGTCGGTGCCCGACTGGCCATTGTCGTACGGCCAATTATTTCCGCCGATGGTCGGAGGTATCCGATTTGAACACTCGCACCGGCTGATCGCGGGGACGGTCGGGATTCTGACGCTCATTCTGATGATTTTGTTCCTGAGATATGAAGAGCGGCGCTGGCTAAAAGGCGTGGTTGTGGGAGCGGCGGCCATGGTCCTCCTTCAGGCGATTCTTGGAGGCATTACCGTAAAATACCTGCTTCCCACCGCGATCTCAGTTTTTCATGCGACTCTGGGACAGACATTTTTCACATATGTTTGCTGTGTGGCGCTTTTTTGCAGCGGCGATTGGAGGAAAGCCGAACCGATCGTCACGCGTTACGGGCCTTCTTTTAGCCGTCTATCGCTGACCACAACATTGTTTGTTTACGCACAGCTCGTCATGGGTGCGCTGGTGCGCCACACGGCCGGAAGTACTGTTTTTAACTATCACTTTGTCATCGCATTTTTAATCGCGGTTCACGTTCTCTCAGTTTTTCTTAAAACGCGGGACGATATCGTTCAA
Organism: uncultured Planctomycetia bacterium; assembly: GCA_964447745.1. Lineage (GTDB taxonomy): Bacteria > Omnitrophota > Gorgyraeia > 2-02-FULL-51-18 > 2-02-FULL-51-18 > CAYUTV01. The sequence continues at coordinate 12,129 of CAYUTV010000021.1, read as the reverse complement.
AAGAAATTTCTAATTCATGCTCAAATCCTTGGATTTCTCGTTATCTGCCAAATTTTTCTCGGATTCGGCGCCTTTATCTATGTGTACATGATAGAGAAAACGGCCGTTCCGGCGTGGGGCGAAGTGCTTATCCGAACCGCGCATCAAAGTAACGGAGCGCTCATTCTGGCGGCCAGCGTATTGATGACATTCCGCACATTTCGGTATTTTAGAACACCATGAGCATGCAACTGCTGACAGACCTGCTCGCCCTGACAAAGCCCAAGCTGATGCTCTTGGCATTGCTGACGGCGCTGCTGGGCTTCTGGTTGGGATCAATGGAAAATTTTGAGGTGTTCGTCATGGCGCACCTTTTGATCGGCGCGGCTCTCACGGGCGCTTCGGCCAATGCGTTGAACCAGTTATTTGAACGCGATATTGACGCCCGTATGAAAAGGACGTCTGATCGACCGCTGCCAAGCGGACGCCTGAGCATCAAAGCTGTTTTGACCTTTGGGATCGCGACGGGTATCGCCGCGATCGCTTACCTAACGGCGACCACCAATCTTTTGACGGCTTTTTTGGCTTTGTTGACCATCGTTTCCTATGCTTTTATTTATACCCCGCTTAAAAGGAAAACGGAGTTTAATACTTTTGTCGGTGCGGTGCCGGGCGCTCTGCCTATTCTGATGGGTTGGGCCGCCGGAGCCGGGAGTTTGCATGCGGAGGCGTGGCTTCTCTTCGCCATTTTATTCGTATGGCAACTTCCTCATTTTTTGGCGATTGCGTGGGTTTACAAAGAGGACTACATTCACAGTGGGCTGCGCATTATTTCTTTGCAGGACCGATCCGGAGTGCAAACATCTTGGCGGATCGCTTTCTTTACGCTTATTCTGGTATTTTTGAGTTTGCTCCCGGTGCGATGGGGGATGGCCGGCGTTCTCTATTTCATCGCGGCCGGAGTGTTGGGCGGCGGATTACTGGTGTTCTCGATCCATCAAATCAAGGTTCGTCTCCGCCATGCCAAGCGGTTTGTTTCGGCGTCCATTCTTTATCTATTGCTGTTAGTCATCTTTATGATTGTCGATAAACTATAAGCGGAGCATCATGAGCGATTCGAGCGGCAAATCAACGGTGTTGTGGTGGATTGGTTGGATTGTATTGACGATCGTTGCCTTCTTTATCTCATGCTATTTCTGGACGGGTATTATCGCGCGGCATGTGGGACCCATGGATAAACCGGGAGTTCCCATCGTGTGGGTGAGTGCGGTTTTCGGCACTTGGATGGTTCTTCTTGTGCCGCTCATCGTCATCATGTATTCCAAGGTTGACAAGGCGTACGAGGATGCCCGAATCACACGCGAGTCCAAGGCGCAGAAAAAAGCGCAGGCGGAGTTTGGCGCACAGAGCGTTTTTGTCGAGAAAGAAAAGCGTTTGTTGCCTGCAGAAATATCCAAGCAGTTGAAAAAATGGCCCGAGACGATTCGCGGCGGGCATTTGGTGAGTCTCGTTTTGAAAAACGGCAAAAGAATCGACAATGTTTTTATCTATGACAAAAAAGAAGTATTGGGCGTATACGGCTATGAAACCATGCCATTCGCGGTCGCGGATATTCAGGTGATGGAACTCGCGGATGGCGATGCGATGCCGAATTTTGAGGCAAAGCGCTGGCTGCGCTTAGACGGGGCGGGATCGTTTGAGCAAGGACGCTAAGGGCTTTTGGTATTATGCGGGACGCGCCTTTCAGCTTTGCGCGTTGTTGGTATTGCCGTCCGCGATTTGGGTGGGCCATCTGAAGCATGACGAAAAGGGTTCCATCGCCATTTTTTTAAGCTGTATTTTTGTATTTACGGCAGGTTACCTCTTGACGCGTCGGCGACCCAGAATATAATACAATTATGAGCCAATTGCCCTACCATAGCGAAGATTCGGCCAAGAAAGCCCAACTGGTCGCGGAAAACCGCCTTAAAAAACCCGCCCGTAAGAAAACACCTCCCAAACTAGCGGTGATCGATCAAAGCGGGTGCACGGGTTGCGAGGCCTGCATCATTTTTTGTCCGGTGGATTGCATTGAGATCGTTCCGGGCGTGGAGCACGCGCAGATGCAGCAGGTTGTCGAAGTGGATTTGGCGCGCTGTATCGGCTGCGCGCTGTGCGAGAAGCATTGCCCGTGGGAAACTATAGGTATGTATTCTTACGAGGAAGGTCTAAAGATAGCCCCTCAGATCACCGAGAAAAGCGTTTGTGCCCAACCGACTTCCGGCGCCGCACCTGCCGCTCAATAAAGTCAGCTACTTTTTCTTCCGGGCGCGAATTGTAGAAGAGGTTTAGCTCAGGAATGCCCGCCGGGCTTGTGACGTTGATTTCCGTGATATAGCGCCCAATCACATCGATACCCACAAAATGCAGGCCCAGCTTTTTTAAAAGCGGTGTCATAGCTTTAACTATTTTGCGATCCGATGTGGTGATGGTTGTTTTGTGCATGCTGCCCCCGACGCTCAGATTCGCGCGAAAATCTCCTTTGGCGGGGACGCGTAAAAAAGCGCCGAGAATTTTTCCGTCCAGAATCACAATTCGTTTATCGCCGTGGTAATACACCGGAGCGAACGCCTGCAGCATCAGAGGGGTATCCGCCTTAAGCGCACTCTTCAGCCGGGCGGGTAGTTGCCGATCCGAAGGATGAGCCAACCATATATTCTTTCCGCCTTTTTCATTCAGCGGTTTCACCACAGTCGGATTTTTAGACGCTCTAACGTGCCGCAGAGCCAATACCCAATCTTGCGTGACAAGGGTTGCCGCCGCATGACGCGGGAAATTCAGGACAAAAAGTTTTTCGTTGGCTAGCGCTACACCTGCCGGATCATTAAGTATGAAAACCTCTTTTTTAAGCATCTCCAGTAGTTGTAAGGTGTGCAAATATTCAGTAGTGAAGGGAGGCTCTTTTCTTATAAACAGCGCATCCAGACCCCTTAAATTAAGCGATTTTGAGCCCTTGGGAGAGGGGAGGTAACCCTTATTGGGGTCGAGACTGGCCTTCCGTACTTGAGCCCAGGCAGTGCCTTTATTCCAGTAAAGATCTGCGCTTTCAAAATAGACCACTTCGTGCCCGCGGCGCTGAAGCTCGAGCATCATCCAAAATGAGGAATCTTCGTCAACTTTGACGCTATGGGTAGGATATAACAGGAAGCCGATTTTCATTAGTGCTTGTTTCCGTTGCTCTTAACAAAGAAATATTATAGCATAAGAAAAGTAAGGGGAGATGGGCAAATGGGTCCTGAAATCGGCAAAAAAAAGAAGCTAAGCAGGCGGGATCTCGTCGAGTATTTTCACCTGGGCGGCAAGCTTGAACCGGACTTTAAAGTCGGTATTGAGTGGGAGAAGATCGGGGTCTATCGCGAAACCGCGAAGGCCATTCAGTATTCGGGCCCCAAAGGGGTGGAGGCGATTTTACGCTCACTCTCTCAAAAATACGGATGGGAGCCCGTTCTCAACGGCGAGCACATTATAGCGCTCCATAAAGGGGACGCGTCCATCACGCTTGAGCCGGGTGGTCAGATAGAGTTGAGCGGCGAAAAGGCGTTGTTTCTCGATCAGAATACGGCTGAATTCAAGCAGCATTTAAAAGAACTAAAAGACGTGTCCGAGCCGATGGGCATCGCCTGGCTCGGTCTTGGTCTTCAGCCCATGAGCTCTCTGAGTGAAATCGAGTGGGTTCCCAAAAATCGTTACGCCATCATGCGTGAGAACCTCAAAGGCAGCATGGCTCACAATATGATGAAGCAAACCGCGTCCATTCAGATCTCCATCGACTACGAAAATGAACGCGATGCGATGCGAAAATTGCGGCTCGCCATGGGACTGGGTCCGATCTTCAACGCAATCTTTGCCAATTCTCCGATCCAAGACGGCGCTTTCACGGGGTTCATGTCCAAACGCGCCCATATCTGGATGAATACCGCGCCCGAACGTTCCGGTCTCATCCCGGGAGTTTTTGACGAGAGTTTTAATTTCGAGAGTTACGTGGAATACGCGCTATCGCTGCCGGTGCTGTTTATTGTTCGCAACGACCGCTGGATCAGCACGAAGGAACTTACATTCCGCGCATTCATGGAAAATGGATTTGACGGAATTCAGCCGACAGCCGAGGATTGGCATCTTCATCTCACGACGATATTTACCGATTCGCGTTTAAAAAAATATCTTGAGATACGAGTTTTTGACTGCCAAAAAGCCGATTTAGGTTTTGCCGCACCCGCTCTGGTGAAAGGAATTTTTTATGACCGCCAAGCCCGTGAAGCGGCCTGGGAAATCGTCGCCGATTTATCGCTTGAGGCGCGCCGCGAGCTTACGCTTGACGCGGCTCAGAACGGATTACGCGCTCGACTCGATAAAGAATCGTTGTTTAGAGTCGCATCGAAGCTAGTTTATCTCGCTGAGGAGGGGCTTGAACGCCTTAAGGATAAGAAGCTCGCGAGTGACGCCGAGTGCCGTTATTTGGTCCCGCTGAAAGATTTGATCAACAAGGGACAGGTGCCGGCCGATCACGTGCTGGGTTGTTTTGAATCGCGGCTCAGCGAGAAAGAAAAAATTCAGCGCATCATTTCCTGCGCCGCCATTTAACTGCGCAGTTTATAGCCCCGCCGGAAGAGATTTTCCACGACCAGAAATAAAACGACCGCCATCACAGCGGCCAACGCCATGCTGAATGGCACGCTGGCGTCCGCCACTCCGAGCATTCCGTACCGCAGCCCGTTCACTAGATAAAAGATGGGGTTTAGCCGTGTGATGATTTGAAGCGGCTCCGGCACCATTTGAATGCTATGGAACACGCCTCCAAAATAGATGAGCGGGGTTAAGACAAAGGTGCTCCAGAAAGACAATTTTTCAAACCCCTCCGCCCATAAGCCGACAATCAGTCCCAAGCAAGCGAAGATGATGGTAACCACAATAAAGAAATACAGAACTATCCACGGATTAAAGAAGGTGAACTGCGTGAAGAACAGAGAAATCAGATAGACGCTCGTGCTGACGATGAGGCCTCGCGTTACGCTGCCGATGAGCAGGCCCAGCACCATCTCAAAATACGACAAGGGGGAGAGCAGCAACTCCTGGATCATATTGTGCCACCGGGAAATGAACAGGGAAGAGGAGGCGTTGGTGTAGGGCGCTTCGATCAGATGCATCATGACGAGACCCGGGATCATGAACTGAAGATACGTATGACCGTGAATCTCCATATTTAAATTCCGTCCGATGGAGAAGCCAAACACAAAAATAAACAACGACGACGAGATGAGCGGTGGAATAATAGTCTGCGAATAAACCACAAAGAAACGGAAAATTTCGCGTTTTACCAGCGTTTTAAACCCGATCAGCGTGTCACGCATCGGCGACGGATTCCTTTGTCAGTTCGAGGTAGCGGTTCTCAAGGCTCGCGTTCTGGGTCAGGGATTTTTTGTCGCCATAATGAATGATCTTTCCTCGGTGGATAATCGCGATTTTTTGAGCCAGCTTTTCAGCTTCTTCCATATAATGCGTGGTCAGAAAAATGGTTTTACCCGAACGGTTAAGCTCGGTGAGGTAGTCCCAAATTTGATATTTGAGCTCAAGGTCCGCGCCCGCCGTCGGTTCATCAAGAATCAGGATTTGAGGCTCGTGAACGAGGGCCCGGCAGAGTAGAAGGCGGCGCTTCATACCGCCGGATAATTTGCGAAAATCCTGATTTTTTTTCTCATAAAGTTTGAACCGGTGCAGAAGCTCATGTGCTTTTTTCTTCGCAACGGCCTTGGGAACACCAAAATAGCCGGCTTGGTAGATTAAGACGCCTTCGATGGTCAAGAACGGGTCAAAATTAAACTCTTGGGGACACAATCCGATGAGCGGCCTTGTTTTTCGGTAGTCCCGCACTACGTCATAGCCGAACACGTTCACGCTGCCCGATTGAAAGTTGGACAAACCCGTAATGGAATTGATTGTCGTAGTTTTTCCCGCTCCGTTGGGGCCGAGAAATCCGACAAAATCCCCGGGTTCAACTTCAAGGCTGAGGTCGTCTACCGCTTTGAAGGCTCCGTAACACTTTGTGAGGTTTTGGATGGAGATGGCTTTCTTCATAGGCCATCATCTTATGTTATAATAGCCCGCATGTCAAAAAAGCCTTCTGCAAAAATTAAAGCGGTTTTGTTTGATTTGGGTAAAGTGATCGTTGATTTTAGCTTTCACGGAGCATTCAAACGTTTGTCCAAAGCCTGCACGCTCGCTCCGGAGGAAATTGAAATCTATTTCATGCAGTCCGGACTCGAGGTTCTTTATGACGGCGGAAAAATCACCTCTCGTTTTTTTTATTCCGAAGTTAAAAAAGCGCTCAAGCACCGGTTGAGCTATCGCGAGTTTGAGCGGGTGTGGAACCAGATTTTTAAGCCAAACCGCGAAACGATTCAGCTGATCGGAAGACTCAAGAAAAAGGGCTACCGGCTGGTGTTGATTTCCAACACCAATGATATGCACTACCGTTATATCCGCCAAAATTACCCGGTCCTAAAGCAATTTCACCGCATCATCTTGTCCTATAAAGAAAAACGGCGTAAACCGGACGCAGAAATTTACCGCACGGCAATACGGGCATGCAAGGCCAAGGCCCAAGAGATTCTCTATATCGATGACCGCGCGGATTTGACGGAAGCGGCGCAGGAACTGGGCATTCACTCATTTACTTTCAGAAAAAACTACAAAGACTTATATCGAACCATGCGCCGGCTCAACATGGCGCTTTAGGAGGCAGTTTGAAACGCGAGTCCAAAGATGTATTAAAGGTAGCGGTTGAAGCCGCACTCAGTTCTGGGAAAATCTTGATGGCGTCGTACGGCAAGCTCACGACGTCCCAAATTAGCACTAAATCCAAAAATGATTTCGTTACGGAGATAGACAAAAAGTCAGAAAAAAATATTCTGGCCCATATTAAGAAATATTATCCCGGTCATTCCATTCAGGCCGAAGAAAGCGGTGCCAGCACGGATGGCAGCGGTAGTGTTTGGATCATCGATCCTCTGGACGGCACGTCCAACTATATTCACCAAATCCCCATGTTTTCGGTATCCATTGCGTTGTACGAGAAAACAGGTTTGCGTGCCGGCGTTATCTACGACCCTGTCCACAAAGAACTGTTCACCGCCGAGAAAGGTAGGGGGGCTTTTTTAAACGGGAAGCCCATCCAAGTAACAAAAACTCCGACGCTTTCAGAGTCGCTGGTCTCCACCGGAATACCGTTTAGAGCGCGCGAACGCTTTGATGAATACATTGAATCTCTCAGGCAGATATCCCTTGGGAGCGTAGGTCTCCGGCGGGGAGGATCGGCCGCACTTGATATGGCTTATGTGGCCTGCGGCCGATTCGACGGTTTCTGGGAGCTTGACCTCTCTCCGTGGGACATTGCGGCCGGGGCGCTTCTCATTGAGGAGGCGGGAGGGGTTGTTACCGACATGTGGAATAAAAAAGATTATCTGAAGAATGGGGATACGCTCGCCTCCAACCCCATGATTCACGAAGAAATGTACCGGCTCACATCAAAAATATTTTCGCCCAGCACAAAAGACAAGAGCTACCACCTCAAATGACGCTGCGTCTGGAAGATGATCAGTATTGTTTTGTGTGCGGCAAAGAAAACACGTTGGGTTTCGGTTTGACGTTTAAGCACACTCCGGGCAAATTCATTCGCACGGAGGTTGTTTTTGATAAAAAACACCAGGGATATAAAGGTATTGTTCACGGCGGGTTCATTTCTATGCTGTTGGATGAGGTGATGGTGAATCTCGCATGGAAGGAAAAGAAACCCGCTGTCACGGCGGAGCTCACCGTGCGTCTCAAGAAAGCGGTGCGTATCGGGGAAAAAGTGATTTTTGAGGGACGTTTTGACGAGGTAAAAGGACGCTTGATTCGCGCCAGCGCGGAAGCGAGGGGAGAGGGCGGCGAACTCTTGGCCACCGCCACAGCCCAATGCATGATGATCCGCCCGCCTGCGGAAAAATAGCACGCTTGAAGCCATAAATAAATAGAGTTACACTAGGTCAGATATTAAAGGAGCCACATGCCGTACATCAATCTCAAAGTCGCCGGAAAATTGACCCGTCAGCAAAAAGAATCTATCGCCAAGGAATTTGCGGAAACGCTTCTAAAAATTGCCGGAAAACCCAAGAACGCCACGTATCTCGTGATTGACGAAGTGGAGCGTGAGAACTGGGCGCAAGGCGACAGCCTTTTAGGTTAAGACGAGGATTCTATGCCCATAGAAAAACAACTCTCTGTTTTCATGGAAAACAAGCCCGGACGTTTGTCTCAAATCTGCACGGCCTTGGCGGATGCCAGCGTGAATGTGTATGCGATGACGGTCCATGATACCGTGGATCACGCGATCGTGCGCCTCATGTGCGACAATCCGACCAAAGCGTTGATCATCATGGAAGAAGAAGGTCTTTATATCGTCACGCAGGACGTGGTCGTGATAGAAATCGATAATTCTCCGGGCGTGATCTCCACCATCGCGAAACGGCTGTTCCGCGCTGATATCAACATCGAATACGCGTATTGTACCGCCACCAAGAACCAGGATGTCGGCTGCCTTGTGATCAAGACCAAGGACGCCGAGCTGACGCTGGAAATCTTGGAAGATTCCAACCCTGATTGATTTTCCGTGCCTTGACTAAAAATCAAATTCTAAAATTCAGCTTTATTTTTCTTTTATTGTTTAGCGTCGGGCGTTTGTCTGCTGCCGCAGAGGCCAGGCAAAGTGCCGTGGTGAGTGAAGTTTTGGCCGGGGATACGCTGCGGCTGCAAGGAGGAAAAATCCTTAAGTTTGCCGGTCTGCAATCTCCGCCACTTCAAAGCAAGCTGCTTTTGGTTCGCGCCTATGGGGATAATGCGCTTCAATGGACCCGTCAACAGCTCACCGGAAAAACGATTCAGGTGGAATGGGGTCCTCAAATACGGGACAGTCACGGGGACCTTATCGGCTATATTTTTATGGATAACCGGTTTATCAATGTCGAGTTGCTCCGTGAAGGCCATGCCAAACCGCGTATTGTGCCGCCCAACCTCAAATACTCTACCGAATTCCGCAAGGCCGCCTTGGACGCCCGCCGCGAGAAGAAAGGACTCTGGAAAGAAGAGCCCGATAACCCTTTTATTAAGGACGAGTATATCGGTGAGAAGAATTCAAAGGTATTTTACCTCCCGGATTCACCGGAATTGGACCGTTTTCCGGAGGCGCAGCTTGTCATGTTTCGGTCTAAGGTAGAGGCCAGGGCGGCTGGATACAGACCTTGTCCGACCTGCAAAGAAGACCACCTGGAAAGCTGGGGGGAGGCTTGACAACCCCGAGGCGTACGGGTATATTAGCGTTAGGTAATATTGATTGAAGGTGTAGTGTTTGAAATTAGCAATTAAGTCGCATAAGTCGTTTAAATCAATCAGGAAACTGCAAGTCAGAGTGACCGCGTAGCTTCAAGCCACGCGGTTTTTTTATTTATTAAAAGTGTTGTTAGCGCAGTAGTGAAAGTCAATTAAATGAAACAAGGAGAGTTACTCGCATGGCAAAAGGCATCGTGAAGTGGTTTAGCAATCAAAAAGGTTATGGATTTATTACCCCTGACGGTGGCGGAAAAGACGTGTTTGTTCACCATAGCGCCATACAGGGAGAAGGTTACAAGACATTAGACGAAGGCCAAACCGTCGAGTTCGATGTCACTCAGGGCCCCAAAGGCGAGCAAGCCGCTAACGTTCGTAAGGTCTAACCCGAGCCCAAAAACCGCTAACAACAAGCCCGGAAGGCCTAAAGGCTTTCCGGGTTTTTATTTGGAGCGCACATCATGACCATCGAAGATACGAACAATCTGCAAAATAAACGCGAATTCTTTCGCGTGAATATTGATACGCCGCTGGAGTTCATCAATTTCACGGCCCGCGGTCAGGAACACCAAAAGGCCGCGTTGGTGCAAGGCACATCAAAGAATATCAGCCAATCAGGGCTGTTGTTTCACACCGAGGCCAAACCGCCCAAGATCTCCAGCATCATCTGGATGAATCTGGATATGCGTATGGTTAAAATCTGCCAGGAGATCGAAAAACGAGCGCTGCTATTCAACGACGGGCTCCTTGGACGCGTGGTTCGCGTCGAGGAAGACGTTGATGGCGGTGTTTTTGACGTCGGTGTCTGCTTTTTGACGAAAGATCAAGAAGAGAGCCGCGACGTTCAAGCGCTACTTGTGGACATCCGTAAAGCCGGCACACCTAAGCAATCTTAACAACCTTTAACATTTTAAACACCCAACAATAGAGGCATATCTAACGGCCCAGGGGCGTCATTTTCCCACCTATGCTTAATGTCCTATAATGTATATTATGTTAGGTTGGCTATAGGGAGAAACCGAGGAAAACTACTTGTTTCTGCTCGGTTATTTAGGCTGCTTCGGGAAGTTTTTTAAGTACTCTTCGAGCGGCACGCTATACGTGATATTGCCGTTATAAGGATAAACATTCTCATTGCGGAGAATCTTCTGACCATCCGCCTGGTTCAGGCAAATGTAGTGGTCGGCCCGGCGCTTCAGAAATAACAGGTACTTTTCCAGGTGAAAGAACTTGGGTTCATCCTTGGCCGGAAACACCCTTCCCCCGGCGGTTTTAATGGTGACGTGAGGCATCTGAATGGCACCTTTAAGGGATTCTTCGATTCTAAACTGGACGGTTGTGGAGTCCATTTCTTCCTCGATCTGGATGGTTTCGCCGGTAACTACGAGGTCGGCCTCGTTGTAGAGCTCCACGGGCGTTTTGTACGTCATTGCCCAGGCGGATGACGTGCCAAGAGCCGCTAGAATTGAAGCAAGGTGTATAAGTATGAGAAATTTCTTGGTTTTCATGCGTCTATATTATCAAATTGCGGGATTTGTGGCATAAAAAAACTCTCCTTGGGATTTCTCCCAAGGAGAGCCTTTCTTAAAGCGTACTACTTATTAGAATACCACCTTGACTTCAGAGACGTACTGAGAAGCCGTATCGTCCGTCGGGTTGGAATACAGGTCACCCGGCAGGAACCAATCGGCCATGAACGCGAACGTTACATCCTCGGTATAAGCATAAGTCACCGTGGTGTTGATTTCGTCGCCGATGTGCTCAGCCAGTGTGCCTGAGTTCGGGTTCGATGTCGTCGTGTGCATGTCTTCAGCGGCCCAGAAGTGATACCAAACAGCGCCGATACGAAGATCTTCCATCGGGTTCAGACCACCACCAACACTGATGAATTGGAGGTTTTGGCCAGCGGCCTGATCGTTGGCCTGGCTGGTTGTGTAGTAGGTTTCAAGATATTCATGGATTCTGCCGTAGGTAGGTCCACGATAATCGTCATTCCACGCACCGTAGTCCGCCGTGCTGCCGCTGCTGAGATCGCTCTCGCCGCTCAGATAGACGTATTCCACGGTCACATCCGGCTTCCATTGGTTGTCGAAGCGATAGGTGCCGAAGAGATCCAGCGCCCATGCATCGCGATCTCTGGCAGGAACACTGCTCGCTGAGAGATAGTCACCGAACTGGAATGCCAACTCGCCGCCCAACGTGATCTGGCTGATGGGGTCGAACTGAGCGCGCGCACCAACGGTGTGCGTGTCGTTATCGAATTTGGTAACCGCATTCTTGTTTACTTCGGCCACATAGTACAAATCAGCCACGGCATTGTATTCGGCAAATTTGTATGTGAGGTAATTGATGAACAGATCTCTGTCATCTTCGGGATTGTGTGTACCTTCAGCAGTTTTGGTATACACAAAATCCAATGTCCAGGGATTGAAATCCAGTGTCGCGCGCACGGCATCAAAACCCTGAATCTGCGTGAACTCGTTCGCTTGGATGGTTCCCTGAGGATCCTGAGGATTCCAGCCGATGATGAAACCACGACCGAACAGAAGGTCCTGGCGACCGATGGTCAGTGTCAAAGGAGCGTAGAAAATCTCTCTCATTTGAACATAGGCCAAGTCGAGAGCAACGTCAAATTCCTCTGTGGCAACAGACGCGCCGCCATCAAAGTTGTTTGCGTTCCAGTCTCTCTGATTGATCAGGTTGATCACGGTAGACACATTGTTCGTCAAGTCCGCCGCTACCTGCACCTGGGTA
>CAYUTV010000020.1:0-16641 GCA_964447745.1 uncultured Planctomycetia bacterium | reverse complement strand
TATTCTACCACTGAACTACACCCGCGTTTAGAATCGTGTCATCTTTTGAAACTGACGATAGCGCTTGTCTATGTCCGCTCTTTTAAGCGCGGCGATCCGACTCAAACTAAAGCTCTCGACATTGAAGGAGGCCAGAACGCTCCCATAAATCACGGCGCAGCGGATACTCTGCTCGTTGATCTTCTTGGCGCGGCTCAAATAACCTATAAATCCTCCGGCGAACGTATCCCCCGCACCGGTTGGGTCGAACACCGATTCGAGCAAATAAGCGGGCGCCATGAACATAAAGTCCTTGGAAAAACACGCGACTCCGTGCTCCCCTTTTTTAACGACCACCAAACGCGGGCCGCGCTTCAAGATCCAGCGGGCCGCCTTGATAAGATTGAATTCCTTTGTCAGCTCGCGAGCCTCACTGTCATTGCAAAGAAAAATATCGACGCCCTTGATCAGCTCCAAAAGACTCGCCTTTTTGTTCTCTATCCAAAAATTCATCGTGTCGCAAGCGGTCAAGCGCGGACGCTTCACCTGCTCAAGAACGGAACGCTGCAAATCCGGGTCGATGTTCGCCAGGAAGACGTACGGGTTTTTGGCGGCTTCCTTGTCGATCACGGGCTTAAAAGACTGAAAAACATTGAGCTCTGTTCTGAGTGTCTTGGCGGAATTTAAATCGTAGTCATAATACCCCTGCCAGCGAAACGTCTTACCGCCTTTCTGGATTTGAATATTTTCCGTGTTCACGCCTAAACTCTGCATGAGAGCGAGGTGTTTCTTGGGAAAATCGTCGCCGACCACCGCGACAATGCTGACGGACGAGAAAAAACGGGCGCTGGCACTAAAAAAGGTGGCGGAGCCGCCCAAGGCCTCCCGCACTTCTCCGAAAGGCGTTTTTACCGAATCCAATGCCACCGAGCCCACCGCAAGAATTCCCGCACTCACTTCATTTTCTCCTTTAAACTGCCGGCCACGAGCTCCGGCGATTCATGTGCCATTACCGCCCGAACAACTGCCACTGTTTTTGCTCCGGCGATTCTCACCTTCTCGACGTTGCCGTCGTCGATGCCGCCGATAGCCACAAACGGAATACGTATATTTTGAGCCGCAAAACGAACCAATTCCAATCCGACGGGCTCATACGTAGGTTTGGTAGGCGTTGAAAAAACCGGACCCACTCCGATATAATCAAAACCTTCTTCTTCGGCACGCAACGCCTGAGACGGGCTGTGGGTCGATCGCCCTATGATCGCCCGGGGTCCCAATATGGCACGAGCGGCGGACAAGCACTCGTCGTCCTGCCCCAGATGAACGCCGTCCGCCCCTGCGGCCTTTGCGACATGGATTCGGTCATTGATGATAAGAGGGGCCTTAAATCCGCGCGTAATGGTCAAAAGCTCCCGCGCAATCCGAATCAACTGCTCATCGGACGCCTTTTTGTCCCGAAGTTGAATGACGTCCGCCCCTCCCAAAAGAGCCAATCGGACCGTCTCCGGCAACGATCTTCTTTTAGAGCCGGCCTCATCGGTGATGACGTAGAGCTTCCAGTTCAGGCAATGCCTTTTTTTCAATGGAATAAACCTCAAATCTCATTTTTTTGAAACGATCGGCCAGACGGCCGTCCATCAACTTATAACTCTCTTCCAAAACACGTAAAGATTCCTTGGTTCTTTCAATGTTGGCGGCAAAAAGATCAAACGCGTCGCGCCGATTCCTTTCCAAAGGCGAGGGCTCACGCCCCACGTCCCCGCGCGTGTCCCTCGCGGATAAAAGCTCCAGGTAGCTTGCCGGTGTTTTTTTAAAAGTATCGGAAACTGCGTGCCTTGCCTTCTTGATCCGCTTGGTCAGCGCGTCGTCTTCCAAAACAAAACGCGTGATCTCTTCGCAAACACGCAAGCCTTCCCTTGAACGGTTGAGGTTGGCGTCGACAATACGCGAGAGCTGACGCCGATTCATGACGATTGCGATATTTTTTTGATAAGATTCGTCGTAGATCTGCCCTTCACAAGAGTCAGGGATTTAACCTTGCCCCCGTAGGACTCCACGAAATCCCAACCGACAATGGTCTGCCTTTTCCAGTCACCGCCCTTAACCAGAAAATGAGGTCTCGTTGCTCGAATTGCTTCGAGTGGAGTGGCCTCGCCGAAAAAAGTCACATAATCGACGCTTTCGAGAGCCGCCAACACTTCCGCACGGTCCTCTTGGCCGCAAACGGGCCGATCGGGGCCTTTGAGACGACGAACGGACGCATCCGTGTTGAGCGCCACGATCAAAATATCACCCAGCGCTTTTGCCTGCCGCAAATAGCGGACATGGCCCGCATGCAAAATATCAAAGCATCCGTTTGTAAAAACAATTTTCTTGCCTGATTTTCTTAATTTGGCCGAGATGGCCGCCAGAACAGGGCGGGATTTTAACTTCGGATTAAAAGATCTCATCCACGCGCTCGCAAATGATATGCCCTATCATGATATGCGATTCCTGGATGCGTGCGGTCTTGGTCGAAGGCACCACAATCGAGAGATCCGCGGCTGCGTGAAGCTGGCCGCCGTCTTTTCCGGACAAGCCGATGGTGAAAAGTCCTTTTTCTTTGGCCTTCTTCATCGCCAAAAGAACATTTTTGGAATTGCCGCTCGTGGAAATTCCGAATGCGACGTCCCCTTTGTTTCCCAAGGCCTCTATCTGTCTGTCGAAAATACGGTCAAAACTGTAGTCGTTCCCCACGGCGGTTAGGATAGAGGTATCTGTGGTCAATGCGATTGCGGGTAATCCTCGGCGTTCTTTTTCATATCGCCCAACGAACTCAGCGGCCAAGTGCTGGCTGTCGCTTGCCGATCCTCCGTTTCCAAAGAAAAGGACCTTGTTCCCGCGCTTGAGGCAATCACCTATTGCGCTTGCGGCTTTCTCAATCAAGGGTGTGAGCGTCTGCGCGACCAACTTCTTCACCTCGATGCTGCTCTGTATGTCTTTAAGGATTTTATCCTGCATATTAGCCGGCGAACGCCTTTGCCATTTCGTAAAACGCGGGGTCCACGGTTTTGAGCTTGCCCACGGCGACCTCGATAGGGATCGGAACAATTTCATTGCCCTTGAGGGCCGCCATTTGTCCAAAAAGGCCCTGCTTCACCAAATCCACCGCCTTCGAACCAAAGCGTGTGCCCAGAACACGGTCAAACGCCGTTGCGCTGCCGCCGCGCTGGACGTGGCCCAACACGGTCACACGCGTTTCGTACTTTGTCTTCTCTTCAATCTTCTTCGCCAGCAGTTCGCCGATGCCGCCCAAACGAATATGACCGAAGTCATCAAGCTTTTCTTCCAGCTTCACTTCGGAACCGTCGAACTTTGCGCCTTCGGCGACCACGATAATGCTAAAATTCTTCCCGGTTTCGTTGCGTTTTTTGATCACATCGATAACCTCCGCCATCTTGATCGGAACCTCGGGAATAAGAATCATGTCGGCACCGCCCGCCAAACCTGAATGTATCGCGATCCATCCTGCGTGACGACCCATGACTTCGACCACCATGATGCGGCGATGGCTCTCAGCGGTGGAATGAAGGCGGTCGATGGCCTCCATGGCGATGTTTACGGCCGTATCGAATCCAAAAGTAAAATCCGTGCCCGACAGGTCATTATCAATGGTCTTGGGAACACCGACCACGTTAAAACCATCCTTATGAAGCTTGTTGGCGACGCCCAGCGTGTCCTCGCCTCCGATGGCGATCAGTGCGTCCAGTCCCAGCTTCTTGAAATTATCCTTACACTTCTGCAGCTGCGCGGGATCTTTGTATGGATTGGTGCGGCTGGTCCCTAAAATTGTTCCGCCGCGATGGATGATGCCCGAAACCGCCGCCTGCGTCATCGGTTTGGTGGACGGCTCAATCAGCCCCTTCCATCCGTTCAGGATACCGATCATTTCCCAGCCTTCTTGCAAGCCGCGTTTTACAGCCGCGCGAATAACCGGATTCAACCCTGGACAATCTCCGCCACCTGTCAAAATTCCCACTTTCATCGAATCGCTCTCCTTGTATGTGTTTGTTCGTTCTAAACTTTTTTGGCTTCGACGCCGGCCTCTTCTGGCTTGTCGGACCAGTCCCCCATGATACGGGGAATAAAATCGGTGTACATTTGCGCACGGCGGAAAATCGGATTTTTCATAATCTCTCGATGGATCGGGATCGTCGTCTTGATCGGTTCGATGACAAACTCGTCCAGCGCCCGCTGCATGATGGAGATCGCTTCGGCGCGGTTTTTCCCATAGGCCATGAGCTTCGCGATCATCGAGTCGTAATAGGGCAACACGGTGTAGCCGGCGTGGGCGTTGCTGTCGATACGGATGCCGGGTCCGCCCGGAGCGTTGTATTTTTCGATTTTTCCGGGAGACGGCGTAAAGTTATTCGCGGGATCTTCCGCGTTGATACGGCATTCGATTGCGTGTCCTCGCAGCGGAACCTTGTCCTGCTTCTTGATACTGAGCTTCTCACCCGCCGCGATGCGAATCTGCTCTCTCACGATATCGATACCCGTGATGAGCTCGGTCACTCCGTGCTCCACCTGGACGCGCGTGTTCATTTCCAAAAAGTAAAACTTGCCGTCCGTATCCAAAAGAAATTCGATCGTTCCGGCGTTCACATAATTCACTGAACGCGCCGCTTTGACTGCCACCTCACCCATCTTTTTTCTCAACTTCCAGTCCACGGAGGGTGACGGGGCCT
Source organism: uncultured Planctomycetia bacterium (assembly GCA_964447745.1). Lineage (GTDB taxonomy): Bacteria > Omnitrophota > Gorgyraeia > 2-02-FULL-51-18 > 2-02-FULL-51-18 > CAYUTV01. The sequence continues at coordinate 11,935 of CAYUTV010000020.1, read as the reverse complement.
CTTCCACGAGCTTCTGGTGGCGACGCTGGATGGAGCAATCTCTCTCGTGCAAATGAATGATATTGCCGTGGGAATCGGCGAGGATCTGAAACTCTATATGTTTCGGTTTTTCAACGTACTTTTCAATGTAAACGGCCGGATTTCCGAAGGCGGCTTCCGCTTCATGCTGAGCGGTCATCATCGCACTCACCAAACGGACGTCATTATGACAAACGCGCATGCCGCGTCCGCCGCCGCCCGCCGTGGCCTTAATGATGACGGGATACTTAATCTTTTTGGCGAGTTTTAACGCCTCATCTTTATCCTTAACGATGCTCTGAGCGCCCGGAACAATGGGGACCCCAACTTTACGCACGGTTTCACGGGCGGTCATCTTGTCGCCCATCAAACGAATCGCCTGCGGACTGGGTCCGATGAACTTGATCTGGCAGGACTCGCAAATTTCGGCAAAATGGGCGTTTTCCGCCAAAAAACCGTACCCCGGATGAATGGCGTCGACGTCCGTGATCTCGGCAGCGCTGATAATGGCGGGGATATTTAAATAACTCTGGTTTGCCGCGGGATTGCCGATACAAACGGCTTCGTCGGCCATCTGGACATGCATGGAATCCTTGTCCGCGGTGGAATAAATGGCAACGGTGCGAACGCCCATCTCTTTGCAGGCACGAATAATGCGGAGTGCGATCTCACCCCTATTGGCGACCAGTATTTTTGAAAACATCGGGTTATTCGACCACGAAGATCACTTGCCCGAATTCCACCGGGTCGCCGTTGTTGACTGCAATCTCAACGACCTTTCCTCGGACTTCAGACTTGATTTCGTTCATCAGCTTCATCGCCTCGATGATGCAAACAACCTGACCGACCTCGACCTGCATTCCGACCTGTAGGAACGGAGGCGCATCAGGCGCGGGAGATGCGTAAAACGTTCCAACCATGGGTGACTTAACCGCGTTTTTGGCGGCAGTCGGCTTGGGAGATTCTTTGGGAGGCGCGGCTTCCCGGTGACTGGCAGGCGCCGGCGCGGAACGGAGTTCGTGTGCCACGGAATGCTCGATATACCCGGCTTGGTTTTTCTTTAATTTGATCTTCAGGCCGTCTTTTTCCAGCTCGATCTCGGACAATCCATTCTCATTCATGAGCTGGATCATTTCCTTGATTTCCTTGATGTTCACCCCTGTTTTCCTTCCTGCGATTTCTCGCTTGGGTTAAACGCGTTCCAGGTATTGACCGGTCCTAGTGTCGACGCGAATCGTTTCACCGTTGCCCACAAACAAAGGAACCTTGATTGTGGCGCCGGTTTCAACTTTCGCGGGCTTGGTCCCGCTTTTGGCGGTATCGCCACGTACACCGGGTTCTGTTTCAATAATTTTTAATTCAACGGATGCCGGCAAATCAATACTGATCAACTCTTCATCGCAGTAGCGCCCGATTGCCTCGCTGTTTTCCTTTAAATAATTGACCTTATCCCCCAGGAGCTCCGCGTTCACCACGATCTCGTGAAAAGACTCGTTGTCCATGAAGTGGTACTTTTTGCCGTCGTTATAAAGGTATTGAACCGGTTTTTGCTCAAGGTAGGCGTCTTCAAACTTATCGCCGGAGCGAAAAGCTATTTCATTCACATTTCCGGTCTTCAGATTGCGGAGTTTTGTGCGGACAATCGGCTGGCGCTGCTGCATCTTCACGAGCTGGTATTCCAGGATTTCACAAAGATCGTTGTTGTAGCGGATCACTGCGCCGATTTTAAACTGACTGGTTGTTATCACATTTACCTCGAATCTATTTTTTTTCCAGGCCTTTGGTCAGCACTTCGTGGCCTTTTTCGGTGATAAGGACCATGTCCTCAATACGCACACCGACCTTGCCCGGCAGATAGATGCCCGGCTCAACGGTAATCACCATTCCCGGTTTTAGGATCGTCTGGCTTTTGGGTGAAACGGTGGGCGCTTCATGAATCTCAAGTCCCACTCCGTGCCCTGTTCCGTGCCCAAAAAACTCGGCGTATCCTTCTTTCGCGATATGTCGCCTGCAAACGGCGTCGACCTCGCTGGCCGGCACTCCCGGACCCGCTTTGGCGATACCCGCGCGTTGCGCGTCCCACACAATATCGTATACTTTTTTTTGCAAAGCGCTCATTCTACCTAAAAAGAAAGTCCGGGTCAAATCAGAATGATACCCGTCGTAAACCACGCCCATATCCACGAGCACCGCATCCCCTTTTTTGAACTTCAGCGTGCCGGTTTGGTAGTGCGGCATGGACCCGCGAGGTCCGCCGGCGATAATGATATCGAATGCGGGTTTTTGGGATCCCAGCGACTTAGTGTAAAACTCGAGCTCTGCCTGAGCTTCGCGCTCCGTCATTCCCGGTTTTACCGTTTTCTTTACGAAATGATACCCCTTGACCGCGATATCAACCGATTTTTTCAAGAGACGAACTTCTTCTGCGTCCTTCAATTCTCGCAGAGATTCCACGAGTCCGCCGGTTGCCTTAAGCTTATCCGCGCCCACCTTCTTCTCCAGCATCGAAAAGAATGAGTAGGTGACTATCGGCGCTTCAAAGCCCAGTGTCTGAATATTTTCATTCCGGACGATATCCGCGACCAACTCCGTCACAGATTTTTTATCCCGCAAGATCACTTCAAAACCCTTTGCCTCTCTTTTGGCCTGCTCTATATAACGGGAATCCGTAATAAAATAGAGCCTCTTCCTCGTGATCACGGCCCAGGCTTCTTGATTTTTAAAACCGCTGAGGTAAGTCACGTTGGGTTCCGAGCTCACCAACAACGCATCAATGCCCTGAGCAGGAAAAAGCTTTAAGAGATTTTGAACCCGTGCGGTTGTCATGATTTGCCTTCCATAAGCTTCAATACGGCCAAAAGGCCCAGCTCATAACTCTGAGCGCCGAATCCCGAGATCTGTCCAGAAGCAACGGGCGCCACGAGCGATTGGTGCCTAAAGGCCTCGCGTGCGTAGATGTTGGAGAGATGCACTTCAACCGTAGGCAGTTTAACGGCGGCGACCGCATCGCGAATCGCGACGCTGGTATGAGTGTACGCCGCCGGATTGATGACGAGGCCCTGATACTTGCCCTTAGCCTCGCCGATCTTCGAAACGATTTCGCCTTCGTGATTAGATTGATAGGTCTCCAATTCCGCGCCGTGAGTCTTGGCCACTTCCTTCAATCTTGAGTCGATCTGTTGAATGCTAATCTTGCCGTACACATCCGGCTCGCGGTCACCCAACAAATTAAGGTTGGGCCCGTGGATGACGAGGATTTTCTTCATAGAAGCTCCGTTTTTGGGGTTTTAATGTTCTTGAACTGGATGTGGTAGTCCGAGCGAACCAAATAAATAACGCCGCCTATAACGCTCAAAATCACAAGCATAGACAATGCCAATACGCTAAGGGCGATCGCCTGTTCGGCCCCGATCACGTCCTTCAGCAATAAAGCGTATGCGCCCTCGCGCGGCCCCAATCCTCCGAGCGACGGAACCATGCCGATAAGGTTGACGACAGGAATCAGCAAATAAAAATAAATGACATTGGCCTTCGCGCCCAACGCCAAAGCCAAAACATAGACAGCGTAAATACTGACACCCTGACCGACGATGGATAGCAGCATGGCTTTAAACATTAAACCCTTCCTATCTTTAAAAACATGCAGGCCGTCGTATATCTTCCGGAATTTGGCGCCAAGCTTCACCTTATTAAGAAGTTCTTCAACAAAAGAGAATTTGCGCGCGAGATTGCGGTTAAAAAGAATCATGAAGCATAAAACGGAAAAAAATAGGAATGAGTAGATCACGGTGGGAACAAAATGGCTGTTCCCTTTATGAAAAAAGAGGTAGCTGACGCTCGGAATCATAATAAAAGTAAAGAGTCCGAATAACCGATCCATTAATACGGAGGTAACCGAAACAACGGGACGGCCGGTGACACGGGTGGCGCACATGGCTTTGACGATATCGCCGCCCACGGATGACGGCAGGAAATTATTGAAGAAATACCCGATAAACGTGATTTCAGTGCTCTCACCGAATTTCAGTGGGGCATTCTCGGCAATGAAGATCATTCGCAGACGAATGGCCAACAGCGGCACGGTGGCCAGGAAGATCCCCAGGGCGATGAAATAGAGCTTTAGGTCCACTTCTTTGAGCTCTTTTAAGATAACGGGAATGCTGTCTTTCATAAAGTAAAACAGCAGCCCGATAAAAAAGACGCTGACTAGCAGGCGTAAAGCAATTTTATTCATAAGCCAGTTATTATAACAGAGTTACAAACTTTCTCCAACAAAACTTAGAGAAGCGGCTCGGTTTTGCGAAGTGTTTCGGCGGCCAGTTCAGGGGTGCTGGGGTTGACATAGAAACCCGTGCCCAGCTCAAAACCGGCGACGCGTGTCAGGTGAGGGATGATCTCGATGTGCCAATGGTAACTGTCCCCCTCCTTGCCGTGGATCGGAAGGGTGTGAATCATAAAATTAAACGAAGGGTCTTTTAAAGCATGTTTCAGCTTGAGCAGCGTATGCTTTAAGGCTGAAGCGAGGTGCTTGATCTCCTCGTCCGTGATGGCGTCAAAGCTTGGCGCATGACTTTTAGGGAGAATCCAAGTCTCAAAAGGAAAGCGCGACGCGAAGGGTGCTACCGCGATAAATCCCGGCTCACTCAAAACCGTAAGGCGCCACTCCACCTTTTCCTGGGACAGCATATCGCAGTAAAGACACCTCTCCGTGTGCTCATAATGTTTTAGAGAACCTTTTGCTTCACCCGAGACGCGTGATGGCACAATGGGAAGCGCGATCAGCTGCGAGTGCGGATGCTCGAGACTTGCTCCCGCCGACGCGCCGTAATTTTTAAAAATTAGAATGTATTTGAAACGCGGATCTTTTCTTAGATCGAGGCAACGGTCGCGGTAAGCCTTCAGGATCAATTCCACATGCTCCACCGGAAGGTCGGCCATCTCTTTGTCGTGCTCGGGCGTTTCAATGATGACCTCATGCGCACCGAATCCGCCGATTTTATCGTAGATGCCTATCCCTTCTTTTTCCGTGCTCTCTTCAATCCGAAGAGCGGGAAATTTATTGGGGATTACACGCACCAGCCAATTCGACGGCGTCTTGGCGCCGGTCTTGCGGCCCAGGGCCACGATCTCGGGCGGCGTCTTTGCTTCGTTTCCGGGACAAAACGGACAGGTCTTGCTCGTCTTTAAATGTTCTTCCGTGGGATATTCATCGGCGCGCTTGGGCGCTTCAATATTCACGATCACCCATCGCCCGGTGACGGGGTCTTTTCTCAGTTGGCCCATGGTCAGCTACCCGTTTTCGCTTCCCGCAGCAATTGCGCGGCGTCCTCGGGAGGCGTGGGGTTGATGTGTATCCCCGTTCCCCACTCAAAACCGGCATCATGGCTAAGCCGCGGCGATATCTGGAAATACCAATGGTAGTCGTCTTCGATGGTCTTCCAATAGCCCTCTTTGGCTTTATGGCGATAAGGTGCCGTGTGAAGGATAAAATTGTACGGCGGATCATTTAACAGCGCTTTGATCCTGCCGAGGCACTCCTTGAGAATCGAAGCGAATCCGGGAATATGTCCGGCGGGCAACTTGCAAAAGTCGGCGCTATGCTTTTTTGGAAGTATCCACATTTCAAACGGAGAGCGTGACGCAAAAGGGCAAAACGCAAAAAAATGTTCGTTTTCATGAACAAGGCGACTGCGGTCCGCCATCTCCTGACGCAGGACATCACAGCTGACACAGCGCTCACGACGATCGTAGTAGCTTTTGGTTTGCAAAAGCTCTTCTTTTACACGCTTTGGCGTAACTGGTGTGGCGATAATCTGTGAACGGGTATGACGGGCGATATCGCGCGACGCACCCGAGATCAGTCCGTGATTTTTAAACAACAGAACATATTTAAACCGCGGGTCCTTTTCAAGCTCCGTCATGCGCTGAACATAAGCGGCGACAATTTTTTCCACCTGGGCCTGGCTGAGCTCGGCGAGACTGGCCTTGTGCTCCGCGGATTCCACGATCACCTCATGCGTCCCGACGCCCTGCATCAAATCGTAGAGCCCTTCCCCGTGCCGGTCGAGCACAAGATCGGGAGACAAAATCGGCTGTTTGCTTTTAATCACGCGAACATCCCATCCCGGACCATTAGCCTTACTCCCCGGCTTGCGAATCGCGTACACCTCCTCAGGTGTTTCTTTCTCGCGATTTTCACAAAAAGGACATTCCTTTTCCGTCCCGTTGGTCGGGACGTTGAATTGCACGGGACGCCGCGATCTCTCGGTCGAAATAATCGTCCAGTAACCCACCACGGGGTCGCGCCTAAGTTCTGGCATTGCCGGCCCCTTTGATTCCGTTGCTTCCGTCCATGTAATGCAAAAGATCGGATGGGCTGACCGTTCCCACCACGCGGTTATTTTTATCCTGGATAATGATGATTTCGGATTTGGTTTCCTTGAATTTTTTGATGACGTCGGCGATCGTCGCGTCCTTTGCTACAACGCTGAATTCTTTCTTTGCAAAATCGGTCACCGGACGATCAAGCTCCTTAACGGTAAGGTTCGGAAGCGCGTGCTTCTCGAGTTTGCCCACGTTCGCCAAGCGCCGATTGATGTAATCATAGAATTGTGTCGATAGGATTCGCTTGAAGCTCACAGGTAACGGCGTGACCGGCTTGCCGAGAATAAAATCGAGGTGCGTCATCAATGCACAGGTATTCGTGTGTTGTTCCATGGATAAGAGGTAACGCACCGAACTATCCGGAACCATGTGTTCCTCCGCTTCCGGAATGGCGGCCAACGAGGCCAGCTCATAGACATCTTCCATCGAGAGCCCCAGATCCTTGAAGCCGCGCGCAATTTGAAACGATAGCTGCTGGTCCTGATCCTTGTAAACGGGCGCATACTTTTCCAACGTATCAATTGCATCCGCCAGAAAAACACCCAGCGCCACGTCCAAGTTATACAAAATGCCTGCCATGATCAGCGCCGCGTCATCGGACTGACCGGGTCCCAAACGGTGGCGGATATAAAAGTATCGCTGAAAACGCGGATCCACGATCCCTTCGGTGTCAAGGATGAGGCCTTTACGCATGTACTCGTCGATATCCGACTCATGGGCCTCGTGAGCAAGCCGCTCTCCGTCGAGATTCATATCGAGCATGGTCTTGAGATCAATGATGTAACACTTTCCGCCGCCGATTTTTGTGTTGTACGCGCGTTCCGCTTCCAATCGTATATCAGGGTTGTCGCGGAGACCGCCCATATAAATGCCGCGCACCACGTCTCGGGAATTCACCTTTAGGTCGCGGAACAAAGGAATCCCCACAAACGGCGCGCCGCTCTCATTTACGAGCCGCTCTCTTTTTTCGCCGTGAATGACATCCGTCACAAAATTGGTGATGTCGTCAACGATCGCCTGCCGACGTCGCTTGATGTCCTCCGCGTCGCGGTCAAGCGCGCGAACCACATCGTCGATCGAAGTGTTTACATACGTTCTTTTATTGAATACGCCGGACCCGTTATGGGCGCGGCCTTCCACGGATTGAATTAATAGGAGTTCTTCGATATCAGGGCTGGTAAGAAGTTTTTCGTAAGATTTGAGGACTTCAAAATCCGCCTGAATAAGTTCTTTGGGAGCGACAGAGTGTAAATACATTTATGGGAGCATTATATAGGCTTCTGCAGACTATTTCAACAGCTCGCCCGCTTTTATCGTCGATCCCAGCAGAAAATCGGCGGCAGCCAGCGGTTTACGTCCTTCCGCCTGAAGCTCTTCAATCCTTAAAATGCCGTCGCCTGTGGCGACGCGCAATCCGTCCGCCGCGGTAGCCGAGATCACCTTGCCCGGTGAGAATGAGCCCGGAGCCTTGGAGTCCGGTTCGCGGTGCGCCCTTAAGATCAGAAGCCGCTTTCCGTTCCAAAGCGTGTGACAAACAGGCCAGCGGCGAAACGCGCGTACGCGGTTCTCCAGTTCGCTCGCAGACATCGTCCAATCCACACGTCCGTCTTCCTTGCTGATTTTTTTGGCATAGGACACGCCTTCCGGATTCTGCGGGGTTTGCGATAGCTTGTTGTTTTCAAGACAGTCAAGCGACTCGAGAAGCGTCTCCGCCCCCAAGAGACTCAAACGCTGCTCCAACGCGTCCAAATCATCTTCTTTTTCAATGACAGTGCTCCGCTGCATGAGAATATCCCCTGCATCCAACTGGGCGTTCATTTTCATCACGGTCACGCCGGTTTCCTTGTCACCGCTTAGAATCGCCCAATGGATAGGGGCGGCACCGCGGTATTTAGGCAATAAAGACGAATGGACGTTGATCGTCATCCGGCGCGGAAGGTCGATCAGTGATTGCGGCAATAGCTTGCCAAAAGCAATAACAACGATCACGTCCGGGGTTAAGGATTTCAACAAGTCCGAAGCCTGCTCGTGAGAAATGTAATCATGGTAGGTGATTTCGTGATTCAGGGCCCAAACCTTCACGGGCGAAGGAGAAAGTTTGAGATTCCTGCCCTGCGCTTTATCAGGAACGCTCATCACGCAGATGAGTTCATGTGAAGAGTTTTTCAGACGATCCAGACTCGGCAGTCCGAATCGACCCGTGCCCAAGAAGGCAATCTTCATGCTTTGGGGAATGTGAGTTTCTTTTTTAGTTTTTTCTGTACGAGGCCGGTTTTGATTAGGCCTAGCCGGTCAACAAACAGAATGCCGTTTAAGTGATCGATTTCATGCTGGAAAATGCGGGACAGGAGGCCGTCGGCTTTGATTTCAACCGTCTCTCCCTTGAGCGTCATCGCTCTCATCCAAACGCGCTTGGCCCTTTTCACCGGCTCGTATAATTCGGGCACGCTGAGACAACCTTCGAATTCTTTGACGATGCCTTCTGTTTTGATGATCTTGGGATTAAAGAAAACGAGCTCATTGCCCTTCACTTGGTCGGGGCTGGCGACGAATATCTGCTTCAAGACACCCACTTGGTTGGCGGCAAGACCCACGCCGCTCTCCGCGTACATCGTGTCGATCATATCGCGTACAAGCTTCGTCTCTTCGGCCGTGATTTTAAGAACTTCCTCGGCCTTCATCTTTAATCGTTTGTCGGGATATTTTACTACTCGTAAAACGGACATTGGCTTCCTTTCGAAAGCGCTATTTTAGCATGAGCGTTATTGCGGGTCCACATCGACCGTGAGCGTTACCCGGCTTTTCTTGAATTCCTTCAGTGCCTCCCTCAAAGGGGCGCTCAACCCTTCAATGGTTTGAGACTGAATAAAAAGATTCCACCGGTAAAGGCCTTTTTCCTTGGAAATCACGCTTGGCGCGGGTCCCAATAGTTTGCATACGGTCATATCCAGTCGTGTTCTCAAAATCTTTTCCAGTTCCAATATTTGCCGGAGAACTTCCTTCTCCAGAGGACCGCTCAAAATCAACTGCGTCAGATGCGTCCATGGCGGCATGTATAACTCATTTCTTAGAACGATTTCTTTTGCGAAAAAGGAGGCATAATCGTGTTTCTGCGCGGCCTGGATTGCGTAATGGTGGGGCACATAGGTCTGCACGATCACCTTGCCCGGAATATCGCCTCTGCCGGCTCTGCCTGCGACTTGGGTCAGCAAATCAAACGTCCGCTCTGCGGCACGAAAATCCGGTATGTGCAGCGCCGTGTCGGCGGATATCACGCCGATCAGGGAGACGTTGGGAAAATCGTGGCCTTTGGCGATCATCTGGGTACCGATCAGGATGTCGAGCTCGCCTCTTTTGAACGCCCTCAGAATGGTTTCGTGAGAATCCTTCTTTGATGTGGAGTCGGCGTCCATTCGACCGATACGCGAGCCCAAAAAAAGCTTAGAAGCTTCAAGCTCGACCTTCTGCGTCCCTATCCCGAAATAATGCAGCCGGTGTTTTTGGCATCCGGGGCACAGCTGCGGCGGCTTTTCGCTGTAATGACACACGTGGCACATCGCAAAACCGCGGTCAAAATGATACGTGAGACTGATGCGGCAATTTTTGCAGGACATGACGTACCCGCATGAGGAACAATGCAGGTAAGTGGAAAATCCGCGCCTGTTCAACAAAACCATCACCTGTTCCTTTTTGGCCAGAGACTCGCGGATATTCCTTTCAAGCGCGGATGAGAAAATCCTCTCACGTTTACCTTCATGCTCGCGCCGCATGTCCACCACCTCTACTCGAGGCAGCGGACGCTTTTCGATGCGCTCAGGCAGGGTAAGAATACGGATCTTTTTTTCACAAGCCGCATGAAACGCCTCAAGCGAAGGCGTAGCACTCCCGAGTATCACGCCGGCCTTCTCGATTTCGGCACGTTTGAATGCGACCGTTCGCGTCTCATACCGTGGTGTCTCCCCTTGTTTATAGGATGTGTCGTGTTCCTCATCAATGATGATCGCGCCGAGATTTTGTACCGGACTGAACACGGCGGATCTGGCACCCACGACGATCTTCGCCTGCCCTTTACGCAGGCGATGCCATTCCTCCACCCGATGCGCCTGAGATAGACGGCTATGAATAATGGCGATCTGGTCGCCAAAGCGCGAGAAAAAACGGTCAACGGTCTGCGGCGTCAAGGAGATCTCAGGAACCAGAACGATGCTGCCTTTTCCGTGCCGCAAAAGCTCGCCGATGATCTGCATATAAACTTCGGTTTTACCGCTGCCCGTAATACCGTGTAGCAGAAACGGTTCCGGATTCGCGGACAGGAACGAAGTTTTGATGGTTTGGTAAACTTCGTTTTGATGCGGTGTCAGCGTGAGAGCACCCGGATTGACGATTTCGGTATGAGCGCTCATTTTTTTTGTGCGGCTTTTCATCAGGAAGCGGCCTTTTTTGAAGGGCGCGGGCAGCGCGGCGTCAATGGCCTGTCCCCAGGAGCAAAAATAGTACTCGGACAACCAGCGCGTGAGCTCAAGAAACGAGTCTGACAGGACGGGAAACTCGTCGATAATCCCGTCAATGGGCTTCACTTCATCAAACAATTTTTCGTGGGAAAGACCAACGACATAGCCCACCATTCGGCGGGTCCGGACCGATGCGAAGACACGCTTGCCCACCTGGGCCTGATCCTGCATGTTTTCGGGAATCGCGTATTGAAACGTGCCTGCAGACGGCAAGGCCAGTGCGATATCCGCAAACAGCGTCTGCATGTTTAGCCGCCCAACTCTTTCATAATCAGCTGAACATCCTGCCATACCAGCTTTTTGTCGCCCGGATTACGCAGCAAGTACGCCGGGTGAAATGTCGGCATAAGTTTCGTACCGTTCCAGTCAAAAAAACGTCCCCGCAGCCGCGAGATGGGTTCCGTCGAATCAAGCATTGTTTGAGCCGCAAATTTGCCCAATGTACAAATAACCTTGGGCTTGATCGCCTCGATCTGGCGCATGAGAATGGGCTTACAGCTGATAATCTCCGTCGGCAGCGGATTGCGGTTGCCCGGCGGACGGCATTTCAGGCAATTCGCGATGTACACATCTTCGCGCTTCAGTTTCATCGCTTCGATGATTTTGGTGAGGAGCTGCCCGGCGGCACCCACAAAAGGCAAACCCTGCTGGTCTTCATCATATCCGGGCGCCTCGCCGATAAACATGAGCTGTGCCCGCGGGTTTCCGGAGCCAAAAACCAGCTTGGTGCGTGTTTCACACAAGCCGCATATCCGGCAATCACGAAACTCTTGTTCCAATTGATTCAATGTTTCAGAAACCGGGGCCGTGGTTCGCGCTCCGGCGGGTACAGTCACAGGAACCCCGGATAAGCCAAAAGCTGCCTCGGTTTCCAGGAGTTGCCGCAGTTGACGAACGGGATCCGCGCTAGACACGGGTGATGAACTCCGCCGCCGTGAACGCGGAGCGCGGATGTGAGATCTTGCCAACGGCTTCTCTCATTAAATGCAGTTCCGTCTCATTCCCAGTGAGTTGGGTCGCTT
>CAYUTV010000019.1:11662-16753 GCA_964447745.1 uncultured Planctomycetia bacterium | reverse complement strand
CCGCCCGGTTGCCGGAGAAGTATGGGCAGGCGATGGGGCGCTGGGTGGAGAACGGTTACGCGGGAGGCATGGAGTACATGTCGCGTGATGCACACAGGCGTTCCGAGCCTGACAAATCACTGCCGGGTGCCAAGACCGTCATTTCGTTGGCCGTGAATTATTTCCATCCGGAGGACGAGAAGCCGGATTACCCCGCGGGCAAAATCGCGCGATATGCGTACGGCGCCGACTATCACAAGGTCATCGAAAAGAAGCTGAAGAAATTATCTCTCTATATTTCGCAATTGTCCGCGGGTGCCAAGGTAAAGGCCTACGTGGACACGGGACCCGTGTTGGAGAAAGCGTTTGCCAAAGAAGCGGGGCTGGGTTTTTTCGGAAAGAACACGAATATCATCACAAGAAATTACGGTTCGTGGGTGTTTCTGGCGAGTCTGTTGACGGATTTGGAGCTGGAGTTCGACGCGCCTCACACGGGGGCGTGCGGGTCTTGCCGTATTTGTATCGACGCGTGTCCCACCGGAGCGCTGTTGGGCGATTATCAGCTGGATGCGCGCCGCTGTATTTCTTATCTCACGATTGAGTCCAAAGACGAGCATCCCGATCAATTAAAAAAGGGGATAGGTGAGTGGGCTTTTGGATGTGATATCTGTCAGAATGTTTGTCCGTATAATTTTCGCGCCAAAACGACGACACAGCCGGAGCTCTATGAAAATAAACGCGCCGGTTCGTGGTTGAATCTCGAAGAGATTGAAACAATGAGCGAAGACACATTTGGCATCAATTTCCAGGGAAGCCCCCTTAAACGGTCAAAACTCACCGGTCTAAGAAGAAATGCAAAGACTGTGAAAGAAAACCTCGAAGCGGGTGACGCCGGAGGGGAGTCCTCTTATCGCGCCGCAGGTGCCGAAGGCACCGAGGACGATAAGAGTCCCGCAGGCGGCAGGACCCGCTTCCGGAAAGAGAACCTATCATGAAAAAGATCATCTATTTCGACCATCATGCGACGACGCCTATGGATGCCCGAGTGCTCAAGGCGATGCTTCCTTACTTGAAGGAAGATTTCGGCAACCCCTCGAGCGCCACGCATGCTCTGGGAAAGTCGGCCCGTGAAGCCGTGGAGCGCGCACGGGAGTCCGTTGCCCGTTTGATCGGCGCACACGCGAACGAAATTTATTTTACGAGCGGCGCTTCGGAGTCCAATAACCTGGCTTTGAAAGGAATCGCGGCGGCCTACCGCGATAAGGGGAGCCATATTGTCACCGTTTCCACCGAGCACAAAACGGTTTTGGATCCGTGCAAGCGCCTGGCACTCGAGGGCGCTGAGGTCACTTATTTGCCCGTTCAGTCAAACGGTTTGATTGACCTCGAGACACTCAAAAAATCAATCAAGCCGTCGACCATTTTAATTTCGGTGATGTTTGCGAATAATGAAATCGGTGTGATTCAACCCATCGCTCAAATCGGCAAGATCGCCAAAGAAAAAGGAATTTTGTTCCACTGTGACGCCGCGCAGGCGTTGGGATGGGTTGCTGTTGACGTCCAGGCGATGGGAATCGATCTATTGTCTTTGTCGGGGCATAAAATTTATGGACCCAAAGGGGTTGGGGCGCTTTATGTTCGAAAAGAAAATCCGCGCGTGAAGCTCACGCCGCTGTTCGACGGTGGGGGGCAGGAAACGGGATTTCGTTCAGGTACGCTGAATGTGCCGGGCATCGTCGGTCTTGGAGAGGCCTGTGAAATCGCTTATACGGAACGCGAGAAGAATACTCGAAAAGTAAAAGCGCTTCGCGATTATTTACGCCAGCGATTTTTGGCGTTATTGCCGGATTGGCACGAAAACGGGGATTTGCAAGAGCGGCTTCCCAATAACTGGAATGTCAGTATTCAGGGGGTGGATGCGGAGGAGGTTTTAAAGCGGCTCAAAAACGTTGCCTTATCCACCGGATCCGCGTGTCTCTCAAGCAGTCCCGAAAGGTCTTATACACTTAAAGCGCTGGGGTTAAGCGATGAAAGATGCAGATCGGCCCTTCGTTTTGGGCTGGGCTGTTTTAACACCCAGGGGGATGTGGATGCCCTTATGAATCAGCTGGCTCCCGTAGTCCGAGATATTAGAAAACGCTCTGCCTTGTGATATAATACAAAGCTCAAATTTGGAGGACGAAATGGCTCTAACGCAAGACGAAATCTTAAGGTATAGCCGTCACCTGATCATGCCCGAAGTGGGGGTAGAGGGGCAGGAGAAGCTCAAGGCGGGTAAGGTTTTACTAATTGGGACAGGTGGCCTGGGATCCCCGGCTGCGCTCTATTTAGCGGCGGCAGGCATCGGAACCCTCGGCCTCATCGACTTTGACGTGGTCGATTTCTCGAACCTTCAGCGGCAGATTATTCATAGCACCAGTAGCGTCGGCAAGCCCAAGGTGGAGTCTGCCAAGCAGAGACTGGCGGAGATCAATCCCAACGTGAAAGTGGTCACGTACAACGAGCGCCTGAGCAAAGACAATATCATGAAGATCCTGAAGGATTATGACATCCTTCTGGACGGCACCGACAATTTCCAGACACGGTACCTTGTAAATGATGCCTGCGTATTCGCCAAGAAACCTTTTGTGTACGGCAGTATTTTCCGTTTTGACGGGCAGGCGACCGTTTTTTATCCCGGAAAAGGCGGACCCTGCTACCGCTGCCTTTTTGCCGAGCCGCCTCCTCCGGGCATGGTGCCAAGCTGTGCTGAAGGCGGAGTCTTGGGAATTCTTCCCGGCGTTATCGGCGTGATTCAGGCCACGGAAGTGGTGAAGCTATTGTTGGGCAAAGGAGACCTTCTGATAGGGCGGCTCATGCTTTATGATGCGCTCAAGATGAATTTCCGTGAAGTGAAGTTCCGCCGTAATCCCAAGTGCCCCGTATGCGGCGACGCGCCGACCATCAAAGAACTCATCGACTACGACGCTTTTTGCGGAATTACGCGCGGCGAAGAAAAAAAGCCGGCAGGAGCCTCGAATGGTGTGGAGGAGATCTCTGCCATAGAACTTAAAAAGTGGATCGATCAGAAAAAGAAATTCCGTTTGATCGATGTTCGTGAACCCAATGAATACCAGATCAACCAGATTCCCGGTTCTAAATTGATCCCGTTGGGGAATTTGCCCGAACGCGTTCACGAATTGGACACCGCTGACGAAATCGTCGTGCAGTGCCACTTCGGCGGCCGCAGCGCGAAAGCCGCGGAGTTTCTCGGCAAGATGGGCTATAAAAAAGTGAAGAATCTCGCCGGCGGAATCGACGCCTGGTCCACGGACGTGGACCCCAGCTGCCCGCGCTACTAAATGATCACTAATTCCGCCGAAATTCAGGATAACCTGAAGAAAATGGAAGAGGTGCTCAAGGGCACCAAGCGTCTTGTGGTTCTGACGCACGATAATCCCGACCCGGATTCCGTTTCCTGCGCGGTGGCCCTCGCTCACATCGTCAAAAATAAGTTTAAGATTCCCGCGGTGGTTCGTTACGGCGGCATCGTGGGCCGCGCCGAAAACAGAGCCATGATCCGCGTGTTAGGGCTGCGCGTCGCTCCCTTGTCGGACAAGGATTTCCGGTCCGGCACGGATTTCGCGGTGGTCGATATGCAGCCGCACACCGGCAACAGCTCATTTCCCAAGAACCGCAAGCCGATCATCATCATTGATCATCATCCGCCCCGGAAAAACACCAAGGCCGAGTTCATGGATATCCGGACGGGCTACGGCGCGACCGCTACCATTCTGACCGAGTACCTGTTGGAGAGCGGCCTCGAAATCCCCACGAGCATCGCGACAGCGCTGTCGTACGGCATCAGCTCTGAAACGCAGGATCTGGGTAGGGAAGCCGGAGAAAAAGACATTCAGGCGTATCTGGCGTTGTTCCCCATCAGCAATAAAAAACTACTCGCGGCGATCGAACACCCGAAGCTCCCCAGGGACTACTTCATCATCGTGAACCGCGCGCTGCACCACAGCTTTATTTACCGGAATGCCGTCGCGACGTCCATTGGCGAGATCAAAAATCCGGACTTTGTGGCGTTCATCGCTGATTTTATGCTGCGCATTGAACGTATCAACTGGTCCATGTGTTTGGGGCGCTACAAAGACCGCATCGTGGTATCCATCCGCACCACGAACACGAAGGGCGAGGCGGGGCGTTTCTTGCGGCGCCTGATCGGCAAAAAAGGCACGGCCGGCGGCCATGGAATGATCGCAGGCGGGCAGGTGTCATGCACCAGCATGGAGCATGAACGCTGCACCAAGATCGAGGAAGAATTGATTCAGGATTTTCTGAAGAAGTTGGGCTACAAAGAAGTGGGCGGCATGACGCCGCTGCTCGCCAGCGAGACCGTCCGCGCTTAAATCCTATATTTTCTATTGCGAAGTCAGTTTTTTGTCATTATAATCATCTCATCAATGATATTTCAAAATTTTTTTACCGATAACGCAGTTTCCACAGCTTCACACCGCTCAGTTGGCGTTTTTTGTTCCGATTCACTCCCATACGGTCTTCAAAAAGGCGTCGCATTCAACATAGGAGGAGCCCTAATATGACCGATTCTTTCGAAAGTGAGAGTTTTGTACTGCCTTCTCAGGTCAAAGACGATGTGGAGGGTCGCTTGAAGGAGACTAAGGCCATCAAGTCGCTGGAATTGCGTGTCCGCGGAGAATCGTTGGACGGCGGTAAGGAATTCGGTCAGATCCTGAAGGCGTTGCACCGGCGCGGTGTCAGAATTTCCCATGAATTTTCCATCAAGCTTGAATTTCCCAAGGCAATCAACCGCGAGAGAGCTTTGTTTCTCGTGGAAAATATGCCCAAATCCACCAACGGTTCCGTGAAGGTAAAGATTCAGTTCGCATCGGGCAGCGGAGCGCCCCAGGCCGGATAAGGAGTGACAATGAACGTCGAATTTAAAAGCGGCAAATTGTTCAAAGCCGCGGATATTCTTGCCGTCGCGTTTTTTGAGGACGACAAGGGATTGGCCTCATCCGCTCCTCTCGACCGCGCCACCAAAACGAATCTCGAAAAAGCTCTGAAAGAAAAGAAATTTGTCCCGCGCTTCGGGGAAACCTATCTTTT
>CAYUTV010000019.1:3101-11562 GCA_964447745.1 uncultured Planctomycetia bacterium | reverse complement strand
TTGGAAAATAAAGTCAGTAACCGCACTTCGTCCAATCCGATTGTTCTTGTGGGAAAAGGCGTTTGCTTTGATACGGGCGGTATTTCCATCAAACCGTCCAATGACATGGATAAAATGAAATTTGATATGTGCGGCGCGGCGGCGGTGATGGGTGCCATGAAGGCCATCGCGAATCTGAAG
The DNA here is from genome assembly GCA_964447745.1 of uncultured Planctomycetia bacterium. Lineage (GTDB taxonomy): Bacteria > Omnitrophota > Gorgyraeia > 2-02-FULL-51-18 > 2-02-FULL-51-18 > CAYUTV01. The sequence goes on along the minus strand of CAYUTV010000019.1, from coordinate 11,382 downwards.
CTGCCCATCAAGGTTATCGGCATTACACCGCTCGTGGAAAATATGCCGGGTTCCCGTGCGCAACGCCCCGGTGATATTATCCGCTGTCATAACGGCAAAACCGTAGAAGTGTTGAACACCGACGCGGAAGGGCGCCTGATTCTTGCCGACGCTCTAAGCTACGCCAAAAAATATAATCCCAAGATTCTCGTCGATATCGCCACGTTGACGGGTGCATGCCCGGTGACGTTTAATGATATCGCGAGCGGTCTCATGGGCACGGACCCGCATCTTGTGCAGCGCATCATTGAAGCCGGCAATTATACGGGCGAACGCTGCTGGGAGCTTCCGCTGTGGGATGAATATTATGAATTAATCCGTGCCACTTACGCGGATATCCAAAACATCAGCAAAAAATACGCCGGCACCATCACGGCGGGTATGTTTCTGAAGGAATTCGCGGATCACACCAAAGCGTGGGCGCATCTGGACGTGGCCGGCACCGCCTGGGCCGACAGTCCGAAGCCCCTGGCTCCGATCGGCGCCACCGGAATGGGTGTGCGTCTCTTTGTCCGCCTGGTTAAAAGCTATCTTGCATGAAGGCCGTTTTCTTCGAGAAACACGGCGGCCCTGAAGTCTTAAAATACGACACCTTCAAAGATCCCGCCGTCGGTCCCGATGATGTTCTTATCGGAATCAAAGCCTGTGCGCTGAATCACCTGGATATTTGGGTGCGCCAAGGTTTACCGAATGTTCAGATTCCTCTGCCGCATATTCCGGGCTCGGATGTTTCCGGAATTGTGCTTGAAACCGGCAAAGGCGTCAAAAAAGTCAAAAAAGGCCAGCACGTCATCGTTTCTCCAGGCCAAGTCCCCAAGTATCAAAGCGAGCTTTACGCCGGCCGTGACAGTTATTCTCCTTTCTTCCAAATATTAGGACTTCAATCGCAGGGTGGATATGCCGAGCAAGTGGCGGTGGATGAAACCTACGTAATTCCCGCCTCGGAAAAATTTAATTTTGAGGAGTGGGCGGCGCTGCCTTTGGCCGGACTCACCGCGTATCACATGCTCGTGACGCGTGCGGACGTGCGTGCCGGGGAAACCGTATTGATTCATGCCGCGGGTTCAGGAATCGGAAGCATGGCTATTCAGCTGGCCAAATTTCTCGGAGCCACCGTCTACACAACGGTCGGCGATTATAAAAAAGTGGCGCACGCAAAGAAACTGGGCGCCGATGAAGTGATTTTGTATAAGACCAAAGATTTTTCCGAGGAAATTAGAAGGCTGACCAACGGGCAGGGGATAGACGTGGTGTTTGAGCATATCGGTCCCGAAACCTGGCAGAAGAATCTGACCTGTCTCAAGCGGGGCGGGCGTATGGTTACGTGTGGCGCGACTTCGGGACCCAAGGCCGAGATGGACATACGCTATCTCTATTCCAAGCAACTGAGCATTCTCGGGGCTTACATGGGAAGTATGGCCGAACTCTTCAAAGTGATTGAGATGGCAGAGCGCGGTGTTCTCAAACCCATCGTAGACCAGGTAATCCCGCTCAAGGAAGCCGTGAGCGCTCATCAGCGCATGGAAAGCCGGCAGAATTTTGGCAAAATCGTTTTAAAGGTTTGACAGCACTAACATTTCTTGTTAATGTGGGTTTATACAGGACTTAAGGAGGAAGGTATGGCAGATAAGGCAAACAAGTACCAGGACAATGTGGCCGGTGCTTTTTACGTAGACACCCAGTGCATTGACTGCGACTTGTGTCGTCAAACGGCTCCATCCAATTTTGACAGAAACCAGAGCGGCGGCTATTCCTTTGTGAAAAAGCAGCCCACAACCCCCGAAGAAGAGGCGCTCTGTAAAGAAGCCAAAGAGGGTTGCCCCGTAGAGGCCATCGGGAGCGACGGGCCATAAGGTTTTAGGATCTGACTTTATAGCGTTTTATTAAGCCATGGCCCAAAACCATGGCTTAAAATTTATGGGAGAGTTATGAGCGAAGTTTATAATGTCATTATCATAGGGTCGGGACCGGCGGGTTTTACGGCGGCTATTTATGCGGCGCGAGCCAATCTAAAGCCATTGTTGTTTGAGGGGCTGGCCAAAGGCGGCCAACCCGGCGGACAACTCATGCTCACCACGGAAGTCGAAAACTATCCCGGATTTCCAAAGGGCATCATGGGACCCGAGATGATGGACTTGTTTCGCCAGCAGGCCGCACGGTTTGGAACAGTGCTTGTGACCGAAGACGTGACCGCCGTAGATTTCTCGAAAAAACCTTTTAAACTCACCGCGGGTGAAAAAGATTATTTTGCCAACAGCGTTATTATTTCCACAGGTGCCTCCGCCAATTGGCTTGGTATTCCTTCGGAAAAAGCCCTGCAGGGTTACGGTGTTTCCGCCTGCGCGACTTGTGACGGTTTCTTTTTTAAAAATAAAGAAGTGATGGTCGTCGGCGGGGGAGACTCCGCGGTCGAGGAAGCGACGTTTCTGACAAAATTCGCAACGAAGGTGACGCTGGTGCATCGCCGCGAAGCGCTGCGCGCTTCTAAAATCATGCAGGACCGCGCTTTTAGCAACAAAAAGATCGATTACGTTTGGGATTCCACGATCGAAGAAATCAAGGACCCCTCTCAAAAGAAAGTAACCAGCGTCATTCTGAAGAACCTCAAGACCGGCGAGAAATCCGAAAGAAAGACCGACGGTGTTTTCATGGCCATCGGGCACACGCCGAACTCCGAGGTATTCAAGGGCAAGATCGAATTGGACCCGAAAGGGTATATCAAGGTTCATGACGGAACGCACACCAGCGTTCCGGGTGTTTTTGCGTGCGGGGATGTGCAGGATTTCAAGTACCGGCAGGCCATCACAGCGGCCGGATCCGGCTGCATGGCGGCCTTGGACGCCGAGCGTTATCTGGAGGCACAGCACACCTAAGGTGAAAAACCTCGTAAAAAAGCCCTCCTTTTTTGCGTTTCCATTTCAAAAAAAGAAAGACGATTTCCCCAAGATAGCCCTTCCGAAAGTCCGTAACAAAGTATTTCCCGGCCCACAGTCCGTGAAGCTCACCGAACAGCTCAAGCGCTACGAATGTCCTCAGATCACTTATGTCGGCGGTGTTTTTCCGATTTTCTTTAAAAAAGCGCACGGAGCCAACATTATAGACGTCGACGGGAACCGGTTTTTGGATTTCTCCAGTTCTTTTGCGGTGACGGGCATCGGGCATTCGTCTAAAGCGGTTCTCCAAGCCATGAAGAAACAAGCCGAGCTCATGATTCACGGGATGGGAGACGTGCACCCCAATGAAATAAAAATTCTTCTGGCCAAGCGCTTGAGCGAAATCACGCCCGGAAATTTAAGTCAGACCATTTTTTCTTCCTCCGGTTTTGAAGCGGTGGAATCCGCGCTAAAGACCGCAGTGATGGCAACCAAGAAGACAGGCGTCATTGCTTTCGAGGGGAGTTATCACGGATTGGGGTACGGAACGCTCAACGTGACTCACCGCGAGGATTTCCGAAAGCCCTTTGCCAAGCAGGTTCCGGGGTTCGGGTATTTTGCGCCGTTTCCCGATACGCGAACACATGGCTCAAAGGCGACTGAAGTTTCGATGAAGGCCGTCAAAAATTTGGTCAAGAAAGCAAGCCGCACGCACCGTGTGGGTGCTGTGATCGTGGAACCCATTCAAGGCCGTGGTGGTGTCATGGTTCCTCCGCAGAACTTTCTCCCCGAACTGCGGCATTTCTGCAACGAAGAATCTATTCTATTGATCGCAGATGAAATTTTTACCGGTTTTGGGCGTACGGGCTCCATGTTTGCCGTGGAGAAGTCCAATGTGGTGCCCGATATCCTGTGTCTTGGAAAGGGGATGGCCGCGGGGTTTCCCGTGTCCGCCTGCATCGGAACAGCGCGCATCATGCACTCCTGGGGGCAATCGACGGGAGAATCACTGCATACGAGCACGTTCCTGGGCTGGCCGTTGGGTTGCGCGGTGGCGCTGGCCGTCATCCAAGAGATTGAGCAAAAGAAGCTGGCTGACCGCAGCCGTCAGATGGGGGAATATTTCCGTAAAAAGCTTTATGAATTGAAGCAAAAGTACGCCGTGATCGGAGACGTTCGCGGTTCGGGACTCATGATAGGCATTGAGTTTACGGATCCCTTGAGTAAAAAGCCCGTACCCGCGCCCGCGAAGGCCAAGCAGTTTGTGGAAGAGTCTCTTCGCGCAGGCATCATTCTTTTGCCCTGCGGGCCTCACCACAACGTCGTTTCTATCACGCCGCCCTTCATTATTTCCGAGAGAGAAATCGACTTTTCCATCACCGTTTTCGATAAAATCCTCAAGAAACTCGCCTAGATTTTCTTTGAAATTCTTTCCTCATTATTGGTATACTATTTAATCTTGTGTCTGGACATAACAATTTGGTGGATATGGGGTTAAAAATGTTTTCTCCTTTAGTTCCAAAAAAGCAGGGTCTCTATGATCCCGCCTTTGAAAAAGACAGCTGCGGCGTAGGATTTGTCGTCAATTTCAAAGGACGTAAATCGCATTCCATCATCAAGCAGGCCCTCACCGTTTTAAACAACATGCGTCATCGCGGCGCGTGCGGCTGCGAACCGAACACGGGGGACGGCGCGGGTATTCTGCTGCAAGTTCCCCACGAATTCCTGAAAACCGCCTGCTCGGGCCTCGGCATTACTTTGCCGGAAGCCGGTCAATACGGCGTGGGAATGGTTTCGCTTTCGCCCAAGCCCGCTGAGCGCAAATCTGCCGAAAAGACGTTCGAAAAAATCGTTACCGAAGAAGGACAGAAATTCCTCGGTTGGAGAACGGTTCCCACGGATAACGGGGACCTGGGACCCAGCGCCAAGGCCTCAGAACCGTTCGTTCGCCAAATCTTTATCGGCAGAAGCGCGGATATCAAAGACGATCTGGCTTTTGAAAGAAAGCTTTATATCATCCGGCGCCGCGCGGAGAATGCGATTCGCTACGCGAATGTCAAAGGCGGGCATTATTTTTATGTCGCCAGTCTCTCGTGCCGTACCATTGTGTATAAAGGCATGCTCATGTCGGAGCAAGTCGAGACATTTTTCCCCGAGCTCACCGATCAGACGATGGAGAGCGCTTTGGCGCTTGTTCACTCGCGTTTCAGCACCAATACGTTTCCCAGCTGGGAACGCGCGCATCCGAACCGCTATATCGCGCATAACGGCGAAATCAATACGCTGCGCGGAAACGTCAACTGGATGCACGCCCGTCAGGCGATGTGCGCGTCGAAGGAATTCGGAGACGATATTAAAAAGGTGATGCCCGTGATCTGTGAAGACGGATCCGACTCGGCGATGTTCGATAATTGCCTTGAATTTCTTGTTCTGGGCGGCCGCTCATTGACGCACGCGATCATGATGATGATTCCAGAGCCCTGGTCTAACCACGAGAGTATGAGCGACGAGAAAAAGGCCTTTTATGAATATCACAGCTCTCTGATGGAGCCGTGGGACGGTCCCGCGTCGATCGCATTTACAAACGGCGTTCAGATCGGCGCGATTTTGGATAGAAACGGACTGCGCCCGTCGCGTTATTACGTGACGAAGGACGATTTGGTCATCATGGCCTCCGAAGTCGGTGTGGTGGACGTAGCTCCCGAGAATGTGCTTCATAAAGGGCGTCTTCAGCCGGGCCGCATATTCCTGATAGACACCGAAAAGGGCAGTATCATTGCCGATGAGGAAGTAAAAAATAAAATCGTGACGGAGCATCCGTACCGCAAATGGTTGAATGAGAATCTCGTTCCGCTGGAAACTCTGCCGGAACCGCCTCATGTGCATGAGCCCGATCACGAAACAGTGCTACTCCGTCAGCAGGCATTCGGCTACACGTTTGAAGACCTTAGAATCATCATGGCGCCGATGGGCCAGCAGGGTGTGGAGCCCGTGGGATCCATGGGAACCGACACGCCGTTGGCCGTGTTGTCCAACAAGCCACAGCTTTTATACAATTATTTCAAGCAGCTCTTTGCTCAGGTCACGAATCCTCCGATTGACTGTATCCGCGAAGAAATCGTGACGTCCACCGACACCACACTCGGCTCGGAAAGAAATTTGCTTAAGCCCGAACCCGAAAGCTGCCGCCAGATTAAACTCAAGAGCCCCATTTTGACGAACGAAGAGTTTGAGAAGCTGCGCCATATCAAGAGCCCCCATTTCAAATCGGTTACGATTCCGTTTTTGTATCAAGTTGACGGCGGACACAAGGCGCTGGAGCAGGCGTTGGAAGACCTGTACAAAAAAGCGAGCCAGGCCATCAAAGAAGGCGTGAATATCCTCATTCTGTCGGACCGCGGCGTGAATCATGATATGGCTGCGATTCCCGCGCTCTTGGCCGTGTCGGGACTGCATCACCACCTGATTCGCGAAGGCACGCGTACCAAGGCAGGCCTAGTTCTTGAGTCCGGAGAACCGCGTGAAGTGCATCATTTTGCTCTGCTGATCGGCTTTGGCGCGGGTGCCATCAACCCTTATCTGGCGTTTGAAACGCTGGATGACATGATCCATCAGGGTATTTTGAAGGATATTGATCACAAAACGGCCGTGAAGAATTATGCGAAAGCCGTTTCCAAGGGCGTTGTGAAAACAATGTCCAAAATGGGAATCTCAACCATCCAAAGCTATTGCGGCGCTCAAATTTTTGAAGCCGTCGGTGTAAACAAAAAAGTCATCGACAAGTATTTTACATGGACGGCCTCGCGCATTGAAGGCGTCGGGCTTGAGGAGCTGGCGAAGGAAGTGGAGAAAAGACACCGCCATGCGTTTCCGGATCGCCGGGTGAACGGCCACACACTGGAGGCCGGCGGCCAGTATCAATGGCGCCGTGAAGGGGAGTACCATTTATTTAATCCCGAGACCGTGCACAAACTCCAGTTATCCGTTCGCACGAAAAACTATAAAGTTTTCAAAGAATACTCACAGGCCGTTGACCATCAAGCAAAGAATTATTGTACGCTGAGAGGTTTGTTTGATCTTAAAGCGTCGCTCAAATCCATTCCGCTTGAAGAAGTGGAACCCGCGTCCGAGATCGTCAAACGTTTTAAGACGGGTGCCATGTCTTACGGTTCCATCAGCAAAGAGGCGCATGAATCGCTGGCCGTGGCCATGAACCGTATCGGCGGGAAGAGCAACACCGGAGAAGGCGGCGAGGATCCTGCGCGTTACACGCCGGAAGCGAACGGCGACTCTAAGAATAGCGCGATCAAGCAGGTCGCATCGGGCCGCTTTGGTGTGACGAGTGAATATCTGGTTCAGGCGCGTGAAATTCAAATCAAGATGGCGCAGGGCGCAAAACCGGGTGAGGGCGGACAGCTGCCGGGTGCGAAGGTGTATCCCTGGATCGCCAAGGTGCGTTTGTCGACGCCGGGTGTGGGGCTCATTTCTCCGCCGCCGCATCACGACATTTATTCCATCGAGGATTTAGCCGAGCTTATTCATGATCTAAAGAACTCCAATCCGCGGGCGCGAATCAGCGTGAAATTGGTTTCCGAGGTAGGTGTGGGAACAATTGCCGCGGGTGTTGCCAAGGCACATGCGGACGTCGTGTTGATCAGCGGGCATGACGGAGGCACGGGAGCTTCGCCGTTATCCAGCTTGAAGCATGCGGGCGCTCCATGGGAGTTAGGTCTTGCCGAGACGCATCAAACGCTCGTTTTGAATAATTTAAGAAGCCGCATCGCCGTGGAAACGGACGGCCAGCTAAAAACCGGACGCGACGTGGTTATCGCAGCACTCTTGGGCGCCGAGGAATTTGGTTTTGCGACGTCGCCCCTAGTGGCTCTGGGCTGCATCATGATGCGTGTGTGCCACCTCAACACGTGTCCCGTCGGTGTGGCGACGCAGGATCCGGAACTCCGGAAAAAATTTACCGGTGACCCGCAGCACGTGGTGAACTTTATGAATTTTATTGCCGAGGAAGCTCGCGAGATCATGGCTCAGCTTGGATTCCGTACGATCAACGAAATGATCGGCCGCACGGATATTATCGAGCCGAAAAAGGCCATCGATCATTGGAAGGCCAAAGGCGTGGATCTGACACCGATTCTGCATCAGCCGAAGGTGGCTGCGGACGTCGGCCGTTTTTGCCAAATTCCCCAAGACCATGGGTTGGATAAATCGCTGGATAACCAAGTCCTGTTGGATTTATGCGAACCTGCTCTCTCGAATAAAGAGAAGGTGAAGGCCAAACTCGCAATACACAATACGAACCGCGTGGTCGGAACGATTTTGGGCAGCGAGGTCTCGCGGCGGTTTGGCGCGGCCGG
>CAYUTV010000019.1:0-3001 GCA_964447745.1 uncultured Planctomycetia bacterium | reverse complement strand
GAAGCGTATTTCTGCGGTGTTGCGGGCGAACGTTTTGCCGTACGTAACAGCGGCGTGGACGCGGTGGTCGAAGGAATCGGAGACCATGGATGCGAATACATGACCGGTGGACGAGTGGTGGTGCTGGGACCCACGGGGCGCAATTTTGCGGCCGGAATGTCGGGCGGCATCGCGTACGTGCTCGACGTCAAAGGGCAGTTTGCGCCGCGCTGCAATAAACAAATGGTCGGTCTAAAAACGGTCGATCAGCCCGAAGAAATCGCGCAGCTGCGTTCGCTGATCCAAAAACACGTTCAATACACCGGCAGCAAGCTGGGCAAGAATATTTTGGATTTGTGGGAAGACATGATACCTAAATTCGTCAAAGTGCTCCCCAAGGATTACGAGAGGGTGCTGTTGTCGATTGAGCGTGTCAAGAAAACGGGATTAAGCGGGGAACAGGCGATCATGGCCGCGTTTGAAGAAAACGTTCGCGACGTGTCGCGTGTGGGCGGCAATTAATATGGGCAAACCGACGGGCTTCAAAGAATTCAAACGCGAAATCCCCCAGGATAGATCGCCAAAGGAGCGTCTCAAGGATTGGAATGAGTTCCATGTCCATATGCCCGAGGACAAATTACGCGCTCAGGGTGCCCGTTGCATGGACTGCGGAATTCCTTTTTGCCACGACGGGCGTCTCTTGGCCGGCATGGCGTCAGGATGCCCGATCAACAATCTGATTCCCGAGTGGAACGACCTGGTTTACCGCGGTCTTTGGCAGGAGGCGCTGGATCGCCTGCTAAAAACAAATAATTTTCCTGAGTTCACGGGTCGTGTTTGTCCGGCGCCCTGCGAAGGGTCCTGTGTGCTTGGTATCAACGAGCCGCCCGTTACGATCAAAAATATTGAAGTCTCGATTATTGACAAAGGATACGAAGAGGGTTGGATCACAGCCAATCCTCCTGCGGTTCGTACCGGGAAGAAGGTGGCGGTAGTGGGCTCAGGTCCTGCCGGTTTAGCGGCGGCCGATCAGCTGAATAAAGCCGGCCACAACGTCACGGTGTATGAGCGTGCCGACCGTATCGGCGGTCTTCTGATGTACGGGATCCCCAGTCCTAAACTCGATAAAAAAGTGGTGCAGCGCCGCGTTGATTTAATGGCGAAAGAGGGCGTTAAATTCGTCGTGAACACTGAGATTGGAAAAGATATTCCGGCCGATAAACTGCTTAAGGATTTTGACGCGGTTGTTCTTTGCGGGGGTGCCACCAAACCCCGCGATCTTCCCATCGAAGGCAGGAATCTCAAAGGCATTCACTTCGCCATGGAATTCCTGCACCAGAACACAAAGAGTCTTTTAGACACGAAGAATAGTCCCGGGTATATTACCGCCAAAGGAAAACACGTGGTCGTTATCGGCGGCGGTGATACGGGCACAGACTGTGTGGGTACGTCCATGCGTCATGGCTGTAAGGGCATGATCCAGTTGGAGATTATGGCAAAGCCCCCTGAGGAACGTGCCGCCGACAACCCGTGGCCGCAGTGGCCCAAAGTTTACAAGCTCGATTACGGCCAGGAAGAAGCAAAGGCCGTTTTTGGCGACGACCCCAGGAAGTATCTTGTGACGGCCAAGAAATTTGTTGCGGATGCCAATGGCAACGTCAAAGCACTGCAGATCGTTCAGGTGGATTGGCAAAAAGACGACAAGGGCCGTTTTGTTCCCAAAGAAGTGCCGGGCTCTGAAAAAGAAATTCCTGCGGACCTCGTGTTGTTGGCTATGGGTTTTCTGGGACCCGAAGACACGATTCTGAACCAACTCAAAATCGAACGTGACGAGCGTTCCAACGCCAAAGCCGAACACGGCAAATACGAAACCAACGTCAAAGGGGTGTTTGCGGCGGGAGACATGCGTCGCGGGCAAAGTCTTATCGTTTGGGCCATCAATGAAGGCCGCGGGGCCGCCCGTGCCGTTGATCAGTATTTGATGGGCACCACAGAGCTTCCTTAAATAACAATGTATGTCTACAGCTTCTCGGGGTCCTGCCGCCTGCGGGACTCTTTTTATGCTCGGCTGTCCTGAGGCAGCCTGCGCGTAAAAAGAGGACTCCCCTCCGGCGTCACCCCTCGAAGCTAACAAGCGACTCTCCTATGTTAAATATCAAAACGCAAGAATTAGACAAAAAAATATTGGCTTTCGTGAAGCGATACGCTAACGGCACGGCTCCAGAGGCAGAATTTAATGCGTTGGCCCTGAAACTTTTCGTCTATCAGTATGAAAAAAATGAAAATTACAAAAAGTTTTGCGAAGCTGAAGGAGCGAGTGTTCAGAACGCGAAACATTGGAAGCAAGTTCCTGCGATGCCGACATTGGGTTTCAAAGAGCTCGTACTCGCCACGTTTCCCGTCTCGAAAGCTTTAAAAGTTTTTAAAACAAGCGGCACGACGACGCAAACGCGCGGCGCACACTTCTTCGACACGCTTGCGCTTTATGAAGCATCGATCATTCCGCCTTTCAGAAGCACGTTTCTTAAGGACCGCGAGTCTTTGGATTACTTTTTTCTTATAAAATCACCGAAGGACGCTCCCGATTCATCGTTGTCGCACATGATGGGGGTGGTGAACCGTGTTTTTGCGCGCAACAAAGGCCGTTTCTACGTGGGAAAAAATGAACCCAGCTTTGAACGGTTGGAAAAAGATCTCCTGGCTGCGAGAAAACCCGTGTTTTTATTGGCGACGGCATTGTCGCTCAAAGCTTTTTTGGATTATCTGAAAGCAGGGAAGCGCGCATTAGCGCTTCCTAAGGGCAGCCGTCTTATGGAAACGGGGGGATTTAAAGGCAGTGTGACCGTCATTTCCAAGAAAAAACTGTATACCGAAGCACAGAAGGTGCTGGGGCTGTCCAAGCGGCTTTGTTTCAGCGAATACGGAATGACAGAACTCTCCAGCCAGATGTATGACTCTGGGAATGGGTTTCAGGGGCCTGCGTGGCTCAAAGCGATGGTTATCGATATTAAAACGGGCCGCG
>CAYUTV010000018.1:8213-17501 GCA_964447745.1 uncultured Planctomycetia bacterium | reverse complement strand
GTCCGCCAGCATGGGGAACGGAAGATTATTTAATTCCTTTTTCTGTGTTCTCCAAGCCAAGTGGACAAACTCCGAATCGGTGCTGGCTCCAAGCACCTGTGCATCACGCGTCTGAAAATCCTTGTTCAGCTTGCCGAATGCTTCAATCTCGGTGGGACATACGAACGTGAAGTCTTTGGGCCAAAAGAAGACAACCAACCACTTCCCTTTGTAGGTGCGGTTGGATACCTCCTGAAACGCCGTTTTGACATCGTTGGATACGGTGGCCTTCATACTGAATTGCGGGAAATTATCTCCGACGGCTAACATAGGGCAAAACCTCCTTTGATTGATGTTTATCCTCTTGATTCCAGAGTAACACCGGAGGTACAATAGTTCTAATCGATTGTAATTATATATTTAATAGGTTATATCTATGGAAATACAACAGCTCCGCTATTTCGTCGCGCTATCCAAAGAACGGCACTTTCTGAGGGCCGCTGAGAAGACGAATGTGTCCCAGCCGACGCTCAGTCAGCAGATCAAAAAACTTGAGGACGAACTGGGTGGACCCCTGTTTGAGAGATCTCCCCGGAACCTGCGCCTGACACCCGCGGGCGAGAAGTTCCTGCCCTATGCCATGGAAGTGCTTCAGACGCTGGAGCGTGGGGTGTCGGATCTGAAGCAAGACAGCACGGAAATAGCGGGTAAAGTCCGATTAGCCGCTATCCCGACGATCTGCGCGTATCTTATGCCGCAGGTTATCACGCGTCTGAAGGCAGAGGCGCCTAAGCTGACCCTCGAGCTCTACGAAGAAACCACCTCCATGCTTCTGGCTCATCTGAAAGAAGGGGGAATCGACCTGGGTCTCCTATCTCCTCCAGTCGATGAAAAAGGGTTTTCCGTGCTTTCTCTCGGGAAAGAAAAATTTTATCTAGCTGTATCCAAAAAACATCCGTTAGCCAATCAATCGTCGGTGGATCCGAAACGATTGGCGAAGGAACGTCTGTTGGTATTGCAGGAAGGGCATTGTTTTGGCGGGCAATCCCTGGAATACTGTAAAATGGCCGTCAAGAATCCGCAGGTTATTTTTAAGGGAAGCAGTCTTCTCTCGGTGATGCGGCTGGCCGCATCGGGAGATGGTGTCACGTTCGTGCCAGAGATGGCTCTTCAATCCGGCCCGGATAAAAATCTGAGGTTCATCCCGTTTTCGGCTCCGGAACCGACGCGAGAAATCGGGATCGCATGGCGCGTTTCGTCGCCGCTTAGCCGCGCGCAGAATTTTCTGATAAAGCTCATAGGAGAAGCGCTGAATAAACGTCGTTAAAGAGTGACACTTTTGGCCGGGGATTGAGTCTAATAAGCAGGAAACACATCAATACAACAAAGGAGAATAGAATGAAATCTTCACACTTAAAACAGATGGTTACGCCGGTTTTGGCATTGGCGTTGTTGATCGGCGTTGAACGGATAGCCGCTGCCAATCCCGAGGAAAAAGGGCAATTCGCGCAGAAGAAGATCGAAAAGCTCAAAGAAAAGCTGGCACTCACCGATGAGCAGTCGGCGAAGATTGAATCGATTCTGAATGCCGCGGGTGAAAAGCACAAGGCGATCCAAGAAGACGCCAAAAAGCAGATCGACGCCGTTCTTACCGAAGAACAGAAAAAGAAATACGCGGAATTGAAGGAAGAGATGAAGGAAAAGCTTAGAGGCCAGATGAAGGAACGTATGGGCGAAAAACACGGTAAAGGAAAAAAACAGCGCCTCTATGAATGATTCAGAAATTATCGGACAAGTTCTGTCCGGTAATCGGGACGCCTACGCCGAATTGGTTCGCCGCTACCAAGCGAGAACCATTCGGTTATGCGCGTCTCTGCTTAAGAATGAGAAAGACGCCGAAGACGCCGCCCAGGAAGCCTTTATCAGGGCCTATCAGTCGCTGGACAGTTTCCGGCAAACCTCTTCGTTCTATACCTGGCTTTACCGCATCGCCACGAATCATTGCCTGAGTCTTCTTCGCAATAAATCCGCGAAATCCACGGAGTCTCTCGATGCCTTGCTGGAAAACGAAGGTGATGGCGTGGAGCGGCTCCTGTCTTCGGCCGATTTTCGCAGGTCGCTGGAAGCCAGGGAATTGACCACAAAGCTCTTGGGTGCCCTGCGGCCGAACTACCGGGCGATCCTGGTACTTCGCGAGGCCGAGGGGCTAAGTTACGAAGAGATCGGCCAGGTCTTGTCCTGTTCGGTTGATTCGGTAAAGGCCCAGTTGCGCAGAGCCCGCATGGAAATAGACGAAAAACTGAGACACTTTTTCCCCGATCAGGCGTCTAAAAAGACAGAGAGGAAATCTCATGGAGCATAGAGAACTTAAGGAAAAATTGTCCGAATATTGCGACGGTGCCCTTACGCCGTCAGAGAGCGCGAATATTCGGGAGCATCTGGACACCTGTGACGAGTGCCGAGGTTTCTGTCTGCGATGGAAGCAAATCTCAGGCAGTCTGTTCAACCGCGACGAGAAGCCGGTATCCGACTCGTTCGTCGGCTCAGTCATGAGCCGCATCGATGCCATTGAGAGAAGAAAGATCCCCACCCGTATCGCGACGACATGGTTGGCTCCGGCGGTCGGGATCGCGGCGATGCTATTTTTGTCCGTATTGCCGGGACCGGCGCGCAGTCTGTCGATGGATAGTATGCTTTTGGGTCCCGGAATCAACGATCCCATGCAATGGGTAGTTTCCGGGGACAGGCCTCAGACCGATGATTTATTGAAATTTGTATTGGAGGAATCATGAAATCACCTTGGAAGGAAATTGTGATCGCACTTGTTATTGGAATCGCGGTAGGTTGGGTTGCGGCTGATAAACTCGATAATAACCGTTCCTGGAGAAAGGGCAAGATGCTCGATCATTTCAGCCGGGAACTTCAGCTGACATCCGATCAGAGGGAAAAAATTGCCCGTATTATGGAAACTAAGCGAACTCAATTTGAATCTCTGCGTGATGAGATGAAGCCTCGTTTTGAGGAGATCCGAAGAGCTTCGAAAGAAGAGATTCGTGCCATTCTTACGCCGGAGCAGCAGAAGTTATTCGAGAAACTCGAGCTTCGCAAACAAAAATTCAAAAATAAAAGGCCGCATCGTATTTCCTGATCCCGCCGCGGCTCTCCGACCCGCCAAAAAACTGTAAAAAAATCCGCCTCTCATTGCTATAATACGTTCATGGAAATTTATATGAATAACGGAAACAAAGGAGACAAGATGAAAAATCTAGGCGTGGGTGTGTTTATTGTCGGCTTCATCGCGGTTCTCCTTGGGAGCAGTATCCTCGGGTTTACCATCATCGAAGACGGCGAGACGGGTGTCAGAGCCGATTTCGGAAATATCTCTTCGAAGCCGGTCGATACGGGCTGGCACTTTTATATACGGCTCTTTACATGGATAGAAAAATGGAATATTAAAACTCAGGAAATCAAGGAATCTGCCCAAGTTCCTTCTTCGGAAGGTCTGATTTCCACGCTAGACGTCTCCGTCCTTTACAACGTTCCCAAGGATAACGTGGTGGCCGTCCGAACAACGATCGGCAGGAATTTTCGCGAGACGGTCTTGGAGCCTTATGTACGCGAGTCCATTCGCAATACTATCAGCGGATATGAAGTGAAGGCGTTGTATAGCGACAAGGCTCGCAAAGAGATCGGCGAGAAAATTCGTGTGTTTCTCAAAGAAAAACTGGATCCACGCGGTGTCATGATTCAAGACGTGCTTTTGAGGGATGTAAGACTGCCGATGGCATTCGGACAAAGCATTGAACTGAAACTTAAAACTGAACAGGAGTCTTTGCAGAAGGAATTTGAATTGATCAAAGCAAAGAAAGACGCCGAGATTGAAGTCGCAAGGGCGGAAGGTGTTGCGAAGAGTAACCTGATCATTGCCAACAGCATCACCGAGAATTACCTCCGCTATAAATGGATTGAAGGCCTGCAGCGCAATGACATGCAGGTGGTTTATATTCCCACCGAAGGCGGTATGCCTATTCTGGAGGCCGGCCGAATCGGAGCGAACGACAAAAAATAAATTAATTTTCCTTTAACACCGTTTTAATACCTCTTTAGGTAAGCTGGTCTTGAACATGAGAACAGATCTTTGGATATCAAGGAGGATGTCATGAAGAAAATTCATTTTGCGGTACTGGCGTTGATGCTTTTGCCGAATGTGGCAATGGCGGAGATGGTAACCGGAATCGTGACTCGCGTGGAGGGGGATAAGGTCACCGTGCTGCGCAGCGATACAAACGAAGACGTCACGATTAAGATCAAGGAGCAAGCCGCGCTCCAGGGATTGGAAGCGGGTCAAACGGTAACGTTGGATGCCAATAAGGGGTTGTTTACCGGATGGAGTGCGACCTCTCTCTCGATCGGCCGGTGATTTAACGAGTAAACCTCGTGGGGCTATCATAAGCGAATGATTCGGCTTCAATACGCCCATAAAACAGATATAGGCCGCGTGCGAACCAATAACGAAGATTGCTTCGACGCGGTTGTCAATGAAGGCTCCCATTTCGAAAAGAATGGGAGCCTTTTTCTTATCGCGGACGGCCTCGGGGGACTCGAATACGGAGAGATCGCCTCGCGCGAAGCGGTCGCTTCGGTTAAATCTTCTTTTGGCCATCAACGGTACTTCGAAGGCAAAGAATGGTTGAAAACCGCGATACAAGAAGCCAATGATAAAATCTCGGGCCTGAACAGCGTGCGCAGTCTCGATCAGAATATGGCGACAACGCTGACGGTCAGTCTGTTTTATGAAGACAAATTATTTATCGGGCATGTCGGAGATTGCCGTGTCTACCGTGTCCGGGACAATCGCGTGACCTGTCTGACCAAAGATCATGCGTTGGACCGCTATACGCTGACCCAGGCGCTGGGAACCAGCGATGAACTTCAAGTGGATTTGTATGAGACGGCGATTAAAGAAGGCGACGTCTATATTCAGTGCAGTGACGGACTGCACTCCATGATCGGCGATGCGGAGGTTCTCGGCGTGCTGATGGAAAACCCCACACTCGAAGAAAGCTGCAAGCGGATGGTGGAATTGGCCAATGAAAAAGGCGGCACGGACAATATTTCCATCCAAATGATCAAAGTGAACGAGGGTCCTGAATGAAGAAGCGGGTCATCGCAATGATGGTGATGCTCCTCGCGGCCATGCCTTCGGAGGCCGCAGTCCTTGTATCTCGCGCCGAACCCCAGCAGCAGTTTGCATCCGACCTGATGGCTGTACACCGCTTATCCAACCTCGAAGATTACCTTGAATGGGTGTCCACGCATGTGCGCTATCAAAAGGACTCCCTGAGAGACACGTGGGCGAGTCCTCAAGCGACGATTGAGCGGGGAGTGGGCGACTGCGAAGACCTGGCCTTTTTACATGAAGCGATGCTGGTTCGTTTCGGTCACACATCCATGGCGGTTTCAGTTCATGGCGCTTCCGTGAACCATGCGATTTGTATTTTTGTGAAAGACGGTGTTTTTCATTGGATTGATAACTTTGATATACACACCTCATCGGCGACCACTTTTCAGAGATTTTTGCTCGTTTTACTTAAGCATTATAAGGGTTCGCAGATTTATGAATTGGACCGACAAACCGTTTCCAGCCGTATTCTGTTCCAAGGATAGGGTATAATAGAATTAGGAGGCGTTATGACCTACGGATTGCGAGTACTTCTAGCGGCGAGTGTCATTCTTATGTGCGGTGCATCCGATTCTCAGGCGGTTTTACAGTCCGGGTCTTCGGAAGAGTCTGCGGCCAATGTATCGACTGAGCCCGCACAACCTGCTCGCGCCACTATGCGTCTTAAATTTAAATCCAAAGATAAGCCCGCCGCCCCCGCGACGACCTCCGCTGCGGTTTCTCAGAGCGTTTCTACAAATTATTCTTACGATGAATACGGCGCCGAGGAGACCAAAGAATTATCCGACGACGGTGCTTATGAAATGAGGACATCCAAACGCGTTCATCCACTGAGCGCAAGACCGGAAGGCACTTCTCCGGTAGTTCAAACGGTCACGGGCCCCCGCACGCTGAACTACGGTGCCGCCCGTCCCGCTTCCGTTCTCTATCCCGGCCGCTCCGAGGGGGGAATGGGTACGGCACGTATCCAATCAAGAAGCGATTCCCAGACGTCTAATTCCGGTTACTGATTATTGGGTGATTTTTTTTGCGATGAAAGTGAGTTCATCGGGAGAGGCGGGTTTTGCATTCGCAAAGCTGAGCTCTCCGGGCTTCCCGTGGATCGGAACCAGATGCACATGCGCATGAGGCACCTCCAACCCATAGACGACGACAGCGATTTTGCGGCAGGGGACAGCCTTTTTTATCATTACAGCGACTTTTTTGGCGAAAACCATCAGACCCGCCAGGTCCTTGTCTTCTAAATCAAAAATATAGTCCGTCTCTTTTTTTGGGATTACGAGGGTGTGACCCTGATTGATTGGGCGGATTTCCAAAAAGGCCAGATAGTCGTCGTTTTCGAGAATCTTGTGGCAAGGCAATTCGCCGTTAATGATTTTCGTGAAAATTGAGCTCATGCTGTTTCTCCCTTATAATAGGATCTTCATTATAATACACCGCGAGGAAGTTTTCATATGCAAGCCATTCTCTTGGCGGCCGGGGTCGGACGCCGTTTCGGTAAAAAAACAAAAAAATCTCCGAAGTGCCTGATTCCCATCGATGAGCGGGGGTCGACGTTGCTCAAGCGCTATCTCGATGCGTTTCGCTTTTGCGGAATTCGGCGCGTGACCATCGTCGTAGGCCACCAAAAAGCGCAGATCTTTAAAGCGTGCCGCGTTCACGGCAAAGGGCTGAACATTCGCTTTATCACCAATCCGCGTTACCGTGAGGGGAGTCTCGTCTCTCTTTTTTGCGCCGCCAAGGCGCTGCGAACGGGTGCACTCATCATGGACGCCGATGTTTATTTTCCGGCGGAGTCTCTGAAAAAATTTTTGCGTCAGCCGAACAAAACGGCATTCCTGATCGATCCGCGTTCCCGTTCCGCCGGAGAAGAAATGATGCTGATGGCCAAAAATGGACGCCCGGTCCATATCGCCAAAAAAATTGAGCCTTCTTTGAAAATTCTGGGAGAGGCAACGGGTATTTTTAAGGTGAACGCCAGGCATGGGCGGGAACTGGCGAAGATTCTAGGCCGTTTCGTCAAAGAAGGCCGCACTCGCGTGGAATACGAAGAATCCTATTCGGATCTCATGAAAAAAAATCGGGTGACCTATGAAGCCATTTCAGGTTTTTGGACGGAAATGGATTTTGAGGAAGACCTGGAGAAGATCAGAAAGTACGAGCGGTCTAGACTTTAAAGGCGTATTGCTTGCCCGGCTCGCGCTCGTAGTCAGGCGGATAGTTTTTACGTTTGTCGGCGTAGTATTTTTCCCGGTGGTCGCCGTCAGACGCGCGATTATATGTCAGATAGAGGTTTCTACGCGGTTTGTCCGTGAGATTGGGTTCCGACTGATGCGGAACGAAACAATCAAAAAACGCGACGTCCCCGGGAGCCATCGGGTATTTCGCGAATTCAATTCCCTTCAATTCCTCCGGTGTCAAAGGTTCCCACTTCTTACCCAGCATTCCTCGCCGGTGATGTCCTGCCGATAATTCTAGGCATCCGTTGGCGACCGTGCTCTCATCGATCGTGACGAGCACCGAAATAAAAAATGGCGCGTAATCATCCCACCCGGGCTGAATATCCTGGTGGGGCTTGAATCCGCCTCCTCCCGGCATCTTAAAATTGATTTTTTCTTTGAATAAAACCGGGCGGTCACCCAAGAGCTCCAAAACGCGTCCGGTCATTTTTTCTTCGGTCATGAGTTTTCCCAGCGCGGGATGATACTCGGCGAACTTTTCGATGCGCGACAAAATCTTGGTACCCGGTTGTTTCAGACTGTCTTCGAAATAGACCATCTGCTTGCCTTTTTCGGGAGCCCGGCCGGCCAGCTCGTCGATGTCGGCCGATATTTTCTTGATCTCGGAAGGTGAGTACATGCCGCGGACCACAACAAAGCCGTCGCGTTCATAGTTCCTCATTTCGTTATCGCTAAAATAATTTTTCATGAATTCCGATTATATCGTATTTTGAGTGCCCTGTGTTTCAAATAACTCCACTCATAGAGAGCCCAAACCATGAACCCGAGAGCGGTCCACACCATTTGGCGCAGACGTTTAAAGAGACTCACCACCACCCCCAGAGCGGGATTGAACCCCATGAGTTGAACAAAGAAAGCCAAACCGCCTTCTTGTGCGCCGAGATTACCCGGGATGAAAAAACTCGCGGTGCGGACGAGCTGCAGAAGAGACTCGAGAACAAATCCATCTATCCAACTTGCCGGCACGCCGGCGCAGCGTAGCATGATGGTCATCTCTATGCCGCCCGCGATCCAACCCAGCATGTGATAAAACACGACATGCCGCATTCGTACGCTTTGATGACGGTAATAGTCGGCGACCTCCTTGTCAATTCTCAATCCCAGCCGCTGTCTTTTTTGAACTACGATGAAACTGGCCAACGCCACCATGGAGCCGAAGAGACTCAACGCGAGCGCCCATTCCGATCTTTGAGGAAGCGGCAACACGATCATCGCGATGAGGAGACCCGAGAGCATAAAAAGGATTTGCCCGGCAAAAAGCCCCGTGCGGTCGACGAATACGGCAGCCAACGCCGAGTGACGGTGAAGTCCGAAACGGCGTTCCAATAAAACGATCTTCAGTGGTTCGCCGCCAACGTCCAAAAAGGGTGTGATGTTATTGACAGACTCTCCGGCCAAACGTATGAGAAAAAGCTCCTTAAAGTGAAGCTTTTTCTGCAGGTTCGCGGGAAACGACCATTTCCATGCGATCACATCCCAAACGCACATAAAGGGATACAGTAGAAAAATAAGCCAAGACCAGCGCCCGAGTTCCGCCAACAGAGTAAAAACGCTATCGAGATCAACCGAGCGGATGACGTGGACGAAAAGGGCGGCACCCAGGATGAATAACGCCAATTCGACTAGGAGCTTAATGAGTTTATTAAGCATACCTAAAGTATACTGCATCTTTTGCTATAATGCATGCATGCCACTCTATCAATATACGAACAAACAGGTACTCCGTTTGGAGCCTAAAGCGGCCGAATTTCTGAAGCAATATACGACCAATGTGCCCCAAGCACCGCGCACGGCGTTTATTGATCTGAAAGGAAAGATAGTGGCCGTTGCGGATCAAAAACTTTTGGACGCCAATCAGGCGTTGATTGTGATCGGCAAGCCGTTTGT
>CAYUTV010000018.1:3209-8113 GCA_964447745.1 uncultured Planctomycetia bacterium | reverse complement strand
GAAAAAGGGTTTTATTTCGCTCCCAATAACTAGAATGATACAATTATCGCGATGAATTTATCTCTGATAGCGTTGCTTGTTTGCGGTATTTTTTTAATCGCTTATTGGACCTATGGGCGGTTTTTATCCAGGCACTTTGGTTTGGATAAGCGAACGGTGACGCCTGCCTCCGAAATGAACGACGGCGTCGATTATGTTCCGGCAAAAAAAGGTTTTCTCCTGGGTCAGCACTTCTCGGCGATAGCAGCGGCGGGCCCCATCGTGGGCCCCATTCTGGCCGCACTGTGGTTTGGCTGGGCACCCGTGCTGTTATGGATCGTGGGCGGCGCCATTTTCTTCGGGGCCGTGCATGATTTCTCTACGCTGACGGGTTCCGTGCGCCACCGCGCCTCGTCGATCGTTGAAATCGTCAAGGATTACCTGGGCCCTCGCGGCCATTTGTTGTTTCTGATCTTCGTTTGGCTCTCGCTCATTTACGTCATAACGGCATTCACTGACCTCACGAGCAGTTCTTTTGTCGATCCAACACTCGGCGGGAGCGTAGCCTCTTCTTCATTCCTCTATCTCGTCATCGGCGTGGCGATGGGCGTGGCGTTAAAGAAATTCCAATGGCCCTTATGGCTCGCAACCTCCATTTTTCTACCTCTCGTGTTATTGGCGATCTGGGGCGGACAGTACATGCCTCTTGTGTTGCCTGCGAACGATTTTCTAGAACCGCAGAAAATGTGGAACATCCTTCTTTTGGTGTATTGTTTTATTGCGTCACTTTTACCGGTGTGGATGCTGCTGCAGCCACGCGGGTATCTGGGAGGATTTTTTCTCTATGCGACGCTGGCGGCCGGAGTTGTAGGACTTTTCCTCGGCGGTGAAACCGTCCAGTATCCTGCCTTTATCGGATGGACGAGTGAAAAGGGTTTGCCGCTTTTTCCTTTGCTTTTCGTGACCGTCGCGTGCGGAGCCTGTTCGGGTTTCCATGGTATTGTTTGCTCAGGAACCACCTCCAAACAGATTGCCAAGGAGCCGGATTGCCGGTTGGTGGGCTATGGGGGGATGCTGCTGGAAGGCGTTGTGGCGTTGATCGCGCTTTCGACGGTGATGATCCTGGTGAAAGGGGACGCGTTGGCGTCCGGCTCGCCTGATAAAATCTATGCCGAGGGCTTGAGCGGTTTTGTCAGTCATTTCGGCATTCCAAGGGATTTCGCACGCGCGTTCGCGCTGTTGGCCTTCACCACGTTTATTTATGACACGCTGGACGTGGCGACCCGTTTGGCGAGATATATTTTCGAGGAACTGATGGGTTGGAAAAAATTCTCAGGCCGAGTATTTGCCACACTCATCAGCTTGGCCATTCCTCTGATCTGCGTCAGTCTCAAACTGACGGACGCCCAGGGAAATCTAGTTCCCGCATGGAAGATATTCTGGACCATCTTCGGAACGTCGAATCAGCTTTTGGCCGGGTTATCGCTGATGATTCTCTCGCTTTGGCTCAAGAAAACCGGCAAGTCCTGGTGGATTAGCCTGATTCCCATGTTCTTTATGCTCGCGATGACACTGTGGTCGCTCGTTTTATTGATGAAGCCCAACGCCATCGGATTCGTAGCGGTGCTGTTGTTTTTTCTCGCTCTCGCACTCCTTTTCGAAGCCGCCCGTAATCTGAAAAATGTCCTCCGCCGATAAAATTCGCGAAATTCTGACTCGCCGCTTTTCTCCCGTGAAGCTCGAGGTCCTCGATGAGAGCGCGGCCCATGCGGGCCACGGAGCCCAGGGAGGGCACTTTGCGGTGTGGATCGTCTCGGCCGATTTCAGCGGTTTAAAATCCATCGACAGACACCGCAAAATACACGAAATTCTCGATTCTGAGATGAAAAATGAGATCCATGCGCTCAGAATCCGCGCGCTCACGCCCGAAGAATCAATAAACTCATAAAGAATGTGGTAAACTATGGTTATGGACCAGAAAATATTCCTCTCCGTTCTCTCTAAAGACAAAAACTGGCAAAAAGAGGTGCATCAGTTTGCGGCCAAAGTCAAAAAAGCCTTTGCCGGCAAGTCCTGCGATTTGGTCGTTTTTTTTGTCTCAGAGTCATACCCCGATTTTGACCCGCTGGTTTTTTCCCGTCTGATCACCGAAGAGCTGACTTGCCGCGTGTCTCTGGGGTGCAACTCCAGCGGAGTTATCGGCAACGATAAAGAAGTGGAGCTTGAGCCGGCGTTATCCATCATGGCCATGCATCTGCCGGACGTGAAGCTCATGCCTTTGTACATCTCGGGTTCCGACGCTCAGTACATTCATAACGGCAATGAGTTGATCAATTTTCTCGATATTTATCCCAACGACAAGCCGCGTTTTATCTGTTTGGCCGATCCGGCAAGTTTTGACGTAACGCGCTTCCTTCAGACTTTTAACGAAGGATACAAAGGACTGCCGGTGATTGGCGGTCTCGCCAGCGGCGGCGTCATGGGCGCACCCAACTGGTTGTCATTAAACGGGAATGTTTATTCCGACGGCCTCGTGGGTGTGGGCCTCGTGGGCAAGATTGAATTTGAAATCATTGTGTCACAAGGGTGTCGTCCCGTGGGCAAGCCGTTTGTCGTGACGAAGGCCGAAGATACGGTGTTGTATGAATTGGCCGGCCAACCTGCCTTGGATGTGACCCGCGAGGTGCTGGAGGGCTTGTCCCCGCGTGATAAAAAGCTGTCCGAAAATTCCCTGTTTGTGGGCCTCGTGATGAATGAGAGGCAAACCGTGTTCAAGCGCGGAGATTTTTTGATTCGTAATATCATGGGCTTTGACCCGGAAACAGGTGCTCTCATGATAGGTGAACACTTGAAAGTCGGCCAGACGCTGCAATTCCAATTGCGCGACGCCGAGACATCTTCCGAAGACCTGGAAGAGCTGCTGGGAAAAAATCATCGCACGGAGACGTCTCCCAAGGGAGGTATTCTTGTCAGCTGTTGCGGCCGCGGCAAAGGTTTGTACGGGCGTTCGGACCACGATATTCAGGTCATTCAGCAAATGAAGGGACCTCTGCCCATGACCGGATTTTTTGCAAACGGAGAGATCGGTCCGATCGGAGAGAAGAATTTTGTTCACGGCTATACTTCGAGTTTCGTCATTCTGAAATGAGCCCCAAAGAAATTCCGGGCTGGCGCTTGTCTGCGGACGGAAAATCCATCGTCGCCGATTTAAAAATGCGCGATTTTATGACGGCGATCCGGTTGATCGAACAGATCGCCTGTCTTGCCGAGGAAGCCGACCACCATCCGGACGTTCATTTAACCGGATACAGGAATCTGCGTCTTGAGCTCACCACGCATTCCGAAGGGCGGCTCACGCAAAAGGATTTTGAATTGGCATCGAAAATCAACGCGCTGCCCAAGGATCTGAAGGAATAAAAGTATACATTTATAGCGATATCGGCTACTATGAGGGTCGGTTTCAACCAACCTGAAATTACCTCTCGAACAGCATCTTCCAAATCTGGTATCATGAGAGTCGTAACTTGAGTAGCTGATCTAGGTTATGGGCGAATAGCTCAGCTGGTTAGAGCACTTCCTTTACACGGAAGGGGTCGTGGGTTCGAATCCTACTTCGCCCACCATCATTTAATTCATAAAAGGAAATATATGTCATTTGATAGTTTAAATTTACATCCCAATCTTTTGAAGGGTATTCATGATTTGGGATATATTCGTCCGACGCCTGTTCAACAAGAGGCGATTCCCGCGATCATGCAGGGAAGGGACGTGATTGCCTCTGCCCAGACGGGCACCGGTAAAACCGCGGCATTCGTGCTGCCGATTCTGCATAAGCTGCTGTTGGACATGACCAAGAAAAAAGGCATGCGCGCGTTGATCATCTCCCCGACAAGGGAACTCGCACTTCAATCCATCGATCAGGTCAAAAACCTGTCGCGTTATGTGCATCTGCGCGGCCATTCGGTCTTCGGCGGCGTTCCGATGTCTCCTCAAACCAGGGCATTACAACAGGGCGTGGAGATCATTTCTGCGACACCCGGGCGTTTGCTGGACCACGTGTATCAGGGTCATATGGACTTTGCGGATCTTGAAGTGTTTGTTCTGGACGAGGCCGACCGCATGATGGACATGGGTTTCTTGCCGGATATCAGGAAGATCATCTCCTTTTTGCCTCCCAAGCGGCAAAATCTGATTTTTTCGGCGACGATGCCCGAAGAGATCATGAAGCTGGCACACACCATGTGTCATAATCCGATCACGGTGAAGATAGGCACGCAGTCGACAACGCCGGTGGGTATTCGACACGCCATTTATCCTGTGGCGCATGATCAAAAAACGGAACTCCTCATGCGTCTTGTGGCCGAGCACGGCAACGCCATGTCCTCCGTCATTGTGTTCACGAAAACCAAATCGCGCGCGGACCGTTTGTTTATTTCTCTCGAAAGAGCGGGCATCAAAACGTCGGTTATTCACGGTGATAAAAGCCAGAACCAGCGCATCGCGTCTCTCGACCGCTTTAAATTCGGCCGTTCGCAGGTCCTTGTCGCGACCGATGTCGCGGCGCGCGGTATTGACGTTAAAAATGTGTCGCACGTGATCAATTTTGACGTTCCCGAATCTCCCGAGGATTATATTCACCGCATCGGCCGTACGGCTAGGGCCGAAGCGACAGGGGATGCGTTCAGTTTGGTTTCTCCGGACGAAGAAGAATCGATACGCGACATCGAGCGCGTGTTAAATGAGCGCTTGCCTCGCGTGATATTGCCCGATTTCAATTATCGCAAAGGCGCTCCTCAGTCGTCACGCCCCGGAAGCGGCGGCGGTTTTAAAAGAGGGTTCAGACGGCCCGGAGGTCATTCCTCACAGGGCGGACACCGCTCTCATGGCGGTTCACACAGAAGTTCTTCAGGTTCCAGACCCAGACA
>CAYUTV010000018.1:0-3109 GCA_964447745.1 uncultured Planctomycetia bacterium | reverse complement strand
ACGAGACTCATCGTTCCTCTGATGGTGGATAAAAAATTCGGGTACGTGTTAAACGTCGCGTCCACCGCCGCTTTCCAAGCTCTCCCGAAAGAAAACGTTTATGCGGCCTCCAAGGCGTTCGTCCTGCTGTTCTCCGAAGCGCTGGCCGAAGAGCTGCGGCCTCATGGAATTGGCGTGACCTGCCTTTGCCCGGGCGCAACGAACACACCTTTTTTCTCGCGCGGGACCATCGGGGCATCGCGAATCTTACAGGCCAATATGATGAAAAGTGATGAAGTCGCGCGCATAGGTTATAATGCTTTAAAATCAAAGAAGCTGCTCGTGATTCCGGGCTTCGTCAACAAAATCACCACGTGGGCCGTGCGTTGGGTGCCGAGGCGCTGGGCGGTCAAAGTGGGCGGAAAAGTAATCGAGACACGCTACGATGCAAAAATCTAAATCTTTAAATGCAATAGAAGAAAAACTTCAGACAATCGATGCGGGTTCGTACCGCTACAAGGTTTTAAGCTGTGCGAGAGATTTTAAAAATTCCTGGATTGATCTGGGGCAGTTTTTAATCGCGGTGTATAAGGACAAAATGTACAAGGATTGGGGCTATTTGACGTTTGAGGCCTATTGCTCCAAGGAAATCGGTATTAAACAGCCGACCGCGATGAAGCTTTTAAAATCCTACTCCTTTCTGGAAAAAGAAGAACCGGCTTTTTTGAACAGAGAAAATTTGGAAGAGAGGCAGCCGGCCCGTATTCCCAGCTATGAATCCGTGAACGCGCTGAGACTGGCCAAGGAAAGCGAAAAGCTCTCTCAGAGGCAGTATGAGGACCTACGTGAAGACGTGTTTGATGACGTCAAAGAAGATGCGGAAGTCAAAAAGAAGATCCGCTATGTATTGAAGTCTTCGCAGCCCGCCGTTTCCGGCACCGAAGACAAATCCGTTAAAAGACTGCATATCGCCAAGCGGCTTTTGACGCAGCTGCAAAACGCCCGGTTGGAATTTGAGGCCTACGAAATGAACCGTAAAGTCATGGTTCCCATGGCCGAACTCATCGATGTGCTGGAAGACTTTACCAAGGCATGAACGACCTGAAGTTCTTTACTCCCCAGAAAGCGAATCAGACCCTGCCGCTGGTGAAGAAGATCGTCGATGATATTTTATCGCTGGGCAAAGAGATCCGCGAAGCTTCCGCTAAAATCGGGACCGGAGCCGAAGAGAATCCTGAAGTGATCAAGATGATGGACCAACTCGATGTTCTGTTCGAAGAACTCGAGGCGATCGGCTGTTCTTACAAAGATTGGAACTTCACTCTGGGTCTCGTGGATTTCCCCGCCATTATTGACGATGAAGAGGTGTATCTATGTTGGCGCAGTGACGAACCGGGTCTCAGGTTTTATCACGGTCCCGAAGAAGGTTTCGCCGGCCGGCGCGAGATTCCAGAGAAATATTTAAAGGAGGCCTCATGACCATCGGCTACTTGTTGATAGGGTTGGCGGGCGGCGTTTGCGGCGGGTTATTGGGAATCGGCGGCGGAACCATCGTCGTTCCCGCACTAGTCCTTGTTTATCACTTCACGCAGCATAAAGCGCAAGGGACATTGCTGGCTGCTTTTCTTTTACCGGTTTTCTTTCTTGCGGTGTGGAACTATTATCAAAACGGCAACGTCGATGTTCGCGCCGCAGTTTTGATTGCCGTAGGGATTTTTATCGGCGGGTTCTTTGGCGCCAAGCTTAGTCACATGATGCCGGAACTGATACTCAAACGCTGCTTTGCCGTTTTCCTCATCTTCGTCGCCGCACAACTTCTTATCAGCAAATAAAAAAGACCCTCCTTCGTTAAAGCTTCGGAGGACAGGCAAAAAAAATCCCCGCTCCGTTAAGAGCGGGGATTTAGTTTTAAGAGCTTATGACAGGTGCTTGGAAACCAGCTTTGTCATCTCGAACATGGAAACCTGCGATTTGCCGAAGATGGGTTTCAGCTTGGCGTCCGCATTGATGTTCCGTCTGTTCTTCTTGTCTTGCAGATCGTTCTTCTTGATGTATTCCCACAGCTTCTTAACAACCTGCGTGCGGGGCAGTGCCTTTGATCCGACAACTTCCGCGAGAGCGGAGCTGGGTTGCAAAGGCTTCATGAACGCTGCGTTTGCTTTTCTTGCTGCCACAGTTATTTCTCCTTCTTAAAAAATCAGTTTAGTTTAAAAACAACCACCCATGGCAAATGGGCTGACTCTCATTCTGGGTCTATCTGATTAATTTGTCAAGAGAGATAAAATGACTATAATTGAGGGATGCGAGGTCTCTACATCCATATTCCGTTCTGTCGCAAGAAGTGCCACTACTGTAATTTCGTGGTGACGACGCAAAGCGACGAGCAAAGTCAGAAGGATTTTCTGGATGCGCTGACAAAAGAAGCCGAGCGCTGGCGTCCGGAATTCGAAGGCGCTTCATTTGACACCGTCTACCTTGGAGGCGGCACCCCCTCTGTATTGACTACTGACCATGTTCGGGAGCTTTTCCACATCCTGGGCAAAAATTTCGAATGGCAGAGCGACGCCGAGATCACCTTGGAATGTAATCCGGGTGACATCACGAAGGAAAGAGCAAAAATTTATAAACGCCTGGGTGTGAATCGCATCAGTCTGGGCGTGCAGTCCTTTAATGACGCTACGCTCACACTGGTCAACCGCGACCACGACGCCGACGCTTCGGTACGGGCAGTCGAAATTTTCAGAGACAACGGATTTAAAAATATCAGCGCTGATCTCATTCTGGCGTTACCCGGAGAGAAGCTGGCGCATGTCGAGAAATCCCTCGACCGCCTATTCAAGATGCGTCCGGAACATGTCTCTTTGTATGAACTGGTGATTGAGCCGGGAACCGTGATGGAGTTTCAGTTTAAATCGGGGCGAATTCACCTGGCGCACGAATCGGAACAGCTGGCGATGTTATCCGGCGCACGCGATTACCTGGTACGTCACGGTTATGAGCATTATGAGCTCTTGAGTTACGCCAAACCGGGTTTTCAGTCACGGCATAACCGGATCTATTGGGATAACGAAGATTATCTAGGCCTGGGTCCGGGCGCTTTTTCCTATTTAAAGGGTTCCCGGTTCCGCTT
>CAYUTV010000017.1:0-18309 GCA_964447745.1 uncultured Planctomycetia bacterium | reverse complement strand
CTTTGTAGATGCCGTGCCCACCGAACATTGCACGGCTCGATACACCCCGGATGCGTCCCAGCACATCCTGCATCACATAATCATGGAAGTCATTTTTGGCCATACCGCTAATACGCCACAAAACAAAAAAAGCCGCCAGAATTAACTGGCGGCTAACGTGTCCCGTTGGGACGGGGTCCGGTATAGGTATATGCTATTTGGCTCACAATATTAGAGAGACAGAAAATAGTTTCCGAATATTTCAGCTAATGGAACGGGTACAGCGTTTCCAACCTGTTTGGCCTCAGACTCAATACCACTTCCGTAAAAGATATAATTGTCCGGGAAGCCTTGCAAGCGGGCTGCTTCCCTGACAGAAATGGCCCGATCCTGACTGGGGTGACCAAATCTACCATTGGAAATAGAGCAGCATCGCGTTGTAATTGTGGGGGCCGGCTTATCCCAAGCCATTCGCCCGTAAACGTCTCCGTGCACGTTGGCTTTTTTATGGCATTCCAAGACCAAGCTGGCAGACAAAGAGTGACGCGACCCTCCGTCTTTGGGAATCGCCTTGATTCGCTTGACGTTAATAGGAGCCAAGTTCCTTGTTTGGTGATTGGGATAGATTGCGCTTTGGCCGCCGGGCTTGAGAGGCGGCAGCCCGGTTAATGCGTCTCTGACGGTTATGTGCGGCCGGAGACCATCCCCATGAGTTTTCTTAGGAAACTCTAAATGGCCCTCTTTTGCAGCAATTAGGATCAGTCGCTTGCGGTTTTGCGGGGTTCCAAAGTCAGCCGCGTTCACAACTCTCGAACTAACTGAGTAATACAGAGAGTAAAGATAATCTCGAAACTCAACAAAAACATCATTTTCCTCAATTCCGGGAACATTCTCGGCAAAAATATAATCCGGTTTCCTTTTCATTTCCGATATTAGTCGGATTACCTCTCTAAGAAGGTTGGTGCGTTTATCCTTCTTATGGGCTTCATGCCGATTTTTATTTTGTAAACTGAACGGCTGACAAGGAGCACATGCAGCCAATAAAAGTTTTTCGTCTTTCTTAAGTGCCAGTTTTGTTAAAAGACCCTCACCGGAAATATCCTCAATGCCTGCTTGTAAAAAAACGGAGCCTCGATTATTTTTCTCGTAGGTCTTCTTATAATTTTCCTTATCTATACCTAAGGCAACTTTTATCCCGGCTCTTTTTAGCCCGCACGTCAGGCCGCCGGCTCCACAAAACAAATCTACCGCAACAATATTATTTTTCATTATCTACCGCTGTTTAATCGGGCTATACACCGTGTCGGATTTTTTTGTATCTGGAAATCCCAGAATCTATATACCTTCCAACCCATCTTTTTAAGTTCCTTGTTAACCAAGACGTCTCTTTTCATATTTTGTCTGATTTTTTTTAACCAGAATAATCTGTTTGATTTAAACCGATGCCTGTTAGTTTTACCAAACTTATACCCATGCCAAAACGAGCTATCACAAAAAACCGCAATCTTTCTGTCGTTTAAAATAAAATCTGGCTTTCCGATCAGCCGCTTGGCGTTACTTCTAAAACTAATCTTGCCTTGTCTCAGAGCTTTCTTGAAAGAGCGTTCGAGGGAGGTATTGCGGCTCTTGATTTGAGCCATATTGTAACTGATCTGTACGGACGTTTTTTGATTCACGCTCACTCTTTAACTTTTTCTATTTCACCTCGGTAGGATGAAATAACGTTTACGATTTCCTGCCTCGATAACATAGGGAATAATTTATACCCCGCTATAAAATTGCATTTCCTCATGATGAACCGTACCTTCGCTTCTTTGAACGTTGTAAAGATTGTTTTATTTTGCGCTACAAATTGCATAACAGCCAGCGCGAAGTTTCTATTTCGACCCTGGCTACCGGGCAATAGGTGTCTGGTGTAATCCAACATCGAGAACAGCTCGGCCGTAAGCCAGAATGGATCCTCCTTATGCTCCGGATCATGCGTAAGGTATGCGCCCCACCAGAGAAGCGCAATATCGTTCAACAAAAGATTTTTAGAGTTTACGGGGATCACAAAGTAATGCCGCAATATATAATTCGCTCGACTCGCTTGAGGTTGGCTGAATGCGGGGCGAAACTTAAGCATGTATGGCCAAAAAGCGACATGACTGAGATAGGTCCATATTCTTGCGTCGGTCGCTTCGGTTATTGTCATGTTTTTGAAATGACGAAATACGGTGATCGAGTTTTTAAGTTGGAAGTCCGCTCCTTCGTCGGGGTTTTTCAGAACGATACCTGCTGCCATGGGGCAGTGAAGAGTCTGACTTAAAATAACGGATGTATGGTCGACCTTAATTCCCTTATCGGCATATCTCGGATCTATATCTCCGCGAGAAAGGCGCTTCTTTAAACCGTCGATAAACTCCGATTTAAACATCGGCAACGGTTGATTTTTTCCTCGTCCGCTGAGCTTCGATGGTTCCGAGGATTTAGATTTAACCGATTGGACGGGCATTATTCTTCTCCCTCATTAATAACAAGATCATCCATAGAGCCAAAAGCCCGGTTAATCGGGTTATCTAATATGGCCTGCGCAATCTCTGCTGCGTTTGCCGGATCCCAATCCAGTTCGGATAGGGTCTTATCAGACCGCTTTCTCTCGTCGAGCACCTGGAACCAAAGATAGTCCGAGTAGCTGTCCGCACCATCGGGAAGAAGCATTTGTGTTACAGCATAGAGCAAAGCCGGGAATACGATACAGGAGTGATAGATGGGGTAAAACGATTCGTTTCTACTGTTTTTTCTGTAACGCTCAAAATCATTTTTTGAAAGCTCTATAACGATTTTTCCGTTTGAACTCGTTAAATCAATCTTCACCGGCCCGGATTGAAAATCTCCCTGACGGATCGACATAAAACTCGATATGGACTTAGTTGCCATCCACTGTTTTGAGGCTATGAAATTAAAGGTTCCGCCAAATGAGAGTACGTCGGCTTTTCCAACAAAGAAATTGTAGCCGGCATAGTCTTTGTGAGCTTTCTTATTCCCATATTCAGGAATATCCTTTTGAGCCGCTATGAAAAAATCGACACTAACGCTATCCCTTAGGTGATCCTGTGGTATGACTATCTCCTGCTCCTTTTGCGGGGAGCAATATACCGTACGAAAAAAAGTTTTGGGGCACATAACCTGGGCACAGAATGCAGCCCTTTTTTGTTTAACGAGTTCCTCAATCGTTTCATTGAACAACACATGCCGGCCGCTTATCTTCACTTCGGAACCGCTCAGACGCAGACCTACTTCTACTTTATGCTGGCCCTGGACATCATCCTTTACGCCCAGAACGGGATAGGGAAACGATAGGTTACTTGTCCTCATACACCACCGTATTTAGTGAATATCTTTCGTTGCCTTCGAATAAGAGTTTGATTTTTGCCTCTCCATTTTTATCCAATAAAACGCCTTTAATCTCATTCTGTGTGCCAATCTCACCGCACGGCTTACCATCGGAGTACTTGGCCTCCGTTATTTTAATTTTTTCAAAGTAATCATCTGTCCCGACGAACAGAGACACGGCGCATTTTGATTTTGGCTTTCCCTCGCGCAAGATCAAGAAATGCTCGAACTTTCCGGAAGATGCTTTTGTGGCAAATGATCTCGATTTAAGATCCAACTTCTTTCGGCCCGGTAATGATCCGCCGTCCGGCGTAACGGGTTGCCCACCGCCTTCGCTTGGTCGATCTCCGCCTCCGCCTCCATGGCCTCCGCCCTCATCGGTGCCTCCCGGACCCGTGTATTCGCCGCCTGGATCTGGCACGGATGTTTCCGTATGAGTATTGATTTTACCCAAGACTATATTTTTATCCTGCGGTGAAACCACGACCGTTTTTTCGTAGTCAATACCGACTTCCACCGACGATTCTTTGTCCGATTTCTTATCAGGACCCGGATCAATACCGTCGGACTCGACATTGGAATCTTCGCGTGTCGGAAGATGAAGGTACTTTTCGAGCCCGCCGATGCTAATTTCTTTCTGTTCTTCCCCACCCACCAGATCTCTCAGACTCTTTTTAATAAACTCCTTGTACTCTCTGTCCGCTCTCACGACCTCCTCAAGCGGCTCACCGTTCTTCTTGGAATGAGCACTGTTTTTATCCCATTTATCGTGATTTGGAGATTCCATTTTTCTGAGAATAGAATTACCTTCATTGTTTTCGCAGACAAAAACTCCGGCATAGGGCAGCGTACAGTTAAATCTTTTCTCCTGGATTAACATTCCGGTCTTTCTAAAACACGCGACGCGCTTAGGATAATGGCTTCGTTGTATCAAATACAAACGGACTTTTCCCAAAGTCGGCAACTCTTCTTCAATGGGCTCGCTATTTAGGTAGCAATTTATATAAGTTAAAGGGTTTGATTCATCGTCATTGGTTTGAACATTTAGGTCAAAGTATTTTTCAGCCTGCTCTTTGATATTTTTCTTGGTGATTTGCAAATCTCCAACGTGAGCCTCCAAGTTGCCTTTTACCAGGGCATACCAAAAATTAGAGATAATGGATTTAATCATGTGGACATGCCAATCCGAAGTGTCTTTATAGCCGGGGATAAAAATATCTGTGCCTCGCTTCTTTCTTCTGAAAAACTCAGGAATAAGATCAGTGCTGCGGACGGGCTTTTCTTCTTTTAGCCCGTAAGAACCGCTGCCCCTTCTAACGCGCCCCTCTTGTTCGTGGCTAACAAGTCTCAACTTACCCTGAAACACTGGAGATTTTTTATCGTCCCAAATGCTCGATACAAATATAGTGTTTAAGGCGGAGGCGGCATAAAACGAGCCCTTTCCAAGACCAAAAGAGCCGCCTTCTTCTTGGCTTTTAGCGCTCGCTCCAACGGACTTCAAAAAACAATAGTAGTCACCGCCTTTGTCCTTATCGTCGCCGCCTAAACCCTTTGTGTTGTAATCGCTTACTCTGAGTATGTTGATTTTCTTGCCGCTAAGTATTTTTAATGCGAGGTCGAAATGTTCCGCCGCATCCTTGTTATCCGGATAATGTTTTTTACAAGCCAGGATGATTTTCTTTAAGGTTTGAACATCGGGAATGACGTCTAGATTTTCGGAAAGTAGGTCAAACTTAACGATCGCCGGGTTTTTTACCGCGGCATCCAAGATATTTTGTATGGCCTCACGTGCTACAACCCGGGAAATATTGGTATCAAACTGAGTCCGGACAGGGTCGTTAAACCCGTCCTCATCTCCGTGGCCAACCCCTTCGAACTCATAAGAGAGACTTTGCTTCGGCATGTCAGGATCCTATAATTTGAAATCGATGGTTGCGTTTTCGTGGGACTGAAATCGGCTTTTAACGGCGCGAAGCTGCTTCTCTATGGTACTGAATATTGCTTCGATTTCTTTCTCGGAGTAATCGTAGGCATTTCGATTGGAGCAATTACCCAAAATCTTGAGTGTTCGAAGAACGTTTTTTGTGCGCTGGGTGGCTAAACGCTTAAATCTATCTCGTTTTTGCGTCTGTGGTGTCATTTTTGATCCTATTGTAATAGGATGAAATCTACACAATAGAACTACTTTTGTCAAATCTTATTTTTGGAAAACATGTTTTGGGAGGCGCTCCGCCTTCGCGTCAAACTACTTTGATCTGGTGCCGGGGTGGGGGTATCTGTGGGGTCTCAAGGGGGTCGCAGCCCCCATGAGATTTTTCGTGCTATTCCTCAACGCAACCGGCGCGGAGAAATCTTTCCAGCTTAAAGCATCTACCGGACGCCGTCCGACGGGTAGACATTAGACAGAGCCGCATAACTTAATAGGTTACTTCCTTCGCGGCACCGGGTAAACAAAAAGAAATTTTAGTCAGCCGCGCAGGTATTGCCTCAAGCGTATAAACCGGAGCGTATATCTGAGGGTCCAGGGGCCGGGATGTGCCAGTGAGACAACGAATTGTCAGAGCTTAGTACAGCGGTTTCTGATCCCCCGCAAATCAAGCGCAGGTTAGCTTCGAGGCAATACCTGCGAAGGCAGACTTAAAGCTTAGAATAGGGGTGACGGCGAGAGTTTTCTTTATAAGCGAGGATGCACAGCACCACCACTAACCCCATAAACACGTCGCCGAAATGAGTATAGAACGACCGTCCTTTACGAAGGATGATATCCTCCCCCTTATGCCCTGTCACGAAGATCTCTTTCCCGTCATCAGAGACGGTGGACACGAGACGTCCCTCGGCGGTGATAAACCCAGAGAGGCCCGTATTGGCCGCGCGAACCACCGGCAGGCGGTTCTCCACGGCTCGGAATACGGATGCCGCGGCGTGCTGGTAAGGTGCGGATGTCTTCCCGAACCATGCGTCGTTCGTGATGTTAATGAGGAAGTCCGCGCCGTCCTTCGCGAATCCGCGCACGAGCCCCGGGAAAATATCCTCGAAGCAGATGAGAACACCGAACTTGGCCTTGAAGTTGGGTTGTTGGTAACGCGTACCTACCTCAAAAATGGTTCTCTCCGCACCCGGGCTAAAGTGCCCAATAGTCACAAAATTTCTTAGTATTCCGAAGATGCCTTCAAAAGGAATGTACTCGCCAAATGGCACGAGATGGAGCTTGCTATAGCGCTGTCTCTCCTCCCCATCCGGTCCGTAGAGGAGGGCGCTGTTGTGGAAGCTGATCTCGCCCTCGGCGATGTTGCCCAAGGAAGGAGCTCCCACCAGCACATTGGTCCTCGATTGTCGTACAACACCACGCAGATGCGTGGACATAATCGGTTCGTCTTCGAGGTATCCTGGGAATGATGTTTCGGGCCAGACGATGAGATCCGAGTGTTCGAGAGCACTCATGAGGGTCAGGCGTTTATACTTTTCAAAGATAATACCCTTGATACGTGCGTCCCACTTCTCTTCCTGAGGGATATTGCCTTGGAGAACAGACACATGCATCTGCGCCTTGGGTGCCTCACTCTTATAGAACGCCTCGCGAGTATTGAGCTGCAGCATTCCGTAGAGAACGACACTACCGGCGAGAATCGCTAACGTGATTCCCAGTATCGTCAACGCCTTGGCCTTGGTGTACTCCAATACCTTCCAATCCGGATGCGGCTGAGAGACCGTGACCTTCAGCATTTTAAAGATAAGCACGTTCACCGCGACGAGGAAGAACGACACGCCCCACGCGCCGGTGAGATCGGCCATCTGAATGACGACCAAGTTCTTCCACTGCGTGTAGGCCAGGAGCGCCCACGGCAGCCCCGTGATCATCCATCCGCGAACAACCTCGGCGATCACCCAGAAGGACGCGATGAAGAATACGGATAACACAGTTTTGCGGATAAACGGGCCGTTGGAATCAAGGAAATACACGGCAAAGAATCCGAATAACGCAGGATAGAGTGCGAGGTATGCCGCCAGCACCAGAAACCCCGCCACGGACACATACGTCAGCCAATAACCCAGTAGGAGATAAAACACGACGCCAAAGATATACGAAATCCTAAATGCCTCGGACGGAGACAGGCCGCTTAACGCGAAGAACAGCGGTACAAACGCGATGAATGTGAGCGGGGCCAGGATATCAAAGTGATACGGGAGTACAACGAGTACGGCTGAGAGCAGCGCGAAGATGACGTCTCGCGCGGAGCGGCTTATTGGCCGTGGCATTTTTTATATTTTTTGCCGCTGCCGCAGGGACAGGGTTCATTTCTGCCGACTTTGTCGGAGTGCGCGGCAGGCGTATGCGATTGGCTCTCCGATCCGTTCCCTGTGAAGGACGGCATGCCGGGTACCAACGTTTCCTGCGGTTGATTCGGACGAGGGGCAGGTTGTTTTAACGCAGAACCGGCCTCGGGATGCAGGAACTGCATGCGAATCTCTTTCGAAGGCACCACGGGCTGGACGGCGCTTTTTTCCGCTGCGACCTGCTGAACTCTAAAAATAAATTCCACGACCTCACTCTTAATGGAATCCACCATCTGCTGAAAAGCGTTAAACGCCTCGCGCTTGTACTCGATCAAGGGATCCTTCTGGCCATAGGCGCGAAGTCCGATACCCTCTCTCAAATCATCCATCTGCCGCAGATGCTCTTTCCACTTGGAATCAACCTTTTCGATAAGGATCATGCGCTCCAACATACGCATGGGTTCCACACCCAGTTCTTTTTCCTTGGCGGCGTAGGCCTCTTTGGCGCGCGCGACGAGCGCTTCATACAGATCATCGCCGCGATAGTCCTTCATGTCCTCGATGTTGACCGGGAAAATCCGGTTCACCTGTTCGGTGAAGTCCTTGAAGCCGTCTTCTTCCGCAGGTAGATAGCTATTCACCATCTCATCCGCCACTTCTTCAATCATATTCAAATAATGCTCGCGCAGGTCCTCACCCTCGAGCACCTTGCGGCGTTCGGCGTATATGACCTCACGCTGTTTATTCATGACGTTGTCGTATTCGAGAAGGTGTTTGCGGATTTCAAAGTTGCGGCCTTCGACGCGCTTCTGCGCGGTCTCAATGGCACGTGATACGAGAGGATGCTGAATCTCCTGCCCTTCCTCCATACCCATCTTCAACATCATGCCCGAGATTCTCTCAGAGCCAAAGATACGCATCAGGTCGTCTTCGAGTGCGAGATAGAAGCGAGATGACCCCGGATCTCCCTGACGTCCGCAGCGGCCTCTCAGCTGATTGTCGATGCGGCGCGCTTCGTGTCTCTCGGTGCCCATCACATACAAGCCACCCAAATCCTTCACACCTTCGCCCAACACAATGTCGGTTCCGCG
Organism: uncultured Planctomycetia bacterium; assembly: GCA_964447745.1. Lineage (GTDB taxonomy): Bacteria > Omnitrophota > Gorgyraeia > 2-02-FULL-51-18 > 2-02-FULL-51-18 > CAYUTV01. Next base: position 9,589 of record CAYUTV010000017.1, on the reverse strand, counting down.
GCCGGCCATGTTCGTCGCGATGGTCACAGCGGCGCGTTGTCCGGCGTTCTTAATGATCTCGGCTTCCTGCTCGTGATACTTGGCATTCAAAACCTGGTGAATCACATTGGCGCGTCTGAGCATGTTGCTGAGCTTCTCGGACTTTTCAATGGAGACGGTACCCACAAGCACGGGCTGGCCTTTTTTATGGCTTTCTATGATCTCATTCACAACAGCCACGTATTTTTCTTTTTCGGTGCGGTAAATGGAATCCGGGTGATCTTTGCGGATATTGGGGCGGTTCGTGGGGATAACAACGACGTTTAATTTATAGATTTCATGAAATTCCTGGGCTTCCGTGGCGGCCGTACCGGTCATGCCTGCGAGCTTAGAGTACATGCGGAAATAATTCTGAAACGTCACGGTCGCGAGGGTCTGGTTTTCCTCCTCGACGCGCACACCTTCCTTGGCTTCCAACGCCTGGTGCAGTCCGTCCGAATAGCGGCGGCCCGGCATGAGGCGGCCCGTGAATTCATCGACGATGACAACCCCTTCGTTGTTCACGACATAGTCGACGTCTCGCTTAAATAGGACGTGGGCGCGCAGGGCCTGATTCGTGTGGTGCACGAGTTCAATGTTGTTGGGGTCGTAGAGATTCTCCACGCCGAGTGCTTCTTCGCATTTCTTTACACCGGAGGGAGCCAGAGCGACGGTCTTTGTCTTCTCCTCCACTGTGTAGTCTTCCTTCGTCAGGCGCGGGATGATCTTATCGATCTTGTAGTACTTGTCGGTTGATTCCTCGCTGGGACCTGAGATGATGAGAGGGGTACGCGCTTCATCGATCAGGATGCTGTCAACTTCGTCGACGATGGCGTAGTTTAGCTGACGCTGTACACGGCGGCTAACGTGCTGAACCATGTTGTCGCGCAGGTAATCAAATCCAAATTCATTGTTCGTTCCGTATGTGATGTCACTGCCGTAGGCCTTCTGTCTCTCCGTGGGCGGCGCATTGTGATGAATAACGCCGATGCTGAGGCCCAGGAATTCATACACCGGCCCCATCCAGCCACGGTCACGAACGGCCAGATAATCGTTTACCGTGATGACGTGAACACCCTTGCCCGTCAGCGCATTGAGGTACACAGGCAGCGTGGCGACGAGTGTCTTACCCTCACCGGTGCCCATTTCGGCAATGTTGCCGCGGTGAAGGGCGATGCCGCCCATCATCTGAACGTCAAAATGACGCATCTTGAGAATGCGCTTCGAGGCCTCACGAACCACCGCGAAGGCTTCGGGCAGAATCGCGTCTAGCATCTCACCCTTGGCCAGGCGTTCCTTGAAATAAGGAGTCTTGGCCTTCAGCTCATCATCAGACAGGCGGGATAACGCATCTTCGAAGGCGTTGATCTTTTGAACAATAGGGCGATAGCTTTTGATCGTGCGTTGATTCTGCGTTCCTATGACTTTGGATAACACCCAGCCGATCATATTTCTCCTAATTCTCTTTGGACTTTAAGAATGCTTCTAAGAAACCTTGGATATCACCGTCCAGCACGGCGTTCGAATTCGATGTTTCGTGATCCGTGCGATGGTCCTTCACCATTTTATAAGGATACAGCACGTACGAACGAATCTGACTGCCCCATGCGATGGCCGACTTCTGACTATAATTCTTTTTGGCCTCTGCCATGCGCTTGTCCATCTCGCGTTCATAGAGACGGCTCTTTAAAACTTTCATCGCGGTGGCGCGGTTCTTGATCTGCGAGCGTTCTTTTTGGCACTGCACGACCAAACCGGACGCCAGATGCGTGATACGAACCGCGGAGTCGGTGGTGTTTACACCCTGTCCGCCCTTACCGCCCGAACGAAATACGTCCACGCGAATTTCCGTGTCCTTGATATCGACCTGAAAACTGTCGTCAACCTCCGGGATCACTTCCACGGAGGCGAAGGACGTGTGACGGCGCTTGTTCGAATCAAACGGCGAGATGCGTACCAGGCGATGCACGCCGTTTTCGGATTTCAAATAGCCGAACGCATAATCGCCTTCGATCGTCATCGTCACGTTCTTCACGCCGGCTTCTTCCCCCGGCAGAATATCGATGACGTCCGTCTTATAACCGTGGTCCTCGGCCCAGCGCGTGTACATGCGCAGCAGCATCGAGACCCAATCGCAGGCCTCGGTCCCGCCGGCCCCTGCGTTGATATTCAAAATCGCGCTATTTTTGTCACTGGGACCGCTCAGGAGCTTCTGGAACTCCAGGGCCGCGAACTTCTTATCGAGTTCCGCGGTGTCCTTCTCCAACGTTTTCAAAGATTCGGCGTCGCCGTCATCTATAATAGCGACGAGCTCGGCGAGGTCTTTCTGTTGACGCACGAGCTCGAGATACGGACCTGTCTGATTTTTTAAACTTTTGAGCTGCTGCATGACGCCGTCGCGTCCTTCAGTGGTCCAAAACTCAGGACTGGCGACCTTCGCTTCTAACTCTGCGATCTTCGCGCGGGATGTTTCAACATCAAAGAAACCTCCCCAGGGCATCGAGCTTATCCTTTGCCCCCTCAATGACTTCCTTCAATTCCTTTTTGGTCATGCTGCTCCTTGGCCTACAAACTTAAAGAAGGATTTTAGCACCCTTGCGAGACCGTCTCAAGACCTTTTGACGCGTTTCTTCCAGTATTCGGCGATGGGGTTGTAGCGGCCATGGGATAGCTCCTGGACCATAGGCATCACATAGCGGTCCACGGGGGCATAGTTGTCGGTGAGAACCTCGGCGGCTCCGATATCTCCTATATAGACATTCTGGAGGTAGCCGTTCAATTCGGGATCGAGACTATAGAACTTGGGTGGTTTGGGCGACTTGAGTGCCACGATGAGGATATTCTGCACCATAGTCGTATTTTCGGCGTTCTGCACGAGAAAGACATAGACGAGCGGGAACTTGGTCTTGAGCGTAGCCACCTCTGCGCGCAGGAACTGCCCCGCGTCCCCTTCCACGCCGGACGCGACGTTCACGAGGAGTGCCCCGTTGTCATTCAGAAGGTCGTACATATGCGTGATCGCTTCGCGCGTCGTGAGCTGGAACGGAATGGAATACGATTTAAATGCGTCGCAGTAAATCATATCGACTTTTTCTGTGGCGCGGTTGAGATAGGTCCGCGCGTCCTCATGCGTGATACGAAGACGCGGATCCGGCGTCAATTTAAAGTGTTGCCGCGCGAGGTCTGTGAGCTTGGGATCAATCTCCACCACATGCATCGAGGCCTCCGGGTGCGCGGAGAGGAAATACCGCGGGAAAGAATACGCCGCTCCCCCGATCATCAAGGCACTGCGCATCTCGGGGACAAAGTGAGCGCCCAGCTTAAAGAACCGCGTGTAATGGAACACAAGGTCGTCGCGGTCCAAATACATCGCCGAATCATTTTCCTCGTTCACCTGCATCATGCGCGTGGGTCCGCCGGCGTATTGGCTCTCATAGATCCACACGCGGTTATAATCCGTGTTCACATCGAGAAGCCCCGGGCCCTGTGTCATCTTGGCGAGCACCGGTGACGCCAATGCGCACAGGAAAAAGAGCGCTCCCATAAAAATGGCGCTCTTCGTACGGTTTAAACTTACAAAGAAACTCAATACCATCAAAAGTGCAGCCGTGATAAATAAAATCCGGTCATGCCCGAGATACGCGATGAGGAAAAAGCCCGCGAGGAACGTACCCGCGATGCTCCCCAACGTCGACCAGGCATAGAGATTGCCTACGGTTACGCCCGAGCTCTGCACGGACGTCATGCGAAGACGCACCGCATACGGCAGCACCATCCCGAGGAAAAGACTCGGGCCCGTAAAAAGCAGAAGGCAGCTCACGAGTACCGCCGTATGAATCTGATAAATATGCTGTTGGAGTGTAATTAAGAGAGGTGTATGAATAAATCCTAGCAGAACCAGCAAGAGCCCGGCCAGAAAAAGCACGAATGACAGGCGTTCAGGCCGCGGATCGGCGTCCGAGAGGCGCCCGCCCAACCAGTAACCGACGCTCAAGCTGCCCAGCACCACGCCGATGACCCCCGTCCATACAACGAGAGAGGTTCCGAGGTACGGCGCCAAGAGACGCGAACCCACGAGTTCAAAAATCATGACAATGGCACCTGAAACAAAAACGACGATCTCGAGAGAATATTTTCTCATGCGTTTGCGGTTTGGAACGCCTGGGTGAGCTTCACGAGGTCAGCGGCTATTTTCTGCACCGAGGCCTCTTTCTTCTTATCGACCATCGCCCCCTTGGCGTCAAAGGCCTCGTCGGCCTTGGACACGGCCACCTGGGCCGGCAGTACGAGAACGCCTATGTTCCCCAGAATCGCACGCACATGCACGAGACCGCGCAGACCCCCGAGAGCTCCCGGAGAAGCACTCAACAACCCGGCTGTCTTCCCGGTAAACGCGACGAGAGATTTTTCTTCGGGAGATTCCGAACGCGAAGCCCAATCGATGGCGTTTTTTAAAGCCCCGCTGATGGAGCTATTGTATTCAGGGCATGAGATGAGGAACCCGTCATGCTCGATAAGAAGTTTTTTAAATTTCTTGGCATTTTCAGGCAGACCCGACTTCGATTCGATGTCGCCGTCATAAACGGGCATGGTGAAGTCATTGAGATCGATGTACGTGACATCGGCACCCGCGGATTCCGCGCCTTTCAGCGCTACCTTGACGAGTTTCTTATTGAACGAGTCCGCTCGCAGACTTCCGGCGAAAGCGAGGATTTTGATCTTTTTTGACATCGGGTACCTCCGTGTTTAATTTTAACAGAATTTCTTGGGCCTTCTTAATAGAAATACCGGCTTTCCTGGAAATATCTTCGGGGCTGGACTGGCGGATCTTTTTGACGGAGCCCACGCGTTTGAGTAAAATTTCCCGCGTCTTGGGTCCTACCCCGGCGATTTCATCCAACTGAGAAATCACGGCTTCCTTGCGATGCAGCATTCGGTGATACGTAATGGCAAAGCGATGTGCTTCGTCTCTCAGGCGCTGCATGAGATGCAAAATCGGTGAACTCTGAGGGAAAATAAAGGGCTGAGGATTCCCCGGCAGAAAAAGATGCTCGTGTTGCTTGGCGATGGATACGATCGGTTGATCCTGCAAGCCCAGCGCATCGAGCTCGGACTTGGCGGCGCCGAGATGCCCCTTGCCTCCGTCGATCACGACGAGATCCGGCAGACTCTGCTTTTCTTCTAAAACGCGCGTGTAGCGTCGGCGGATGACTTCCTTCATCATCTTATAGTCATCGATGCCCTGCACGGTCTTGATGCGGAAGCGCCGGTATTCCGCGCGGTGCGCTTCGGCGTTTTCAAACACGACCATGGACCCCACGGCCTCTTTTCCCGAAATGTTGGAGATATCAAAGCACTCCATGCGATTGGGGCGACGCGGCAGAGACAGCGCCTTCTGCAGAAGATCCAGGACATGCGTCCCCTCTTTTAAGATGGGGCGGCCTTCGGGCAGCATCGCGAGGGCCTGGATCTCCTGATACACGATCTGTGCCTTTTCGTATTCCTGATTCTTGGAATATTCCTTCATCTGGCGCGAGAGAATGCGCACCATCGCGTCTTTGCGGCCCTCCAGAAAATGCTCGAGGTCTTTGACGATCTTCATGTAATCGGTTTTATTGATTTCACCGGTGCAGGGGCCCTTGCATTGACCGATGTGATACATGAGGCAGAGCTTTTCGGGCATCGGGTGGCATGTTCGCATGGGAAAAAGGCGTCTCAACATCTTCACCGCTTTTTTTAGCAACAGTCCGCTCGTGTAGGGGCCAAAATACTTCCCCCCGTCGGCCTTCCGGCCGCGGACCACAAGGAGACGCGGGAATTCCTCGCCCGTGATTTTGATATAGGGGTAACTCTTGTCATCGCGCAGTTCAATGTTGTAACGCGGCAGGTGCTGCTTGACGAGACTGGACTCCAAGAGCAGGGCCTCGGCTTCAGTGGGCGTTTCCAGAAAGTCGATGCTCCGGACTTCGCCCAGCATGATCCCCTCTTTGGAGAAGCTCTCATTAAAATAACGGAAATGCGACATCACGCGCTTGCGGATAGACAGCGCCTTGCCGATATAGACGGGCCGCGACTCTTTATTTTTAAAGAGATACACGCCGGACTTGTCAGGCAGTTCGCGGATACGGGCTTTTAAGTACTCTGGGATGAGCGCGGGCGCCATGACAGGAGTTTCCTCAGTCCTTCGACTTTTAACACATACGCCATGCCGAAATAAACGGCGATACTGAGCACAATGCCCAGAGCCAGCGTGACGGGACCGGAAACAAATCGCAGATTGAATCCTCCGGCAAACACCGCCATCACGATCGCCGCTAAGACTATTTTACCAAATGCGGCAAGGATTCTGGGCTCATCGAGAGCCCCCAGGCGGCGGCGGAAGAGAAGGTACAGCCACACCACATTGAATGTCGCGGACAACGTGGAGGCCAGCGCGAGCCCCCCGATCTTCAGAGGACCCATGAACATTAAGCTCAGGATAATATTCAGCAATACGCCGAAAAATGTGATCTTGAGAGGTGTGCGCGTGTCCTGCATCGCATAGAAGGCGTTCACGAGCATTTTAATGAGACAGCATGACAATAAACCCAGTGAATAAAAAAACAATGCCGACGAGGTGATCTGTGTTGAATAAGAATTAAACTCTCCCCGCTCAAACACGATGCGCACGATCGGTTCCGACAAAACCAAGAGCCCCACCGACGCCGGAACCACGAGCAGCGTCACGGATTCCACCGCGAGAGAAAACGTGTGCTTGAATCCCTTGAGATCCGAGCGCACGAACTGCGTCGAGAATGTCGGCAGGAGTGCCTGCGCCACCGAAATACCGAAGATCGCGAGCGGCAACTGGAAAAGCCGATTCGAATAGTAAAGCGCTGACTGTCCGCCGGGTCCCACGATGTTCGCGAACGACGCGAGAATGGAATCGACGAACACATTGATCTGATAGAGCGCCGATCCGAACGCACGCGGCAGAAGAAGGCGGCCGATCTTTTTTGCGGCGTCGTGACCTATTGTCGGCTTGGTCAAACGGAATCCGCGTCTGACGAGCGGAGGAATTTGCCACACCAACTGCAATACACCACCCGCCAGTACACCCACAACCAGAGCCATCGGACCATACGTCGGTTCAAAATAAACACCCGCGATGATCATGCAAATATTCAGGAGAATAGGTCCGAATGCGGAGCTCTTGAACTCCTTCAGAGAATTTAGCACACCCATCGCCAGGGCGGACAAACCGATAAAGAGAATGTACGGGAATATCACGCGTGTCAGCTGAACCGTCAGAGGGAACTTCTCGGCGTCGTTTTTGAACCCGGGTGCGATGAGCTGAACCACCGCCGGTGCAAACACGACACCCAGCACGGCCAGCACCAAGAGGATTGCCGTCATCGCATAGAAGAGTGTCGAGACCAGGCCCCAGAACTCGGCCTTACGCTTCTCGTGGCACTCGGTCAAAACAGGCACAAAGGCCGCATTGGTGGCCCCCTCGCCCACGAGGTCGCGGAGGAGATTGGGCAGCTTAAAACAGACCACGAAGGCCTCGGCGTAGACCCCTGTCCCAAAGGCGGCCGCTATAACCAGGTCCCGGACAAAGCCCAAAACCCGGCTAATGCCGGTCAGAAACCCGATGGCTCCGGCCGATTTGGCCAGTTTTTTATGATGGGAGCTGTCTGTTGACATAAAAAGTGATTTTCTGTAGAATGTGGCCTTCAGTCAAGTACGGGTAAATCAAACAATAAAAGGAAGTTATGGCACATCGTAGACAATCCATCAAGAAAATTCGCATTGATAAGCGCCGCAGAGAAGTGAACCTGCGCACGATTTCGGAACTGAAGACCTATACCCGCAAAGTCGCGGAGCTCATCACCGCCAAGAAGCGGACTGAAGCTGCCAAAGCTGCCGGGGAACTCTTCTCCAAGCTCGATAAAGCGGTCAAAAAAGGCATCATTCACAAAAACCGCGCTTCTCGCCGCAAATCTCGTATCACGCTTTCTATCAATAAACTGAAGGCTGCTTAAGAATTCACGCTCGGCCGGAATGCCTTTGATTCGCAGATAGAGAGAATCAGGCCCTCCAGGCAAATACGGTCTTCAATCTGGCTCGTCTTGATCGCTTCGTCGCAGGCCAAAACCTGACGAACGATCCAGGCGAGCTTTTCTTTTGTCACTTTGCGGCACTGTCTTTCCAATTTTTCCAGCACATAGGGATGCATCTTGAGGTCTCCGGCACCGCTCATCACCTTCCCCATGCGCTCGAGCTGACCCGCTAGAATCGATACCAGCTCAAAACTTTTGACGCCTTCACGGAAGAGATCCTCGGTGCGCTTGAGCGCTGCGAACGAATTCCTGTCCAGCAGGTCATCCATCAGCGTGAACACGTCTTCCTGCACCGAACGCCCGAGTAACGTCTCGACGTCCTTTGCCGCAATCTGCTTGCGCGGATGAATATATAAAACCAGTCCTTCGAGTGACGAGTCGAGTGCCGCGACATCCTTGCCCACTCGGTCGATCAACAACGAAATAGCCGCCGGTTCCAACGCGATCCCCTTTTTGGACGCGCGCGTCGCCAGCCACTGCGGCATGTCCTTGTCAAAAGGCACGTGATAAACCGAGACATTCGCTCCCTTGCCGAGATCCGTGAGAAATGTGGATTTTTTGACGTTCGAGGCCTCGGAACACGCCACGAGCACGGCGGCGGACGGCCAGTTCTTCTTGGCGTTCAAGAGAGCCGTTTGTTCGTCCGCACCCAGTTCATCGAGCCCCCAGAGCACGGCCATGCGATGATCCGCCAGAAACGGTGCCGTTTGGATAAAATCCAGCGCCGCGTAGAACTCTTCCTTCTCCATGTCAAATTCTTGGTAGTTCAGCGAGGAATCGCCGGTAGGAAAAAACTTTTTCTTGAGGCCTTGGATGAATTCTTTTTTAAGATGGTTTTCTTTGCCGAGAAGCAGGTAAGGACTTACCATAACTCCAGCGTATATTCGACGACACGTCGGGCGACGTCCTCGACAACACGCACAATGGCCTGATCTTCACTCTCGGCACGCGGTCCCTGCAGATAATAGGTCGCGTCCCCCACCACGTCAGATTCCCAGAGAGGTTTGTCGGTAGAGCGGTCCTTCAACTGCGCGTGGATGATAATATTCAGCCGGTATTCCTGAACGTCGTCCCCGTCGCTGTAGCGCAGAGGGTCACGGCGGTATTCCTTAAGTTCCACGCTCAAAACGGCGTCGGCCACTTCGGGTTTACCGATTTTGAGATAGCCGTCGAGAATATAACGGTTGATGATGGCGTTCTGCAGCTCGACTTCGAGCCCCGGGCGATACACCTTGAACGCCTCGCGCTCGTTGATCTCCCCTGTCAGGTTGATCGCATTCTTCACGGGAGCAACATACACCGACTTAATGTGGTCCGGCAGATTGGGCTTGGTCGCGTACCCGCAACCGGATAACGTCAACACACAAATCATCAGAGCGCGGACTGTCAGCGAAACTTTTACCATAGCTTGGGCATCTTTATCTTAGGCATCTTGGGTTTGGGAACGGAAGGGAGTTTCTTAAACCAGG
>CAYUTV010000016.1:0-18474 GCA_964447745.1 uncultured Planctomycetia bacterium | reverse complement strand
TGCGCAATGAGCTTTTTGACCTGCTCTTTGGCTTGATCGGTTAATTGAATCATTGCTTAATCCTCTTTTTAACTCAGACTAAAAGAGCCTGGTTTAAACCCCAAAAAAAATGGCCTCTAAAACAGCCTCACAACGTACATATAAAGTATACTGCAGCCGCGAATCCTTGTCCACGAATTTAATACTCCATAACTCATTTAAGTAATTATAGTTATAAGCTATTTTAACTTTTTTATATCCATTCTAAGCCATTTTTCCTCCTCATAGGCCGGCAAGGCCTCGAGAGGGATCTCCTCCACATCCACAATGGCCGCTCCCACAAAGTCCATTTGCTCCCGGTCATATACCCCTAAAATTTCCCGTCCTTTAAATATAAACACGTGGGGCACCCGCCTTCCGTCCGCCAATACGGCCGTCACCACATGGCCATCCGGCATGGCGGATTTCAAGCGCTGTACCTTTTTACGCACGTCTTCGCTTAATTGGCGATCTGCCTCATCCATCCACGCCGACCTGAACGAAGGCTCGCGCGTCTGCCTATCTTCCGCTGTCTTAAAAAGAGTTTCGGCCTGCTTATACATCAAAAACAAAAAAGGAAAAAGCAGCGCCAGCCACGTTCCGAACACCGATTTCATCCAGGCCTCGTCCAGCGAGTTGTCGGGTGTGATGATTCTCGCCTTGAAGCGCAACCCCCAGAAGAGACATGAAAAAATGAGAGACCCTATGAACAGACTCATGCCGCCCAACCACACATCCACGGCCTTTTCCTGATCTTCGTTCAACCGCTTCCAGATCTGCTCCTTCTTGCGCATGAAAGGCACAACAAGAAGAAACCAGGTTCCAAACACCGCGACTGCCCAGGTCAGCGTCAGCTCCCCGTATCGTATCGGCCCGAATAGTTTTGTCAGGCCCCAGGTCCATGCCATCGCAGCGAGGATGAAAGAGCCGGCGAACCATAGAATCCAGCTCAACCAAAAAAGGAATCCGTAGCGGTCCTTCAGCGCGCGCATCAGAAGGTCATCCGGTAGAGCATCCAGTAAACCACAACACCGGTGAGAGACACATACAGCCAGATGGGAAATGTAATTCGGGCAAGGCGCACATGTTTGACAAAGTTGCCCTTCAGCGCGTGGAAAAAAGTCATAAGGATCAGAGGCACTTGCACTACGGCGAGGATCGTATGAGAAATAAGGATGGAAAAATAAACAAGCCGCCATCCCCCCTGCCCCTGAAAACGCGTCGAGCCGTGGTGATAATGATAGATCAGATAAAAAACAAGAAATACGCTGGACGTGATAAACGCCGCGATCATCGCCATCGTATGCGCCGTAATCGCGCGCTGTTTGATAAAAATGTATCCGAGGATTAACAGCAACGCACTCGTGGCGTTCAACGAAGCATTCACCGGCGGAAACAGAGAGATATCCATCATTCGTTTCCCAGCAGGGCCGTATATCCCTCGCGGTAGCCGGGGTATCGGAACTTCATCCCCAGCGCTTTTAGTTTTTTATTGGAACAACGCTTGTTCGTCGCGTGCGTCAACACGGAGTTTTTCTCCGGAGACTCTTTCTTCTTAAGCGAGAGCTTTTCATAAAGCCAATCATAAAATTCCTTTTGCGTGCAGGGCTCGTCGTCGACGCCCAGATAGATTTCACCGGGAATTCCTTTCTCTATTAAAAGTTCCACGGCCGTGACGATATCGTCGCGATGAATTCTGTTGGTATAAACGGAATCAAATGAACCGTGAAAGCTCCCGGCCCTCAACGGTTTCAGGCGATTGCGCCCGGGCCCGTAAATCCCGCCCAATCTAAGCACGACGGAAGGAAATCCGCTTTCCAGAACGGCCGCTTCCGCGGCTAAAAGGACTTCGGCGTGACGGCGCGCACTCTCAGACAAATAGCCATGCGCTTCCGGGAGCGTTTCCTCGTCGATCCACTCCCCGCCGCTCGTACCATACACACTGGTGCTGGAAATAAAAATAATCTTCTTCAAGCCCGTATCCGGCAATGCTTGGAGGAAATTCAGCGTTCCCATCAGATATGTCTGTTCGTAGGTGTCCGTCTCGGTGCTGGGTGCCTGACAGAAAATTACCACGTCCACAACCGGCAGCGATAACGCGCCGGGGCTCAGGAGATCCCCCGCGATGGCATGCGTCGGGCGAACGATATCCAAAGGCCAGCGGCGCCGCAGACCCCAAACCTCGTGTCCCTGTGCCATAAAGCGCTGAGCCAGCGCCGAACCGATATATCCGTAACCTGCGATGAGTATCTTCATGAGCTTCTAATTATATCGCAAAATATGTTACTATTGTCGCCATGATTATCATCACCGGTGGCGCCGGTTTTATAGGCAGTGTTCTCGCGTGGAAGTTCAACGCCCTTGGCCGTAAGGACTTATTGATCGTCGATCAGAAGGCCGAGGGTTCTCCCAAATGGAAAAATATCCAAAAGCGAACATACCTGGACTACGTCGATTCGGAAAACTTCCTCGATCGACTGGAAAAAGGCGCGTTCAAAAACGTCGAGGCCGTCTTCCACATGGGCGCCTGCTCCGACACGACGGAAATGAATGTCGAATTTCTCAATGAAAATAACGTGCGCTACACCCAGCGCATCGCCGAGTGGTGTTTGAAAAATAACGCGTACCTCGCGTACGCCTCGAGTGCCGCAACCTACGGCGACGGGGCTCTGGGGTTTTCGGATGACGATGCGCTCACTCCCCGCCTCAAGCCGTTGAATCCTTATGGCCAATCCAAACTGGATTTCGATAATTGGGCGATCCAAAAAGGCCTGGAAAAAAAGATCACGGGTTTTCGCTTTTTTAACGTCTACGGACCCAATGAGTACCACAAAGGCCACATGAAGAGTCTGGCCGTCAAAGGGTTCGACCAAATCCTGGCCGAAGGAAAACTGCGCTTGTTCAAATCCTACAAAAAAGAATACGCGGACGGCGGGCAGTTAAGAGATTTTATTTACGTCAAAGACGTCGTCGACGTCATGCTGTGGTTTTATGAAAATAAGGACATCAAAGGAATCTTTAACCTGGGGACGGGCAAAGCTCAGAGCTGGAACGATCTCGCCCACGCGCTGTTCAAGGCCATGAACAAACCGGCGAACATCGAATACATCGAAATGCCGGACAACCTAAAGAATCAGTATCAGTATTTCACTCAGGCGGACATGAAGAAATTCAAACAAGCCGGCGGGACATTTCGCTTTCAAAACCTGGATCAAGGGATCAGTGATTACGCCCGGCTCTTGAAGAGTCCGGACCGCTTCCTCTAAGACTTGGCCAGTTTCTTGTACGTCTCATAAGAAGCTTTTTTCGAGAAATCCTCGCGTATCAATCCGAAGTTATCGACACCGCTGAAAAAATGGTCCGGCGTATCACGGAAGAACGCCCAAAATACTTTTTCGACGCCCGGCCAGCGCATCGTTTCCTGATAAACCGTTTGCACCCACTTCGCCTGCTCGGCCTCGGTGGTGTTGCGGCCGACCCACCATTCGTTCTTTTTGACGCCGGGTTTCACCCCGGGACATCCGATTTCAGTGATCCAAACAGGCTTGGCTTCCTGCCCCCGGTCTGTCATAACTTTTTTTAACAGCATGTACTGGTCTTTCATTCCGGCGACGGATTCCGGTTCCAGCGGATTCCCAAAGGGATGAATATTGACGATATCGAATGAGTCTCCGCCGCCCAGCGCGTAAACCTTCTCCAGGTCTTCCCAGAATTTCCCCGTGAGGCCGCCGATCAACACGAGACTCGTGGGGTCTTCCTTTTTGATGACCGGATAAACGGTTTTTAAGAGCTCGGTATAAGCGGCTAGGTCGTCCTGCGGCACCCAATAATTCTCGTGGTTGGGCTCATTCCAAATCTCCCAGTATTTCACGCGGTCCTTGTAGCGGCTGACAACCGCCTGGGCGTAGCGCACATAGCGCGCCGCGTCAGGCGCGTCATTCCAATTTTTCATCTGGTAGAGAGGGTTGTAGCCCAGCGTCACGAGCATTTTGATGTCATGCTCTTTAAGGATCGCGGTAATTTTATCGTATTTCTCCCAGCGCCACTCCCCCTCCTTGGGCTCCACGTCGGACCATGCGACATCGATACGGACAAAACCGATCCCGGCCTCCTTCATCAGCGCGGCGGAACGTTTGATTTTAGCCTCGTCATAGTGGTAAGCGTTCCATTCGTGATTCCACGATAGAAATTCCAGCACTCCGTAACGGTTCGCGGAATCGCGCACATCGGCCGCGGGGGCCCATGAAGCGCATCCAAAAAGAAAGACCAATAGAACTACGACGAGTTTTTTCACCGGCTTAACTCTCCACCCATAGACGGCCGTTTTCGACCTTCACTTTAAAACTGGAAACTTTTGACGAGGGAATCGTCAGACATTGGCCCGTGGCGAGGTCGAACGTCCAGGCATGCCAGGGGCAGGTGACCTGAGTGCCCTCGAGATGCCCTTCACCCAAAGGTCCGCCGCGATGCGGACACACATTCTCAATGGCGTAATAATTACCCGCGGCTTTAAAGACCGCGATCTGTTTTTGGTCCAGGTTGACGATGATCGAGCGGCCTTCGTCGATATCTCCCTCCTTACCGACGTCATGCCAGGTCATCGGAGGCCCAGCGCGCGGATCGCTTCGAAATGTTCGCGTTGCACGGGCTGCACCGAAAGACGCGATCCTTTTTGCGCCACCATCACGCCTTTCAGGGCGGGGTTGGTCTTGATCTCTTCCAACGATACAAATTTTTTGAATTTCTGAACAAACCCCAGGTCCACCATGTACCAGAGCGGCTTTTCCTTGGTGGATTTCGGATCGTAATGGATATCCTTTTTGTCCCAGGACGTAAAATCGGGGTAACCTTCTTTCAAGACCTCTCCGATGCCTGCGACGCCGGAGGGCTCGGCATTGGAGTGGTAAAAAAGAACGTAGTCTCCTTTTTTCATCGCGTCTCGCATGAAGTTCCGCGCCTGGTAATTGCGAACGCCCTCCCAATAGGTTTTCCCGTCTTTCTGCAGGTCATCCACGGAATAAACGTCCGGCTCGCTTTTCATCAGCCAATAATTACGGCTCAAGAAAGACTCCACAGAAGCATCGCCCAGGCGGCGATCAAGGCCAATCCTCCGAAAGGCGTGATAATCCCCAGGGGCCGTATCCCGGTGACGGCGAGAAGATAAAGACTTCCGGAAAAAAGGATAATGCCCGTCAGAAACAGAAAACCCGCATACAACAGACGTGAATTGCCATGAATACTGAAGAGCCATGAGACCGCAAACAGCGCCAGACCGTGCACCAGGTGATACTGCACGGCTGTCTTATACGCTTCCGTCATCCCGGTTGTTTCAAGGCGCAGTTTCAGCGCGTGCGCGCCAAAAGCACCCAGCCCCACTCCCAGCATCATGACCACCGCTCCCAGCTTTGCCCAGATCATCTCTTCTTCCCCTCGGTCAAAAACTTCATGATTTGTGGAATATCCGCGTCGGTAACACGCTTAAACCAAACATTATCGGGCATCACAAGGACATTGGGGCCTTCGGAGCACACGTCAAGGCACCCGGTGCGGCTGACGCGGATTTGATTCGACGCTCCCAACTCCTTGACGGCGCTCTTTAATGCCTCCCGAATACGCATCCCCGCGGCTCCACAGGAGCACTCTTCGGTCGCGCGTTCGTTCTCGCACACAAACACGTATTTTTGAAAAGCCGGAATGGCCGTTTCCATCAGAACAGTATATCCTCGTAGGCGTAAATCTTGAAGGGTTCGCCGATTTGGCGGCTGTCTTTCAAATCCCAGGGATCAGGGACCGTTTGGCTCGGGCGGAGGCGAATCCCCCAGTCTCCGCCGTAGATCAGATACGCATAACCCGCCCCTGAATCGGCGATCTTTCGGGCATAGGCCTGCACAAACTGCCCGTCGGACGTCACGCCGACGACGTCACAATCAATGTCCTTACCCCGCTCGCTGATACGCAGGCCCCGGATCGGCCGGGCAGACTCCAACTCTTGAAAAACAAACTGGTCAGTGCCCTGGCAGTTGGGGTTAAGTGGTACTTCTATTTCCATCTTTTATCATTTCTTAACAATAATTATCCTCTAGACAAGCCCCACAGAAAAGATTATTATAACAATAAAATTTTCCCCATCAAGGAGATACGGTGCCCAAATGCAGGTAAACATAGAGCCACAAAAAAGCCGTCCCGGATGCTTCACTATCATTCCCTATGGGTCCATTGATTCCGAAACCCATCATGAATTCCGTGAGCAAATCAACAAGGTTCTCTCGCAAAACCCGAAGATTATCCTGATGGATATGCGCCACGTGGATACGATCACGAGTGCCGGACTGGGCGTTCTCTTTTCCATCAAAAAACTTTTAATCTCCAATCACGGAGAGCTTCTCTTCTGCAATCTTCAACCCCAGATATCCAAACTGTTCGAAATCGTCAAAACGCTTCCCCGAGACACCGTTTTCAAGAGCATTGAAGAAGCGGACGCTTATTTCATGAAAATCATGAAAGAAGAGATACTCAAAGAGCAGGCCCGCAAAAATAAGAACTAATTCCCTAAGGAGGAAGCATGCAGGTTAAAATCACGTCCAACAAAGACAAAGAGGGTTATTTCACGGTAGTGCCCTACGGTTCGATCGATTCCGATACGCACGAGATCTTCAAGGAAAAGGTCATGCCGGTTTTGGACAAGCCTGTAAAAATGCTTCTGGTGGATCTTTCGAACGTGGATTATATCTCAAGCGCCGGCCTGGGTGTACTCTTCACCATCAAAAAAGCTCTGATCGCAAACAAGGGCGAACTGCTGTTCTGCAATCTGAAGCCCCAAATCGCGAAACTCTTCGAAGTCGTCAAAGCTCTTCCCAAAGAGAGCGTCTTCCGCACGGTTGAAGAAGCGGACAGATACTTTTATTCCATTATGAATGAGGAAATTAAAAGACAGGAAAAAAATAAGCAGCTTTAAGCTTATTTTTTGTTCTGACTGTAGAGCAGCTTTGAGCTGGAGCGCGGGTTTAACAGCTCATTGATGTCGAGCTGCATCTGTTGCCGGCTATACGCGGCGATATCCAAAATCTGCGTGTCCATGCGTATCGCGTCTTCAGGGCACACTTCCACGCAATAACCGCAATACACGCACTTTCCTAAATCCAGATCGAATGAAGCGGGTTGTTTCTCAATATTCGGATCCGGATGTTCCGCGGCCACGATATCAATGCAGCGAGCCGGACAAACCGTTTCACACATCATGCATGCCACACAGCGCGGCGTGCCGTCTTCCCTCTGTGTGAGGCGATGGCGCGTACGCAGGCGCTTAGACAAAGGCCGCTGCTCTTCCGGGTACTGATAGGTCACCGAACCCCGGATGGAGCGGAATAATCCGAAGAGATGCAGCGTCTGGATAAACATATTTTTAAAAAAATGCTTGTTCGTGATCCAAAGACCCGAAAACAGCATGGGTAAATAGGTTTTATCGAGCCAGTTGAGTTCCTGTCGTTGAACTTCCTTTACCTGAATCGCCATATTATCCTTTTGCCACCACCAAGAGACTCGTGACAAGCACGTTCACGAGCGAAGCCGGAAACAGAACCTTCCATCCCAAATGCATCAATTGATCGTAACGGAATCTCGGCAACGTCCACCGGATCGCCATAAACAGCCAGTTAAAAAATGCGACCTTGATCATAAATGAGAGCACACCCAAGAGAATCACCCATCCGTGGCTCACCGCAACGCTGACACCCCAAGGGAAATGAAATCCGTCGGCATGCAAATAAGGCACCTGCCATCCTCCGAAGAAGAACGTCGTCATGAGGCAAGCGACGAGCACCGTTTCCACGAGATCCGTCAGAAAGAACATACCGAACTTCATACCGCTGTATTCCACAAAGTACCCGATGATCTCTGACTCCCCTTCCGGAATGTCAAACGGCACGCGCTTCGTTTCGGCGAGTGCTGCCGTCATAAACAAAAAGAATGCGAAGGGTTGAACGAAAATACCCCACGCAGGGAGCCATCCGAAATAGTATTGCCCCTGTGCTTGAACGATTTCCTGCATACCCATCGTGCCGTACCAGAGAACAACGCCCATAATGGAAATACCCATGGTGATTTCATAGGAGAGCATCTGCGAAGCCGCCCGCATGCCGCCAAGATAGGCGTAATTATTGTTCGAGGAAAAACCCGCCAGAATGACGCCATAAACGCCCAGGGACATCATCGCGAACACAAAGAGAACGCCCGCATTCACATTGGCGATTTGCAGGTTCACCACGCGTCCGGCCACATGCCACTCCCCGCCGAAAGGAATCGAAGAAAAAGCCACGAGCGCAAACACCACCGAGATGGCCGGCGCCAGATTATAAAGGATGGGATCCGCGCCTCTCGGACGAAAATCCTCTTTTAAAAACATTTTGGCCGCATCAGCCAACGAATGAAAAAGACCCAGTTTATTGGGAAGCCAAAGAAGAATATTCAAAGGAAACAGCCATTTAGGAAACCAGATCTGAGCGCGATTGGCGCCTATGCGGTCCTGCATGACAGCACTCTGCTTTCTTTCCACCCACGTCAGCAAACCGGCGAGATTCAACACGTTCACAAGGAACGCAGCCGCCAACCCCAGTTTGATCAAAGCTGTCGTGATCATTGAGCTCTCCATGGCACGCCGGACTTGCCCACCGTTTTGTAGGTGAGTTCTTTGAAGGCGGTATTTTCTTTGACGAGCTCATTGAACACCGCTTCGGCATTGGGGTAATTGGTTTTCTGCCCGAGCTCAGTGCTTAATTGGGCGAGTATTTTCCATGCGGCGCGCGAATGACCCAGGGGCTCCACGGCTTTACGGATACGCTGCACGCGTCCTTGAAAATTTGTAAACGTGCCGTCGGTCTCGGCGTACGACGCGGCCGGCAGGACAAAATCCGCTGCGAGACTGGTCGAATTGTTATTAGTCCCGATAAAAACCAACGTCTTGACCTTTTCGCGAACGGCGCGAAACGCCTCGTCCCCGATCACCTTTGACAGATCGTGATAAAAAATCACTAATCCTTCAAGCTCCCCTTTACGCGCCTTGTCGATGACTGCTTTAAACGGTTCATCCGTATCGGCGATCTGCAGAATCTGCTTAGCGCCGGCGGTGTTGGGGTTTTTGTCCTTCTTGATCAGAAAATTATCTTCGTAGCCCTCTTGACCGGGCGCCTTGAACGCCGTGAGAGTCCACTTCAGCGCGTCCTTGAACAGCTTCTTTGCGGCCTGCAAATCTTCGTTAGTGCTCTGAGGCGAAAAAATGGCGCCCCATTTGGCGGCCGAACCTTTTTTAAGAACGGCCGCGAGTGTTTGGAGAGACTGGTTCCAAATGGCGTCCTGAAGTCCGTTGGTTTCCACCGAACTCGTAAACCCGGGGGTTTTGATCTGCCGGATACGGTTGTCGTCTATAGCTTTATAGGCGTAACGGCCTTCATCGCACATCCACCACTGATTGACGTCCGCATTCTCACGAGGTTTAAGACGCATGACACGGGCGTCTTTGGAGTGGTACGGGCGTGATTTTTCAAAATTGATGATCGTGTTGCACCCTCTGGAACACCCCGGGCAAACGGAATCCTGGGATCCCAGGTACCAAACGCGCATTTTAAAACGAAAATCTCGGTCTGTCAGAGCGCCCACCGGGCAAATGTCCGCGACGTTTCCCGAATACTTGTTATCTAATTGTTTGCCCGGATAAATATCGATTTGGGCATGGTCGGCGCGGTTAAAGATGCCGAAATCATGTGTCTTTGTGATCTCATCGCCGAATCGAACGCAGCGCGAACAAAGGATGCAGCGTTCCTGATCGAGCATGATCGTGGGGCCGATAGGAAAGGCCTTTTTGGTTTTCTTGACCTTCGTATCGTTGAAATGAGGGTCATAGAGACCGTAATCCATGTAATAATCTTGCAGTTTGCACTCACCCGCCTGGTCGCAGACCGGGCAATCCAGCGGATGGTTGGCGAGCAGGAACTCGAGCACAACCTTCTGCGATTCTTTGGCCTTCTCGGACTTCGTATGGATCACCATGCCTTCGGCGACGCGCGTGTTGCAGGCGATGACCGTACGCGGCATCTTCTCGACTTCCACCTGACAAATACGACAATTACCCGCGATCGACAAGCCTGGGTGATAACAATAACGCGGCACATCCGAATTCACCTGATCCATCGCTTCGATGATCGTGATTCCGTCTTTAACCGTGTACGGTTTGCCGTCGATGGTGATGTTAGCCATTGTCTTCCTTAATGTGCATGCGCAGACGCGGGACTGGCGGTAATCCGCTGTCCTTTTCCGCCGGTAATGTAACTCTCAAACTCCGCCCTAAATTTGGTGATGTAGCTCTGTATGGGCCAGGCAGCCGCGTCGGCAAATACGCAAATCGTGCGCCCTTCCATGTTACGCGCGATGCGCAGCAATTCGTCGAGATCTCTCAGCTGCCCTTCCCCGTGATAAATACGGTTCACAATTTTATAAGCCCAGCCCGTGCCTTCACGGCAAGGGGAACATTGGCCGCAGGATTCGTGCGCGAAAAACTTGCAGGCATATTTCAACATTTTGACCATGCACACGGTCTCATCCATCACCATCACGCCGGCGGAGCCCAACATGGTACCCGCGGCCTTGAGTCCGTCGTAGTCCATTTTGACGTCGATTTCGGCGGCCGTCAGGATCTTCGCCGAAATACCCCCGGGGATGACCGCCTTCAGCTGTCTGTCGCCGAGAATCCCGCCGGCATGCTTATAGATCATGTCCTTGAGCGTCGTGCCCATCGGCAGCTCATAAACTCCCGGCTTTTTCACATGGCCCGAAATACTGAAAAGATGTGTGCCTCCGTTGCCGGCACTGCCCAAACCGGCGAACCATTCCGGACCGTTCTTCATGATATGCGGCACGCACGCGATCGTTTCCACGTTATTAATGATGGTGGGGCAATCAAACAATCCGACGATCGCCGGAAACGGCGGCTTGAGGCGCGGCAAACCCCTTTTACCTTCCAAGGAATTTAACAGAGCGGTTTCTTCACCGCAGATATAGGCGCCGGCGCCGCGATGGACGACAAGATCCAATGCATAATCCATCCCAAAAATCTTTTTGCCGAGGTAGCCCTTGGCATAGGCCTCGTCCACCGCCGCCTGCAGATTGTTAAACGGCTCCACGTATTCGCCCCGAATATAGATGTAGGCCTTGTGTGATTTGATCGCGAACGCGGATATGATGATGCCCTCGATCAGCTGATGCGGATCGCGCTCCATGATGTACCGGTCTTTGAACGTGCCCGGCTCCCCCTCATCGGCGTTGATGACTAAATAGATCGGCTTGGCGCTGTTCTGCGGCAGGAACTGCCATTTTTTCCCGGTGGGAAAACCAGCTCCGCCAAGGCCGCGGAGGTTCGACGCCAATACCGCCTGCACGATCTCTTCGGGTTTCTTGGAGGTCAAAACCTTCTTGGCGGTTTCGTAAATACCCGTCTTTTCGGCGACCGCGATCTTCCACGCGTCCGGTTTATTGAAATTTCTTGAGAGAATCGGTTCTGACATTATTTATGCTGATCCAAAATTTGATCTATTTTCTTTTCGTCCAGCGGACCGTAGTATTTATCGTTCACCTGCATCATGGGTGCTACTTCGCAGGCGCACAGACACTCGGCCTCTTCCAGAGAAAAACGGCCGTCCTTCGTCGTCTGGCCGTTTTCAATATTCAATTTTTTCTTCACGTAGTCGGCGAGTTTCTCGCAACCCATCAGCACGCAGCTCGTCGACGTGCAAAAACGGATATGGTTCTTACCCACGGGTTTCTGATGGTACATCGAATAAAACGTGACGACTTCGTGCACGTGAACCACGGGCACCTCGCTCCATTTGGAGACCCAGGCCTCCGCCTCGGAGGTCACGTAGCCGATCTTGTCCTGCGCGAGATGCAGAAGTGTTAGCACGGCCGCATGTTTCTTATCGTACTTGGCGACGATCTCGGCGGCTTTCTTATCCAGTTCCTGTAAAACTTGTGTCATCGATCCAATTCTCCACCGATCATATTCACTGAACCAAACGTCGGAACGATATCGGCCACCTGTTCACCGACTAACAGTACGGGCAGCGCACCCATGATGGGAAAACACGGCGGTCGCACCCGGACGCGGTAAGGTCTGTCGGTTCCGTCACTCACAACGTGAAAACCCAGCTCTCCGTTGGCACCTTCGACGGCGAGGTACGCCTCGCCTTTGGGAGGGCGGATACCATGTCCGTACATCACGAGCTTAAAATGATTCATCAAACCTTCGATATTGCCGTAGGTATCTTCTTTTGCCGGCAACGAAACTCTTTTTTCCTTTGAATAGACGCCGCTATATCCTGACTGCGTACTGCCGTCCAATGTAGGATCCGCCTCGACGCCCACTTGTTGAAATCCGCCCACGCGGCCCATCTTGGCCTCATCCACCATCATCGCCGCCGGTATCACGCGTCCCTGCGTGTCCACCATTACGTCGCCTTTGGGCATTTTCGCGAGAGCTTGCTCAACGATACGAAGACTCTGGTACATCTCTTCCATACGCACATAATAACGGTCAAGGTTGTCACCTTTTTTACCTATGGGGATATCAAAATCGAATTGGTCATAAACGAGATAAGGCTGATGCTTGCGCACGTCATACTCCGCGCCGGTGGAGCGCAGGAACGGGCCCGTGATTCCATAAGCAATTGCATCGGCCTTGCTGATAACGCCCGTATTTTGCATACGGTCGACAAAAATCGTGTTCTTGTTGAGAAGAGATTCGACTTCTTTGAGGACGCTGCGGACTTCTTTGATGACTTCCGTTGTGCGCGCTTCAAAACCATCCGGCAAATCGGCCTTCAATCCGCCGACGCGGGCATACGAAATCGTCAAGCGTGCACCCGTGACCTTTTCGATCAGGTCATAAAGCAGTTCACGCGCCTTGATCATGTAAAGAAACACGGTAAACGCTCCGAGTTCCATCGCGGAAGCGCCCACGCAGGTCAAATGGTCCGTCACGCGAGAAATCTCGCTCATGATGACGCGGATGTAATTGCAGCGCTCGGTCGTCTCCAGACCGTACAACTTCTCAACAGCCATGACGTAGCCGATATTGTTGATCAGCGGAGAGACGTAGTT
Organism: uncultured Planctomycetia bacterium; assembly: GCA_964447745.1. Classification (GTDB taxonomy): domain Bacteria; phylum Omnitrophota; class Gorgyraeia; order 2-02-FULL-51-18; family 2-02-FULL-51-18; genus CAYUTV01. Next base: position 5,313 of record CAYUTV010000016.1, on the reverse strand, counting down.
CAGGCGGTCCGTATAAGGGATGGCGTTGTTATAGGGCCCCTGCTCGCACATCTTTTCAAAAGCGCGATGGAGATAGCCGATTTCGACGTCGACGCTTAAAACTTCCTCTCCGTCGAGCTCCGTAAGAATGCGCACGATTCCGTGCATGGCGGGATGCGAGGGACCAATATTCAGCATCATCGACCGTGATTCGGTCGCTTTGCGGTTTAAATCAATCTTCTTGCCCATCGGACTTTACTGCTTTCTAAAATTTTTGCTCGGTCAATCGCCCGAACGTGTTATTTGTTTCAGTATTGCGTCTTTCAGCACCGGATCGTCTGTCAATGTCATGGCCTTCGTATAAAACTCGGCTGATTTTTCCAGCTCACGTTTCGCCTCGTAGGCCATCGCCAGACTGAGATTTGCCTTATAGGACTCTGCGTCCAACGCCAAACTCTTTAAAAAATTTGCGATCGCTTCGTCGTAATTGCCCTGCTTGCTCTTCAGCGATCCCAGGTCATACCAGGCGACCGCATCCTTGGGGTCCACTTCGGTCGCCTTTTGAAAATACTCGGCGGCTTTATTCAAGTCGCCCTTCTGCTGATAGGCGTAACCCGCGTTTGAATAGGCGAATGAGTTCTTAGGGTCATTCTGTATCGCCTTGTCGTACGCCTTAATCGCTAGATCCAAACTCTTCTGCTTGCCGTAAAAATTGCCTACGGTCAACCTCAAATCAGAATTCGACGGATCGATCGCCAAGCCTTTTTCATACGCTTCGAGCGCTTTGGCGTTATCGCCCAAACCCTCATGAATCAATCCCAAAACGTGATACGCATTTCCCGTTTTGGAATTCGCGACCGCTTTCTGCGCAAACTCGAGCGCCTTGCTGAAATTCTTGAGCTCTGCGTATGCGAGCGCCAAATCCACATTCAGTTCGCCGCTCTGCGGATCCAGCGTGCGGGCCTTCTCGAGCATTTCGGCCGCTTTTTCCCACAAACCTTTTTCGCCGTACGTCACGCCCAAACTTTGCAGCGCCTGGATATCCCGCGGATTTTCCTGCAGCGCCTGCTCATACAAAGAAATTGAGCGGTCAAAATCGCGTTCGTGATAAGCCCTATCCGCGTCCTTCAGGAGTCCGCTTCTCTCAGCCGCAACGGCGACGGCCGGGGTCGCTTGCCCGACGAACATCAGAGATAGAATGAAAAAAGACGTTATAAAACGTCTATTGTTCAATTCAATGGCCCAATCAACGGTTGACGGCGATTGTAGGGGTAATCCTTTCTTAACGGATGTCCTTGGAACTCCTCGTACATCAAAATTCTTTTTAGGTTCGGGTGGCCGTTAAACCTAATCCCGTACATGTCCCACACTTCCCTCTCATACCAATTGGCCGCAGGCCATACGGAGGTCACGGACTCTAGCACCGGATCCGTTTCGGGAAGCTGAACCTTCACAATCAAGCGCTGATTCTTCGACAAAGAATATAAATTATAGAGAACTTCAAAACGGTTTTCCTTCTCCTCCCAGTGGAGGTAGTCCACGCAGCTCAAGTCCATCAACAAATCAAATTGGAAATCGGCGTCGTTTTTTAACAGCAACATGAGATCTTTGATGCCGTTTTTTTTGACGATGATCATTTGGTCGGCCTTGGCGGAGGCCTCCGGGATCGTGCCTGCGGCCAGCACGATATTGGGCAATCTGTTTTTAATCGTCTGAGCCAGCATTTATACCTCTTGCTTCTGCCTTTGAATCTTGTCCTGCAATTTCATCAGACCGTCGAGGACGTTCTCGGGGCGCGGAGGGCAACCGGGAATGTACACATCCACCGGTATCACGGTGTCGATGCCCATCACCGTCGAATAGTTGTCATAAAAACCGCCGGTGCACGTACACACGCCGAACGCCACCACCCACTTGGGTTCGCACATCTGGTCATAAACTTTTTTTAGCACCGGAGCCATCTTGTGGCTGATCGTTCCTACCACAAACAACACGTCGGATTGTCTCGGTGAGAAACGCGGAAAACCTGCTCCGAAGCGGTCCACATCATAGTGAGCGCAGGCCGTCGACATGTACTCCATACCGCAGCACGCCGTGACGAAAGGATATTGAAATATGGAATACTTTCTCGCCCAACCGATCGCATCATTGAGCTTGGACGTCATCAAACTGAACTTTTCGACGCTTACTTCTCCCATTCCAAAGCTCCTTTTTTCCAGGCGTATACAAAACCAAGAACCAAAACCGCTAAGAACGAAAACATTTCAATGATTCCCACCCACTGAAGATTTTTGAGATTGACGGCCCAAGGGAACAGCCACACGATTTCGACATCGAATAGAATAAATAGCATTGCGATCAGATAAAATTTCACGGAAAAGCGGCCGGTGTTGGGCGTGGGCTCCATTCCGCATTCAAAAGGCTCCTCTTTGACGGGGGTCGACTTGTTCTTGGGACCGAGGATCTTATTCAATAAAAGGATCAGGCCGGCGATCGTGACCGAAAAAATAAAAGCGACCAGTATTCCTATATATTCGCTTGCCTGTTCCATGGCTTCTTAAAGAGTTATGTAAAATTAATAGAATTAACCACTTACTTCACTGAATGAGGTTATTATAAAAGAGGCGGGATAAAACTGCAACCAAATTCTTGGAAATACAGGTGTTAGGCCGAAATTTCGACCTGGCGGATGAGCTTGAGGAATCGCGTGAACGCGTTCCAATCGATCTTCTGCGCTTTGAACGAAATGAGCGCATAATCGAACTTTCCTTCCTTCTCAGCGGTTGCCTTGAGGTCTTTGAAGTATCCGAGCTGCGCATCCTGGAAAGGTGTCCCGGTTAAACCGGAAATAAACGATTGAAGCAGGTAAGAAGCTCTTTCTTTGAGCGTTACACGGGCAATCGCGGATGAAGCAAACGCGGCCGCGCCTACGGGATACATGGAAGCCGTATTCTTGCGCGTGTCCTGCTCAAGAGGAGCAAAACCCAAGGTGATGCTCAGATTCTGCGCGTTGGCCAGCCCGACTGCTTCCAACGCCTGCAGCGCTTCCTTGTATTTATTGCGGGCAAGCCCTGCCGTAGAGACATAAGTAATCACGGTGTTTTTGTCCAAAACCGGCAACGCGTCGGAATCCAAGCGAAACCGAGGCTCCGAGGAGTGAAACTGAAAGAAAGTGTTCTTTCCGAGGACGGATTTTTTATAGCTCGCGCGTGTACGCCGGATTGTCGCGGCCAACTGATCGAAGTAATCCTCACGCCGGTCTTCCGGAACATTTTTCATGAGTTGGTCCAGGTTAAACACCTTGATTTCTTTGATTTGAGGATCCCACTGAGCCATGACTTCCTGCGTGCGAATTATCCTCTCACCCATCCGGAATTGACGTTCTAATTCTCTGAGCGTCTGAACTTCCGGCGCATCAATCGTTTGCTGGGCCAGAGCGGCGCTGCGATCCGCGCGCAGAGCCGTCAGCTTTTCATTCGCCGCCCTACCCTCTTGAACATCCTGTTCACTCAATGAAAGCTCCGTCAAGGGTACCAGCTTTTGATTGTCCAAATAGAAAAAGCTGACCAGGGCACCTTTGTTGCTTTTAATGACTTTTACAAGAGCCCCACCTCGCTCAAATGCAAAAGGCTTGGTGGTTTCATCAGTCACGACTGCGGCCAACCTCTTGATCAAATCAAGTTCGGTGCTTGACCTGGCGATTCTTTCGGGCGATTTGATCCGAGACTGGATCAAGCGCGCTCCCAATGTTTGCTTCCTAGAGCTTTCCTTGTATCGCTGACGGTCGGTGAGAAATTTTTCCATGCGGGCCAAATCGATCTTAGCGTTCATGATTTCAGCGGTGAGCGACTCAATCCGTTTCCGAATTACACTCGTATCCAGGGACTTGTCTGCGGCGGCATCAAACGCCGCCTCCGCTATGCGCAATTCATTTTCCAATCGACTGATGGTCTCTCGGCGGTCTGTAATCATATCTTCTTGAATCTCTGACAAAGGGAGCGGATCCTCTGAGATAACGATTTCGCGTATCGGTTCAGGCGTCTTCGCGCCAAACAAATCAAGTTGAATTCTTTGACTGCGCGCCGTATCGGAAAGTCGCGCACCACGCCGACGCAATTGTTCGCTCAAAGATGTGTGGAGACTCGCTTTAAACACCGGGTTGGCCGAATCCGGTGAAGAGATGCCTTTGGCGTTGAATGTCTGTAATTCAAAAAATCCATCGATGCGACGAATGTTTTGTTTTATGCGGGAGATCGTCGTGCGTATATTCACAGCAAGCTGCATGCCATTCAACGTCATTTCGGCACTGCGCAGAATATTGGAAACTCTCGAAATTTTTTCATTCCAGTCTCTGCTTCGTGTTTCCGATTTGAGAATGCCATCCAGCGCCGTTTGGAGATCCGCCAGACTTCTTGTCAACGAGGCGAGCTCCGCCTTAAAAGGTTCGCGGCTTGATTGCGGAAGATTTTTAATCTCCGCGCTTTCTCTAAAATCGTTTATGAGATTGAGGGTCTTTTCCATCTCTTTACGGATGCGTGAGATTAGAAAATCGGGCTCGCCCGCGCTTAGACGTGCGCCTTCCATTGGATGCAGCTGGTATTGATAAATTTTGGGATACCCGGTCGGCGTGAAGCCCAAGCTCGAAGCGACTTTTCCCGAAGCCCCGTTATCTGTGACATCTTCGTACCAAATGATATAAGCGGGAGTACTGGATTTGACATAATCGATGATATGACGCAATAATTGACTCGCATAACCACGACGACGATATTCCGGCGACACAACAATATCATCGACGTTCACCTCGACACCGCCGTTAAGATATTCCAGATCGGCGAATCCGACAACCATCCCATTTTCCTCGACAACAAAAATGCGTGTGTATTCAGAAGGTTCGTGAAGTATGGCGGTCAGACGTCCTTCCATGATGCCTTCGATGCCTAAGGTGTAGCCGGAAGTTCTGTATATCTCCACCAATGCCTGCTCATCCTCCGGAGCGGCGACTCGCACCTTGCTCAACGAAATCTTGGAGGAGTCTACCGGCCGCGGCGGGCTCATTTTCTCGCGCAGCGTTTTAATCCGGGACAGATATGAAAGAACAAAAATGGTGTCATCATTTGTTTTGAAAAACATGCTGTTTACGTCGTTCACGCTGAAAACCCATTCATACAACTCAAGCACATCACCCGCAATCTGTGGCGGCGCTGATACGTGAACTTTGATCTCTTCTTCGTACTCCGCCCCCAAACTCATCACGTCAAAAATCGAGGATAGCCCGACAGTTCGATTCCTGCTCTCAAGAGACACTTGAATATCGGGCGAAACCTGTTCTTG
>CAYUTV010000015.1:0-20159 GCA_964447745.1 uncultured Planctomycetia bacterium | reverse complement strand
GAGGCCGCCTGGTACGTCGATACGAGAATCCTCTTGATACGGTTCATCTTGTGAATCGGAAAAATGGGTACGAGCATAATGATGGTAGAGCAGTTGGGATTGGCGATAATCCCCTTATGCTTCTTGATATCATGTGCGTTGATCTCAGGCACCACGAGGGGCACCTTCGGATCCATACGAAAAGCGCTCGTATTATCGATGACTACGGCTCCCGCCTTCACGGCGAGAGGAGCGAACTTCTTCGACAGCGATCCACCCGCGCTCGCCAGAACGATGTCGATATCTTTAAAGGAATCTTCTTTTAACTCTCTGACCGCATATTCCTTACCGTTAAAGCGGTATTTCTTGCCAACGGATCTGGCGGAGGCCAGAAGAACCAGTTGATCCACGGGAAATTTTCTCTCTTCGAGAATCTTTAACATTTCCTCGCCCACCGCGCCGGTGGCACCCATAATCGCTACATTGTATTTTGATTTTTTCTTCATGTTCTTCTCTTTAAGCTTTGACTCTTTCGACCACCAGATCACCGACTTCACGGGTTCCGTAACCCATTTTGCCCGCGGCGAGAGATTTAAGTTTATTTTGTGTGACGTCCATGACAGCCGCCTCGATCTTCTGTGCGGCATTGGTCTCACCCAAATGCTCGAGCATCATGCCGCCCGCGCAGATGGCCGCGAGAGGATTGATCACGTTCTTCCCCGTATACTTGGGCGCCGAGCCGCCGATGGGCTCGAACATAGACACGCCTTCCGGGTTTAGATTGCCGCCGGCCGCGATTCCCATGCCGCCCTGAATCATGGCACCCAGATCAGTGATGATGTCGCCGAACATATTGTCCGTCACGATGACGTCAAACCATTCGGGGTTCTTCACCATCCACATGCAGGTGGCGTCCACGTGCGCGTAATCCGTGGTGATATCCGTGTATTCTTTGGCAACTTCGTTGAACACTCTCCACCAGAGGTCGTGCGCATAGGTCAGCACGTTTGTCTTGGCGCAAAGCGTGAGTTTTTTGCGCTTGTTTCTTTTCCGCGTGTATTCAAACGCATAACGAATGCATCGCTCGACCCCTTTGCGTGTGTTGCGCGAAACTTGAAGCGCAATTTCGTTTTTCTTTCCTTTGTTGATAAATTTACCTTCGCCGACATAGAGACCTTCGTTGTTTTCGCGGACAACGACAAAATCAATGTCATTGGGTCCTTTGTCGCGCAGCGGCGTCCACACTCCCGGATACAACTTCACGGGCCGCAGATTGATGTACTGCTCGAGATCAAAACGGATTTTAAGTAGCAATCCCTTTTCCAGGATGCCGGGCTTTACATCGGGATGTCCGACGGCGCCGAGCAGAATCGCGTCAAACTTGGAAAGTGCGGCGACCTCTTTGTTATCCAATACCTTGCCGGTCTTAAGATAGCGCTCCCCGCCGAAATCAAAATGCGTGAGATTCAGGCGGAAATTGTCCTTGGCCGCGGCGGCGTTCAATACTTTGAGCGCCTCATCGACAACCTCTGGGCCTGTGCCGTCTCCGGGAATAACGGCGATTTTATAATTTTTTGTTTTTGCGATATTATCTTTCTTCATTTTGCCTTCTCGTTTTATTTGATCGTGTTGATGAATTTATTCTATTGCGTGGACAAGTCCTTCGGTGGGACTGGACGCATTGGCGTAGCGTTTCTTTTCCATCCGACCCGCTTCGTACGCCAGACGTCCGGAAATCACGGCGAGTTTCATCGCCTCGGCCATCTTGATGGGATCTTTGGCGGCGGCGATGGCTGTGTTCATGAGAACACCGTCCGCGCCCAACTCCATGGCTATGGCCGCATCGGACGCCGTTCCTACGCCTGCGTCCACGATGACGGGAATCTTTACCTTTTCAATGATCAGTTCGATGTTCAGCCGGTTGAGAATTCCCTGGCCTGATCCGATCGGTGACGCCAAAGGCATGATACAGGCGGCTCCTGCATCCTCTAACCTCATCGCCATGATGGGATCGTCCGTGGTATACGGCATTACAACAAAACCTTCTTTCACTAATTCTTTGGTGGCTTCGAGGAGCGCGATGTTGTCGGGCATCAGCGTTCTCTCGTCCCCGATCACTTCGAGTTTCACGAGGTTGGACAAACCGGCCGCCCGGCCAAGACGCGCCACGCGGAGAGCGTCTTCCTTGGTGTAACACCCGGCCGTATTCGGTAAAAGAATATATTTTTTTAAATCCACAAAGTCGAGCAGAGATTCTTTGGTTCTGTCGAGATTCACGCGGCGGACCGCAACCGTGACCATTTCGGCGCCGGTCATTTCCAACGCCTTTTCCATTTCCTGAAACGAGGCGTACTTGCCGGTCCCTACAATCAAACGCGACTTGAGTTCAAATTTTCCGATCTTTAACACGCTCATGGCTGTACGACGGCTCCCTTTTCGACCACCGTGATGCCTTTGGGTGTCACGATAAATCCGCGCTTCTTGTCCAAATTCTTGTCGATGCCTACCGTGGCGTTGGGCATCACCTTCACATGCTTGTCGAGAATCGCGTTCTTGACCTTGGCATAACGGCCCACATCCACGCCTTCCAACAACATCGAGTCTTCTACTTCGGCATAACTGTGGATATGCACGTTTTGTGAGAGCACCGAATGCACCACGCCGCCGCCTGAAATAATACAACCGTCGGCCACCATTGAGTCCACGGCCGTGCCTTTGCGTCCGCTAAATGTCTGGGAGAAAACAAATTTTGCCGGCGGGTATTGCATCTGATACGTGCGAATCGGCCATTCACGGTCGTACAAATTGAACTGGGGATTCACCTGAATGAGATCCATGTTCGCTTCGTAATAGGCGTCCAACGTGCCGACGTCGCGCCAGTACAGCGCGTCTTTGTTGTTTCTATCGACAAAGTTATATGCCATGACCTTGCGTTGACCCTTTTGAATCATCTGCGGAATAATATTTTTACCGAAATCATGCTCGGTATCCTTCTGAGCGTCTGCTTCCAACTCTTCTTCGAGTACTTTTGTATTAAAGACATAAATTCCCATAGAGCCATAAACTTTCGAGGGATCCGAAGCGATTGTCTTGGGGGTCTTGGGCTTTTCTTCAAAACCTACCACTTTATTTTCGGTATCCACTTCCATGACCCCCACGCCTTGCGCTTCTTCCTTGGGCATCGGCACAACACCGATCGTCAAGTCCGCGCCCGCCTGTCGATGCGCATCTAACATCAGCTTATAATCCATTTTATATACGTGATCACCCGCGAGGATCAGAACCTGGTCGGGATTTTCGATGTGAATCGAATAGAGGTTTTGGTAGATCGCATCTGCGGTTCCCTGGTACCAATGCTCGTCAATACGCATCTGGGCCGGCACCACGTCAATGTATTCGCCGACTTCAGGGTTTAATACATTCCAACCCATGCGAATATGACGGCTCAGAGACATGGATTTGTATTGGACCAGCACGTGAATGCGCCGGATACCCGAATTCACGCAGTTGGAGAGCGTAAAATCGATGATGCGGTATATTCCGCCAAATGGGACCGCAGGCTTCGCTCTATCCTTCGTTAAAGGATATAGGCGCTCGCCTTTGCCGCCCGCCATGACAAATGTGAGAACTTTTTTCATTATAAGTACCTGTTATTGAAACACTTGTAAAGAAAATGATTATAAAATGTGCCGTCAGGCAATGCAAGGAGAATAAAAAATAGCGTCTCTAGCGGGTAAAACTGACGAGCTGAGACGTATACGGGTGCTTGGGATGATGGAAAATCTCCTCCCGGCTCCCGCTCTCGATAATCTGGCCGTCCTTCATGACGAGTACTCGGTCGCTCATATGGCGGACCACTTTTAGGTCGTGGGAGATAAAGAGATAGGCCACTCCCTTTTCCTTTTGAAGACGTAAAAGCAGGTTTAAAATCTGGGCCTGGGTCACGACGTCGAGGGATGCCACGGCTTCATCGCAAACCACGAGGATGGGATTCGTGCTAAGGGCCCTGGCAATCGCCACGCGTTGACACTCACCGCCACTCATCTGATGCGGGCGTCGGCGCAGGAACGTTTCATCCAGCTCGACGTCTCGCAGCAAACGCGCGGCCTCGTCGGATAAAAATGTTTGGCTCTTATCCTTATGAATACGGTAGGATTCTTTCAAGATATCCGAAACAGTCATGCGCGGGTCGAGCGACGCAAAGGGCTCCTGGAAAACAACCTGAACTTTGCGGTGAAATTCCTTCATTTCTTTTCCACGCGCCTTACGCACGCTTTTCCCTTCAAATAAAATATCTCCTTCATCCGGATCGATCAAACGCAGCGCGAGCTTGGCGAGCGTGGATTTGCCGGAACCGGATTCTCCCACGATTCCCAGCGTTTGCTGGCGATCCAGGTCAAACGAAACGCCGTCCACGGCTTTTACTTTTCCCTTTTTGAATGTTTTCCTGAGATTTTTAACGCTGAATAACATTTAAACTCCTATGATGGTTTTCGGCGCGACGCCCTGCAGCCGTGCCGCGAATAACTTCTGAGTATAAGGATGCGTACCTTGCACGACGCCGCTCTTCGGCACCAAACATTCCACGGCCCGCCCGCTCTGCATGACATAAATGGCGTCCGAGTAAGCCGCCGCGAGAGACAGGTCATGCGTAATAAATAAAATACTGAGCCCCCGCTCCCTGCGTGCCTTGAGAAATAGCGTGAGGATTTCGTTCTCGGTGGCGACATCGAGCGCCGTTGTGGGTTCATCCGCGATCAACAGCCGCGAACCCGTGATGAGCGCCATGGCCATCATGACGCGCTGTTTCATCCCTCCGGATAGCTCGTGGGGATATGCCTTAAAAACGCGCTCGGGGTCCTTGATTTTCACCGCACTTAATTGTTCGAGCGCTTTGTCGCGCGCGGATGACGCGGAATCGCGAAAATGAGCCAAATAGGTTTCCGTGATCTGCTCCCCTATTTTCAACACAGGGTTAAGACAGGTTCCGGGATCCTGAAAAATATAGCTGATTTCTTTACCGCGTAAACGCGTTAGCTCCTCGGTCGCCAATGCGCGCGTATTCTGGGGAACTGCGTCGCCGCCGTAATACAGAATATCGCCGGTAGTCGTATTCGCAGAAACGAGTCCGGCCACGGACAGCGCGGTGACCGATTTACCGGATCCTGACTCCCCTACGAGCGACGTGAAGGAGCCCTTCTCAACACGGAAGTTCAGGCCGTTCACGGCATTTGTCCTGGTGCCGTCCTCTTTGACAAACGAGACTGAGAGATTTCTTACGTCGAGGATCATCGCGTGCTTCCTTTTAATTTTTCCTGCAAGGCCTCTCCCAGAATATTGGCAGCCATGACGGTGAAGAATATCATGAGGCCCGGCAGCCACAGAAGCCACCAAGCCACTCCGATCGTGGCCTTACCCTCCATCAGGATATTCCCCCAGCTGGGCGTCGGGGGCTGAACGCCTATGCCCAAGAAGCTCAAAGCGCTCTCCGCCAGCACGGCGGAGGAGATACCCAAAATAGCGTTCACGATGACGGGGCCCATGGCGTTCGGGATCAGGTGTTTTGTCACGATCCAAAGGTCTCCGGCACCCAGGGCTCGCGCCGCGAGAATAAAATCCCTCTCCTTCAGTGCGAGAATCTCCGCACGAATGAGGCGCGCGGTTCCCATCCAGCTCGTCACACCGATAACGATCATGATATTCAAGATATTCGGTCCGACGATCGCGATCACCGCGAGAATCAGAAAGAAAACCGGGAAACACAACAACACATCCACGAATCCCATGATGAGGCGGTCGGTCCAGCCGCCGTAATACCCGGAGAGTGACCCCAGAATCACGCCGATGGCGATGGATAAACCCACGGCCACAAAACCGACGGATAACGACACACCGGCTCCATACAGCAACCTGGCCAAGAGATCGCGGCCCAGGGAATCCGTGCCCATCCAATGCGCGGCGGAAGGCGCTTCGAGTACATGGAAAAAATCCATGCTCTCGGCTGCGGTTTTTAAGAATAATGGCGCTGCGACGGCGCTCACGAGGAGTGCCGCGAACCACAGAAGCGCAATCACGATTCTTTTTTTGCCTAAAAACGAAGAATTCATTTTATTTTCTTTCATCGATGCGTATCCGGGGATCCGCCAAATGATACGCCACGTCCGCCAGAAAGTTCCCGAGCAGCGTCAAAAATGCGCCCAGCACGAGAATCCCCATGATCACCGGATAATCCCTGGAAAAAACGGAGTTAAAAAATAATCTCCCCATTCCCGGGATAGAAAATATCGATTCAAAGATCACGCTGCCTCCCAGTAGATGCGGAATAGATAATCCGACGATGGTAATAATCGGCAGCAATGCGTTCTTCAGCGCATGTTTAAATAGCACGGTCCTCTCGGACAGGCCCTTGGCGCGGGCCGTACGAATATAATTCTGGGTCAGAACGTCCCCCATGCTCCCGCGGGCGAACCGCGAGATCACGGCGATCCCTGAGTAGCAAGCCACGACCAGCGGCAAAACCAAATGCCGCGCCATATCCCCGATCTTTTGCGGGAGGGTCATATCATCAAATGTGATCGAGTGCATCCCCGACGCCGGAAACCAATGCCAGCGCACAGAAAAGATTCCTATGAGAATCAGCGCCAACCAAAACGAGGGAAATGACAGCCCCGCGAGCGATAACGTCGTGACTGCATGATCACCGAAGCGGCCCCGATGCAAAGCGCTCCAAATACCCAGCGGCACCCCGATCAATAAAATCAAAATGAGAACCGTCAGATTAATACCCAGCGTAACGGGAATGGTCGCCGCGATCTTCTTCGTCACATCTTCCCCGTCGAAGAAAGATTTTCCGAAGTTAAAGCGCGTCACATCCTTTAACCAGAGGCCGTACTGCACATGCACGGGCTTATCGAGTCCGTATAGCTGCTCCAATTTCTGACGCGCCTGAGCGGTCATCTTGGGATTAAAATCCGCGCGCGCTCCCACCGGCGTACCCGGTGCCAAGTGGATCACGACAAAACTGATAAACGTGATACCGATAAACAACGGGATGAGTCCCGCGATTCTCCGCAGAAGATAATGTGTCATGCGTAGAGCGTCTCCTGATCGGGAACCGTCCAACGAATAAAATCATAGCGGATGCCCTGCGCCGTCAAGCTCACTCCTTTAAAACGCCGGTGCAGTATCGGCATCGCATCCGTAAAAAATAAAAACGTATACGGCTCCTCTTCATGAATGATTTCATGAACCTTGTGGTAAATCTTTTTTCTTTCCTCTTCGTCAAACAAGGCGCGGGCCGATTCCAACAGCGAGTCCACCTCGGCGTTCCTGTATTCGATAAAATTGTATTGCCCCTGTCCGGTTCTCGACGAATGGAATATGTCAAAAATATCCGGCTCCGGCGTCAGGTTCCATCCAAGAAGAATCGCGTCAAATTTCTTTTTGTCCACGAACTCTTTGATAAACGTACTCCATTCCACGATCTGGATTTTCATTTCGATACCGATATCGCGCAGATTTTTCTGAATGATCTCACACGTGAGCTTGCGCTGATCGTTCCCCTGATTGGTGAGAACCGTAAACGCGAGCTTCCTGCCTTCTTTGTCCAGGATGCCGTCCGTATTCGTGTCGGCCCAGCCCGCTTCCGCCAAGAGCGTCTTGGCCTTCGCCGGGTCATAGGCATTTTGCACGGCCGGATTATAGGCCCAGCTCGTAGGCAGGAAAGGTCCTGTGGAGACGCGTCCCACACCCATCAGCACGACATCAATGATTTCTTCTTTTTTAATCGCGAGTCCTATGGCGTTACGCACCCGTTTGTCAGAGAACATTTCATTTCGGAGGTTGTACGCCAAAAAATTATAGCCAAAGCTAGGATAGCGGTATTTCTCATATTTCTTTTTGAAAAAAGACGTGTCAGTCTGCTTGGTGTACTGCAAAGGGGTTAGCCCGGCTTCATCAATGGCCTCGGTCTGCAGCTCAAAGAACGTGATCGCCTGATCCGGGATGATGCGGATGAAATAGCGGTCGATATTCGGCCGGCCTTCATGATAACGCTCGTTCGCGACGAGCTCCACAATATCCCCCGGTTTCCATTTTTTGAGTTTATAAGGACCTGTCCCCACTGGCCGGCGGATAAAGGCCGTCTTTAAGAGGTCCTCTTTCTCCAGCAGGTGCTTGGGCACTATTCCCATCGTCCAACTGGCGAGCCCGGGCGAAAACGGTTCTTTATACGTCACCTCCACGGTATAGAGATCCGGTGTCTTAAGTGAGGCAACGCGCTCGAAGTCCCCTCCGAACGGTGTGGGCACATTCGGGTCCGTGAGTTTTTGAAACGTGAACAGAACGTCCTGAGAAGTGAATGGCCGGCCATCCTGCCATTCCACGTTTTTTCGAAGATAAAATACAATGCGCAGTCCGTCCGGCGATACCGTGAAACTCTCGGCCAAATCGCCTATCAGCTTTAGATTCGCGTCGTATTTGACGAGGCCGTTATAAATGAGCTTTGTTAAATGAGCGGAAGCCGAATCCGTGGCAAAAAAAGGAATGAGATTGCTGGGCTCGCCCAAGGAGGCCGTGACAAATGCGTCTTTGGCGGACGCGTGCGAAACCAATAAAAAAAGCGCTCCGCAAACAACCGGGAGCGCTTTTTTAAGAAGAAAGCTTTTGATCGCTATGAAGAGCTTATTGAGTAGCCGGGGCATCAGCCGCAGGAGCTGCGGGGGCCGGGGCCGGTACATCCGCCGGCTCCTTCGGTTCAGGAGTAATCTCGAGTTCTTGAATTCCCGTCGCAGCAGCGGAAGTCTCAATTGTCTCGCCTGCCTTCGTCGCCATCGTAGCCGCGGCGACCGGGGCCTTCGGTAGATCCTGCGCACGTCGCTCGACCAACGATTTGCCGCGTTGACTGGACATAATCGCGAGGGAAACCGAAGTGACGATAAACATAACCGCGAACACCTCGGTGAGACGAGTCATGAACTGATTGGTTTGCGTTCCGAACACGGAATTGGCCTGGTTCGTGCCGCCCATATCCGTCAAGCCGCCGCCTTTGCCGGCCTGCAGCAACACCACGATCACTAAAAAGATACACGCGATAACGTGAATAACTATGACAAATCCAAACATAAAACCTCTCTTTTATTTAACGCCGACAGCGGCGGAGTTCTTGACAATCTCAGCGAACGAATCCGCTTCCAGACTGGCGCCGCCCACGAGCGCGCCGTCGATATTGGCCTGTGCCATCAGACTCGATGCGTTGTCTGCTTTGACACTGCCACCATAAAGTATTCTGATATTTTTGGCGACTTCTTCATTAAAAAGCTGGGCTATCTGAGAACGAATCCTGCCGTGCACTTCTTCGGCCTGCTGAGGCGTGGCAACCTTACCGGTGCCGATCGCCCAGACGGGTTCATACGCGATCACAACGGTCGCCATCTCGGCGGCGGTTAGATTCGCAAGCCCTCCCTTGATCTGCGTGTCCACGACACGAAATGTGTCGTTGGCTTCGCGTTCCTTCAGCGACTCGCCGACGCAGACAATGGGTATCAGAGAATTTTTTAGCGCGGCCTTGAGTTTTTTGTTCACGGTCTCGTCGGTCTCATGGAAAAACTGACGACGCTCGGAGTGGCCGATAATCACATAGGAAGCGCCGGCTTCCTTTATAAGGGAGCCCGAGACCTGGCCCGTGAAGGCGCCCTTCTCTTCCCAATAGAGATCCTGCGCGCCCAGGCCCAGATTGGAATCCGTCAACAGATCCGCGACATGTGCGAGCGCGGTATACACCGGGCAAATGACAATTTCAACACTCTGTACATCATAGAGCTTGCGCTTCAGAAGCACGACCAAGTCTTCGGCTTCTTTGATGGACTTGTTGAGCTTCCAGTTGCCTGCGATTAAAAGTTTGCGGGACACTATTTAGACTCCAATGCCGTGATGCCGGGAAGATCCTTGCCTTCTAAATATTCGAGCGAGGCGCCGCCACCCGTGGAGATGTGAGACATTTTATCCGCGAGTTCAAAACCGATCACGGCCGCCGCGGTATCTCCGCCGCCGATAATGGTCGTCGCGTCTTTTAGAGCCGCCAGCTTCGCGGCAATCTCATATGAACCCTTGGCAAATGCCTTCATTTCAAATATTCCCATCGGACCGTTCCACACCACGGTCTTGACGGTGTCCAGCGTCTTGCAGAAAAGCTCGATCGTCTTGGGTCCGATGTCCACGCCGAACCATCCTGCGGGAATCGCGGGACCTTCGATCTTGATGGGTGTACCCTCTTCGATTTTTTGGACGCACACGTGATCAATGGGCAGTAACACCTCGACGCCATTGGCCTTCGCCTTGTCTAAAATCGATTTGGCGAGATCCGTTTTATCTTTTTCGTACTTGGAATTACCGATGTCCACGCCTTGCACTTTAAGAAATGTGTACGCCATGGCGCCGCCGATCAGGATCTTGTCGACCTTGGTGATCAGATTCTCAACCACGCCGATTTTATCCGAGACCTTGGAGCCGCCCAATATCGCCGCAAACGGCTTTTTGGGATTTTGCATCGCTTCGCCGAGATATTTGATTTCTTTTTCCAGCAAGAAACCCGCACCGGAAGGAAGATACTTGGTGATCCCCTCGATGGAGGCATGTGCGCGGTGGCTGGACCCGAACGCATCGTTAATAAAAATATCGCCGTGCTCGGCCAACGCCTTCGCGAACTCAGGGTCGTTCTTTTCTTCTTTGGGACTGAAACGCAGATTCTCGAGCATCGCCACGGACTTGCCGTTCTTCAACTGACCCAATTCCTCTTTTACGCGGGATCCCACCGCATCCGATGTCTGAACGACTTCGGTGTGCAGAAGCTCGGACAATCTTTTGGCGGCCGGACTGAGACTCATCGTGGAGACGGGCTTGCCGTCGGGACGTCCGAGATGACTCATCAAAATCACCTTGGCGCCTTTGTCCAATGCGTATTTGATTGTGGGGAGTGAGGCCTGAATACGGTTGTCGTCGGTCACATTCAGGTTCTTATCCAGCGGAACGTTAAAGTCCACGCGGATAAGCACCCTCTTGTTTTTGAGATCGAAATCGCGGATCGTCTTTTTCATCTGTCTTAGCGGCGTGCCTCGACGGGAAGTGTTTTGCCGATGAACGCACACAGGTCGACGACGCGGTTGGAATAACCCCATTCGTTGTCGTACCAGCTGAACACCTTCACAAAATTCTTGTCGATGACGTTGGTCAGTTCGGCGTCAACGATGGAAGAATGCGGGTTGTTCTGGAAGTCTTTGGATACGAGCGGATCGGTGCAGTACTGAAGAATACCCTTCATCTTACCATTAGCATATTCCTTAAATACTCCGTTCAGCTCTTCCTTCGAAGTCGGCTTCTCGAGTTCGCAGGTCAGATCCACGAGAGAGACGTTCGGGGTCGGGACGCGGATCGCAACGCCGTCCATTTTGCCTTTGAGCTCGGGAACCACGAGGCCGATGGCCTTCGCGGCACCGGTGGACGTCGGGATCATGGACAGCGCGGCTGCTCTGGAGCGGCGCAGATCCTTGTGACCGAGATCCAGCACGCGCTGGTCATTGGTATAAGAGTGAATCGTGGTCATCAATCCTCTCTTGATGCCGTAGCGATCGACGAGCGCTTTGGCGACGGGTGCCAGGCAGTTTGTCGTGCATGACGCGTTGGAGATCACGTGATGCTTCGCGGGATCGTAATTCTCATGGTTCACGCCGAGAACGATCGTGATGTCCTCGTTCTTCGCGGGAGCGGAAATAACGACCTTCTTCGCGCCGCCCTTGGTGATGTGAACTTCGGCCTTTTCCTTGTCCGTGAAAACACCGGTGGATTCGATGACGACATCCACACCGAGGTCTCCCCAGGGAATCTGCGCGGGATCTTTATAATTCAGAACTTTGAGGAGCTTGCCGTTCACATTCAGTCCGTCACCCTCTACCTTAATAGTGCCGGGGAATGTTCCCAGAATGGAGTCGTACTTCAATAAATACGCATGTGATTCTAATGGGATAGGAAGATCGTTGACTGCGACGAACTCGATTTCCTTGTTGTTGACGCCTGCCCTAAAAACGTTGCGTCCGATGCGTCCGAAACCGTTAATACCAACACGAATTGCCATGATTGCTCCTCCGAATGTAGTGTGAACACGTACAGAAAATTTTAAGCTTTTTATTATATAGCGTGCCTATTTCAGTGTCAAAGCAATTGGCAAATGCCTTTATCGTGTTATCTCGGTGTCCGTGGCCGCTTGTGTTTTCGTAAGTCCGGGGAGCCTCGGCAAAATCATCAAACTCGGCCTGGGCCGGCCTCAGACAAGTGATGATTTTGCCGTATCCGGAGCGGACTTGACGAAAACACAAGGAAAGCGGGCCGAAGGACACCGAGATAACACTCTACGGCCATTCCCAAACGCCATAGGGCTCGGCGTTACTTTCGAGGGGCCTTGGCGCGCCGAGCGGCCATGGTGTCCTCCGAAGCTTTGCGCAGCAATGCGTAGGAGGACGAGCGAGGCGCGGCACGGAGCAAGAATTTCTCGGCGGGAAATTCTTGCGTCCCCGAGAAAGTTATGCCGAGACCTGTAAGTAACGTTTATTTATTCACTCAGGGAGAGGGCTTGTTTGGCGGGAGGAAATGACGGGTCGATGGCCAGCGCCTGGCGCCAAAGGTCGCGTGCGCGGCTCTTTTCGCCGGACCGGTACAATACCAGACCCAGGTTTGTCATGGCGCGCACACTCCCGGGGTTTAGCTTGAGAGAAATCTCAAAATGTTCGCGCGCCTTGTCCATTTGCCCTTTTTTGCCGTAGATCATGCCCAAATTGTTATGCGCCTGAGGGTTGTTGGGCTTCACTTCAATGGCCTTGTTGAAAAGCGCTTCCGCGCGGTCCAAATCTCCGCGCTTATCATAAAACATTCCCAGATTCGTATACGCGAAGGAATTGCGCGGATCGGACGCGATCGCGGCCTCGTAGTGTCCTCTCGCCTCATCCCAACGGCCCATCTCCGAATACGCGTGCGCCATCGCGGCATGGGCTTTGGAATAATCGGGGTCGACGGCGAGTGCCTTGCGGTAAAACGACAACGCCTCATCGTACTTCTTGTTTTGCTGAAGACCGTCGCCCGCATTGATGTATTCGCGCAGGCCTCCGTCGTGCTGGACGAGGTGGAAGAGCACAACCGCGAATCCCAGAAGCTCCACCACCGTTAAAAATACGAGTCTGCCCCATTTCTGACTTTGCAGCGCGTCGCGCTGCTGCAGCAGTCCAAACGCAGCCACCGGGATAAATACACCCAGGAGCGGCAGGCGGTACCGCGCATTAATAAAAAACAGTACGATCGAGAAGATATAGCTCAGCACAAACAGCGCGGTGATGCCCGAGAAGCGAAGTCGCCGAACACCGGCGGCAAAACCCATGAAAACCAGCGGCCCGAGAATCAAGAAGCTAAGCCACGGAAATTTTAAAACCGGATTGAACTCGCGCGCCATGCGATAGTCCTGCACGTCCGAGATCTCGCGTGAATCAAAGAACAGCCAGATTTTTTTGGCGGAGAGCTTCAGGAAATCAAACGGGTTATACAGAATATATTCCCACGCCTTCGCGGACCAGTAGCTGGAGACTTCGGAAGGCTTGAGATCCCTCCCGGCGGCTGCTTCGGCCACGTTCTCAGAATCCTTCATCTGCAGCTCGACATTGGTGCCAATGCTCTCGTCCGCAGGCGCAAACACACCGGTGCTCTTGGGATTATTCCCGATATAAAAATTATACCCGCCGTGCGCCGTCAGAAGCACCAGGTCCTTCCCTCTCACCGCGTTATGCGCGGTCACCGGCGCCAAGACCGCGAGAAATACCGCGAGGCACGCAACGGAAGTTAGGCGCTTCGTTTTCTTTAATGCGAGGTAGATCACAAACATGAGAACAAAAAGAATGATGCCGGCCTTGGTCAATGCGGCCAAACCGCAGAGGAATCCCGTTAACATTGCTTTTTTAATGCTCGGGCTCTCCGCGCAGCAAATCGCCGCATAAAACGCCGCGGCGTATAAAGGAATACCCAGCGCTTCAGGGATAAATAATGTTTCGTGAAAAAAGAGCGGTCCGTAGATCGCCCCGATGAACATGCCGAGAAGACCCGCAGAAGGCGCCCACAACTTGGAACCGATCCGGTAAATAAGAACCAGCGTTCCCAAGCCGAGGAGAAGTTGGATAATCTTGACCGCCAGAACCGATTGCTGGAAAACAAAATAACACGCGGCGAGGAAATAAGGATAAAGCGGCAGGCCGTAGAAGACGGGCATCTCGGGCCGACCTTCGAGAATTCGAATGGCCCACTCGTGATAATAACGCGGGTCCAGCACTGTCGGCTCAAAAAAAGGACTCTCGACGCTGAAACCCAGATGCAGTCCCCGTATAACGGCCGCGAGAACGAGCACGATCCAAAACATTTTGCTTTTAAACATTACATCTCGTCAAAAATAATCGTGATATTAAAAGAAATTCTATTCATACCTAGTGATTCGGGAAACTTGGGAAACGGGGCCGCGTCGCGTACGCAGGTACGGGCGAAGTTTTTGACCAGAATATCGGCCTTACTCATCTTTTCCACCGTCCACACGTTTTCAAGACGCCCGTCGGATCTTAAAATAAACACCAGCGCGACCTGCCCCTCACCGACGCTCGCCCGCGAATACTTGCGGCGAACCACCTGATGAATACGGTCTTTGACGACAACAAAATAACTTTCAAAAACCTCTTTGCTCTTGGGGTCAGCCAAAAGATCCGCGCTGGTTCTCATGTCGGGAGCGGCCGCCTGAGTTGCGGCGGTCTGTGTTGGCGCCGGAGCCGGCGGCGTCACCGGCATCGCCATGGACTTGGCCTTCACGACGGCTTGCTTCTTATAGGCACGGTAACGCTGAACCGCTTCGGAAACCGGGGGTCTTGGTTGAGTCGCGGCGGCCGGCTTTGGAACGGGCGGCAGCACCTTCGGTTCTTCGACGTATTTAATATAGGAAATCTGGATGGAGTCGCTCTTGGCGCTTTGCCAATCCTGCCAGGGCTGCCAAACAGCCACGGCGGCGACCGAATGCACGACGGCTGAACATAAAACGCTGATGGCGAAGGTTCTATTGGTCATGGGTTTGACTAGCGTTCATTGTACTTAAAGCCACGGCGTTAAATCCACGTTTTTTTCAACGATACGCGCCCAGTTGTTTAGAATTTTGTCCGTGACCTTAGTATAATTCACCGCGGGTGTTGCCAGCGGCGCCATTTTCTTGCGCTTACGCAGCACGTTCACAAATTGTCTGCGAAAAAGGTCATGCGTAAAAATATCATGCAGATACGTGCCAAAAATAAGTCCGTTCGGGCTCACAGCTCCTTCCGCCTTTTGTGCGCCGCGACCTACCGCTTGAAACGCGTTTTCCTGACTGTCGCTCAGAAATGTTTCTCCGTGATGGATCTCATACCCCTTAAGCTGCAGGGATGCATCGCTGAGGAACGGCCCGTGGCCGGCGGGCCGAAGGCATGACTGCCTCAGCTGCTTCTCTTCCCCAAAAACCGTGACCAAACTCAGAAGACCCAGTCCCGCGATGCGCGTTCGCGAGGACTCGGACTGCGAGGGGTCTTCAATGCGGTCTCCCAGCATCTGATAGCCGCCGCATAGTCCTATGACCGGCACGCCGCGCCGCGCATTTTTCTGAATAAACTGAAATAATCCTATCGCTCTCATATGCTGAAGATCGGCGGTGGTGTTTTTAGTTCCGGGGATCACAATAGCATCGGGAGTGCCCAGCTCCGCGGCTGACCGAATATAGCGGACGCGTACACCCGGCTCTAATGTCAGCGGAGTCAAATCGGTAAAATTGGAAATGTGCGGGTGGTAAATCACCGCAATGTCGATATCGGCGGACGCCGACCGGTGAACGGGTGTGTTGACGGCGTCTTCCTCCGCGAGAAACACAAGCTCCGGATGAAATGGAATCACTCCGCACACGGGCACACCGGTGCGTTTTTTAAGAAAATCCAGCGCGGGCTTTAAAATCGTCAAGTCCCCGCGGAATTTATTCAGAATGAATCCCTTTAAGAGTGATCGTTCCTTGGGCGTCAAAAGAGCTCGCGTACCCACGAGAGACGCGATGGCTCCGCCGCGATCGATATCCGCGACAAGCAACACGTCCGCCTTCACTAAACGCGCGACGTGCATATTCACGATGTCGTAGGGTCGCAGGTTTATTTCTGCGGGACTCCCCGCACCCTCAATGACAATCAGATCATAGTCCGCGCTCAACTTCTCCAGGCAATGGCGTATCGTTCTTTTCTTGAACGCCATGAGCGTTCCCGCCTTTTTGTAGCTGTCCTTGGCGGAGAAATTTCCATAAGGCTTGCCCATGGCAATCAACTGAGCTTCGCAATCGGATTTGGGTTTTAAGAGAAAGGGATTCATTTCGACCGTCGGGAGAATGCGAGCGGCGGCGGCCTGTTCCGCGGTCGAGCGACCGATCTCCGATCCGTCCTGAGTGACGGCGGAGTTCAGTGACATGTTCTGTGCTTTGAATGGCGCGACACGAACACCGCGGTCAGAAAAAATACGACACAGCGCCTGAACCAGGCGGCTTTTGCCCGCGCTGGAGGCAGTGCCCTGCACCATCAGGTAGCGCGTTTTCTTCTTCACAACGGCACTAGGAAACGAAGGCTGTCTTCTGCTCTGCTTGGGTCTTGGGTGCAAAACGTAAAGCCACTAACATAAAAATCACGCCGGAAGGAACATTGACTGCCAACGAACGGAACAAGAAGGGCAGCCCGGCTTCCCAGCAGAGAAGCAGTCCCTGAAAATTGGCGGTATAACCATAATTTTGTCGAGGGATACAGGAGCCGATGAACCACACGCCGAAATCGGAGACAAACCAAAAATTCACCACTGAAATCACCGCGCAGAGAGCCAGAATCGGCAGCGAGAAACCTTTAAACGAGGTAATCCGCTGGGTGATCGCCACCGCGCAGAGAAGAGCCGCCACGGTAAAAAAGAAAACTGGGCTCCAGGTAGTAACCGAATAATGAATGATTTCCGCAATGATGGGCAGAATCCAGGCAAACACCTTAAATTTGTTTCTAAAGAATATGGCCGCAAAAAAAGCGACCGGCAATGTCGGAACGTGTGATAGAAAATCCATTTATTTGTCTCCTTCGAGGTACTTCCAGATTACATGATCGCCGTCGTTTAATAAAGTATTATTCGGCGAAACCTTTGTACTATCATTGATAGACACCATCCAGAAATGGCGTTCCGTAAAATTTGTGTCGTGGCCGTCCACCGATTTTATGTCATCGGGGCGGCAACATACAACACCATTTTCGACCTTGTGATCCAGCTTCAAGACGTCAGCCGCCGTCGAGCCATACAGCACGCGGTAGGACTTCGTGCTGGTTTGGCCCGACGCGACGACGTCCAGTTTCACGTTTATCCACTTCCCTATCTTTGAACTGTCCTTCTTGATTTCTTTGATCTCATCCAATGAACACCTCGTGGGATCCGATGAATGTTTGTCCAATGCCGCGAACAGCGGGTCAGCCAAGCTCATACAAAGAATGAGGCAAAGAAATATCGCGCGCATCAGAAGGAGTAGCTCGCCTTAAATTCATAGTTACGCCCCGGAGCCGGAACATAGAAATTGTCCTGGATTGTGGA
This sequence comes from uncultured Planctomycetia bacterium, assembly GCA_964447745.1. Lineage (GTDB taxonomy): Bacteria > Omnitrophota > Gorgyraeia > 2-02-FULL-51-18 > 2-02-FULL-51-18 > CAYUTV01. The sequence goes on along the minus strand of CAYUTV010000015.1, from coordinate 2,495 downwards.
CGTGCCGCTGGTACTGCCGCCTGTCTCATATTCCTCGTCCAAGAGGTTTTTAACCGCCGCGGAGAATTTCCACTGCTTGTACGTATAACTGCCCGTCAGGTTAAAAACGGTATAAGACGGCAGGCGGCGACCGTTGGTTTCATTGGTCAGATCTCCGCTCAACAACTGATCGGACAACGCAAACATATCGAGGAAGACGATCGCGTTGTTCACCGGAACCACTTCCAAGCCCATAAAGTACCGGTGGTTTGGAACTAAGGGCACTTCATCGTCTTTCTTGAAGGACGTTCTGGTCGGAGAATCGGCGCCGAACTCCGATTCGGTAAATGTGTAGCCCAGCTTCAACTTCGACGACGCGCATAGCTGATAAATGAGTGAGTTTTCAAACCCATAACGGTTCGTCTTACCCACGTTCACCTTGAGTCCGCGGCCATTGAAGGATGCGGGATTGGGTGCGGTGGGATCAAAAAGGATTTCGTTCGTCATCTCGCTGTAGAATGCGGTCGCTCTGAACTCCAGATTCCCCTCTTTCCATAGCGCGCCTACTTCATAATCATCGGCTTCCTCGGGCTCCAACGCCGTCGAATTACCGAAAGCGGGATTTGAATAGAGGTCACTCAATGACGGCGCCCTGTAGGAATTGCTGTAGTTGAAGGATATCTCGAGCGGCTTGGAAACTTGGTAGCTAACACCGGTAGATTGACTGTACTTGCCCAGCTCGATGGGGATATTGCGCGTGGGATCGAGTTTGTCGGTGTTATCCGTGTCGATATCGTCATGACGCACGCCATAATACCCTTTTAACCGGTCATTCCAAATGAGCGAGGCCTTGCCAAAAATACCCAATGTTTGGCGATCGGCCACCGTGTCCACGGTGGTGGATAGGCGCGTGAGTGTGCTCTTCGAGCGGTTGAAATCTTCCTCATCGATTTTATTGTCGATGTAGTCGACACCCACCAAAATACTTTCCACCCAATTGCCAAAGATCGGCTTCGAGTGATCCAGCTGAACCGTAGTACCCCAGATATCCGAGTTCAGATCCAATTCGTTGTCGAATGTATCGAACGTGGCAAAGTTCACGTTCGAGATTTCCTGCGACTTCCTATAATAGGCATTACCCGATAGAGCCAAGTGCTCCATGAGGAGCACATTCAGCTGACCCGTCACGAGATGCGCATCGAGATCCGCGAAATTGCGCGGCCTCTCGGTGGCCTCACGCCCCAAACTGTTCAGAAGAGATTCGCGAATACTGCCCGAACGGTCCAGATACGCGTCGGCATACAAATAAGAAACGCCGACCTGAGCCTTGTCGCTCAGATCACGCATATATTTGGTGTAAAAACTCTCCTTTTCGACGGAGGAATTCTGGCGAAAACCCCTCGTATGATAAATATCACCGGTTATGTATAAATTGTCGTTCTCAGTTTTATGGAATGCCTCGAAATTCTCTCCCCATGAATCAAAACTACCCGCTCGCGATTCAACGGTCGCGTGAAATCCGAGCTCCTTCGCCTGTTTGGGCACCAGATTCGCCGCACCCGCGCGTGCGGCTTCTCCGTAAAGAAATGACGTGCCGCCGCGGCTGATTTCTATCTGCTCGGCCAGATGAACCGGGATCAGAGAGAAGTTGATGTTATTGGATTTGGGCTCGTTCAATCGAACGCCATCCAACATGAAAACGAAATTACTGCCGCCGCTCAAGCCGCGCACATCCAAGGACGGCTCTTCCCCGTTCCCGACGAGATCCGAAAACGAAAAGCCGGGAGTCTTGATCATGACGTCCTGGACGTTATTGGCCGAAGAGTTGTCGATCTCCTGCGCGGTGATGATCGTGGAAGAAGTCTCCGATTTGGAAACGTGATCGCTGAACGGGCTTCCGAGGCGCTTGCCCCCGACAATGATGTTGCCTAGATCAAAAATGCCACTCGTCAGATCACTCACGGCCCGGAAAGGCATCTGGGCGATATCCGTGACGGGGTTTGAAGTCTTTTGGTCCTCCTCCGTCGATACAGCGAATGCGCTTGCCGGTAAACACAGTCCTACCCATGCCAACACCAACCACTTAAGATAAATCGATTTCATGAATGTACCCTTAAAAAAGAAAGAACCCCGCCCTTTAGAGAGAGCGGGGTTCCAATCCTGGATTTTGGCCCCAGAAAAAATTTAGCGCTTCTTTCGGCCTCGGAAAGAAACGATTTTCTTCAAGATAGGGCAGGTCTTCTGACTTCCTCAATTTCGACAGCCTTCCCACTCTCCCTAAGAGAGCAGTGGCTTAGTTCGTCGAAACTAACCCGAGGATCACAGCGGCGGGACCGTGGCTGACTTTCACAGCCTTCCCTTTTAATGCCCGGTTAGGGGCGACCACTACCTTTGACTTATTAGTCAAGGATCAGTTTAGCAGAGCCTCCCTTTTTGTCAACTAGGATTCGCCTTGATTCGCCGATTGTTCTGTTGTATTGTCTTATACAAATTATTTTGGAGGATGGAATGGCCGA
>CAYUTV010000014.1:0-21448 GCA_964447745.1 uncultured Planctomycetia bacterium | reverse complement strand
TGGCGGTTTTTTCCTGTTCTTATCATGTGGATGAATTTCTACTTTTGCAGACCGCCATGGCCGCCGCCCATGATGCGCGAAAAGGTCTCAAAATCATGAAATTTCTCAAACAATCAGCGGATCATCCCATTGATCCATTTGTTCCCGAGACCTATTATCTTAAGGGTTTCCTTTTTCAGGTAACTTCGGTTTGAAATAAAATCGATGTCTGCTATAATCATCGCATGAAAAAACTTTTCATTTCGATACTCTTTTTTGCATCCGCGATAGGCACAGCTCACGCTTTTTCCCTGTCTAATTTTGAAGTCCCTGAAAGCATTGTGGTGGATTATGAAACAGGCACCTATTATGTCTCAAATATCAACGGCGCGCCCACCGAAAAAGACGCCAACGGCTATATTTCCAAGATTGAGCCGAACGGTGGCGTGGTGATCCAAAAATTCATCGCGAGTAAAGCCGACGAGCCGTTGCATGCGCCCAAAGGACTGGCGATTGTGGGTAAAACGCTCTACGTCTCGGATATTGATGCGGTCAAGGGATACGACAAGGAGACCGGCAAGAAGGTATACGAATTGGACTTTTTGTCGTACAATCCCAAGTTTTTGAATGACCTGGCGGCGGATGCGGAAGGGAATCTCTACCTGAGTGATATGTTGGCCGACGCCATCCATAAAATTGATTTAAAGACGAATCAAGTCACATTGATCAAGAGTGGCGAGGAACTGGGTAATCCCAATGGCCTTCTCATCAATCCTAAGTCCAAGAACCTGATTGTGGTCACTTGGACTTCAGGGAAAATTCTGGAGATAAACACCGCCGGGGTAGTCGAGGTCCTGAAGGAATCGCTGGCGGGATTGGACGGCGTGGATTACGACAACGAAGGTAATCTTTTTGTTTCCAGTTTTCAGAAGGGCGAGATCTACAAGATTCCGAACTACGGCCGAGGAGAAATCATGACATTTCTTAACGCTTTGACGACTCCGGCCGATATCTCCGTGGATAGAGAGAAGAGCGAACTCTTAATTCCTTCTTTTGACGCCAATACCGTATCGTCGGTCTCTCTCAAAAAACAGAGTTAGCCGGCTGCGGTTCTAAAGAATACCCACCATACCACAATAAGCACGGGAAGCAGGAACGGCACGCTATAGCGGAAGACATAGCCAAAAAAGCTTGGCATATGGACTTTGGATTGATCGGCGATGGATTTTACGAGGAAGTTGGGGCCGTTGCCAATGTAGGTCATGGCCCCGAAGAACACGGACGCAACGCTTATAGCCCGAATATAGTTTGGATGATTGGCCAACAGCATGGACACGTGAATATCTTCTATGGGCACGTGATTCTGAGCCACCAAATCCGCATGATACCTCGCCAGCACTTCAAATGTGTTCCTGATTTCCTGTGAATAGGTAGCTGCACCGCCAAACATATCCGCTCCGCGGGATTGGATCAGATGCTGTACGTTCGACACAAGGTCCGGGCTTAAAAAAATTCCGATGGCGGCACTTAAAAAATTAAGATAAGTCGGCGCATTATCCAAGACACTGGAAAGAATTCCAGAGCCCCAATAAAACTGACTGACGCTTGTCAGGCCGATGGACGCCGAGTTATGCTCGAGCCACTGAAGAGCGGGGATCATGGTGGCAAAGATTCCCAAAAATAGAATCGCAACTTCCTTAATCGGTGCAAAGTTGAAATCATTGCTCTCATGGACCGATTTTTTGGTGGTCTTGTAAGAGAGAACGGCCGCCGCAATCATGAGAGCTTCTCTCAGGAATGGCGGATCATTGATAAATACGGAAGCGATGATGACGGTCAGGAAAAAGAGATTGGACATACCTTCAAAGCGCCATTCTTCGCCCCCGGCTGTTTCCTTTTGGCGGATTTCTTTCGGCGCTCTTTTGAAATTACGGGTATCTACGACGTAAAAAATGACAAGCAGGATACCAATGGCCAAAAGCCATATGGCCCATACGTTTTCCAGCACCCAGAAGAACGGAACACCCCTTAAATAGCCCAAGAAAAGCGGGGGATCACCGATCGGCGTCAGTCCACCGCCGATATTGCTGACGAGGAAAATAAAGAACACCACATGGAACGAGGTGATGCGGTATTTATTCATCCGGATCCAGGGCCGTATGAGAATCATCGAGGCGCCCGTGGTACCGATGAAGTTGGCCATGACGGCACCGATAAACAAAAACACACAGTTACTGATCGGCGTTGCCTCTCCTTTGACTCGAATATGGATGCCGCCCGCCACAACGAAGAGCGAGCCGATCAGAGCGATAAAACTGACATATTCATGCGCCGTATGGAGCAGGATTTCCGTATCTTTTAATCCGAAAAGGTAATGCGCGACGACGATAGCGCCCAGAATAATGGAGACAAACGGGTAGTTGGCTTCCCACCAATGTTTTTTTAGTAGAGGGAGAACGGCGATGGCACCCAAAAGAAGAACAAAAGGGATCGCCCAGACGAGTTCAGCGATCATGTTTTATCCGATAGCTTGTTGAGCGTACTGAATGAATACGTCGGGAAAGATACCCAGGAGGATTAAGGTCGCAATCAAGAAAAAACATAGGGCATTTGCACTAAAACCTAATGACAGAATGCCGACCGATTTCGGCTTACCCAAATAAGCGTGTTTCACGAGCGCCAGATAATAAAATAGTGAAACCACACTATTCAATACCGCCCATAATACTAGAAACCAATGGCCTTTGTCCATGGCCGCGGAAAAAAGAATCCATTTTCCGGTGAAGCCAACGAGCGGCGGAATGCCCGCCAGTGAAAGTGTGCTAAGTAGAAGCAAGAGTGCCAGTTGGGGTGATTTATCGGCCAACCCATCAAAATCCGTTATTTGAGGATTATCGTTTTTGATTTGGCGCGCCACGACAACCACGACGAGAAAAGCACCCGCGTTCATTAACACGTAGGCCATCGCGTAAAAATAAGAGGATGAATAACCCTGTGAGGAATCCGCCAAGAGGCCAATCAACAAATATCCCGCCTGTGCGATGCTGGAATAGGCGAGTAGGCGTTTGACGTCCTTTTGCAACAGGGCCGCCGAATTTCCTACGGTCATGGAGATGAATGCCAGGATCGCGAATATTCCCGAAAGGGACGGCAATACGCCGACGAGATGAAAGATTCGAATAAAGATCGCGACGCCGGCCGCTTTGGAGGCGGTGGCGATAAAGGCCGTCACGGGAGTGGCCGAGGACTGATAAACATCCGGTGCCCAGAATTGCGCGGGAAAGCCGGAAAGCTTGAATAAAAACGCGAAAGAAACGAACACCATCGCCAGGATAAACGCACCCTGAGACGCGAGGGACGGCGCCATCCCGGCGATACCCGCGAGGGAAGTGGTGCCTGCGAGACCCGCGAGAATGCTGAAGCCCCAGAGCATGAAACCGCTGGTGGCGGCTCCAAATATCAGGTACTTAAGAGAGGCCTCCGCGTTTTTGTGATCTTGGCGCACGGAAGACAGAAGATAGAGGGAATACGAAGACAACTCCAAAGAGACATAGAGAGTCAAGAGATCCGCCGCACTGGTCAGCATCATCATTCCGAGCGAACCCGTCCACAAGAACAACCGAAACTCTTGAGCGCGGGAAGCGGGAATGGATTCGGATTCACGATTCAATAAAAGCGCGATAAAAAGACCGCAAGCTATGAGGAGCTTGAACCCTTGCGAAAGCGCGTCAACCGAATAGGTGGAATAAAAAAACGTCTCGCGCGTGAACAGGGACATGCCGCACGCGACAAGCAGTAGAACGCCGGCCGTCAAGTTGACGGGCATCGCCCATCTTTTGCCTGTCCGGTCGTCGGCCAGCGTCAGAGCCAAAAGTGCTACGATGGTCGCCAGGGAAACAGATTCGGGTAGAAACGGGAGAAAGTTTGTCATCCGGCTAACAAGGCCTTTGTCGAAAGAGTTACCCAGTTAATGAATATTTGCGGAAACAGTCCGAAGAAAACGAGCGTTCCCACGAGCACGGCCCTTGGAATGAACTGAAACGAATCCAGATCACGCAAATGCTCGTGATGGGTATTGAAAGGACCGTAGAAGACTTTTTGGATGGCGGTCAATACGTAATAAGCCGTGATAAGGAGTGCCGTAATGGAAACGACTCCAATGAGCGGATAGACTTGGATTGCCGCCACAGTCACGAGAAATTCCGCCGCGAAGCTCCCCATCCCCGGCAGACCCAGGCCGCATAACCCCGCAATAATGAAGAAAGCGGAGATAACCGGTGCTTTTTTTGAAAGACCTCCCAGCTCATCCAGCATTCGTGTATGGCAACCGTCGTAGATCCAGCCCACACTCGCGAAGAAAAGGGCGGTCATTATGCCGTGTGCGAACATTTGGAATAGTGCTCCGTTGAAACCGGTCACCGTCATGGTCGCGATGCCCAAGAGGACGATACCCATGTGGCTGACACTGGAATAACCGATGATAAATTTAAGATCACGTTGTTGGGTCGCCACGAGAGCGCCGTACACGATGTTGCACAAAGCCAGAACCGCGATCATGTCAGCCCAATGGCGAGCTCCTTCCGGAAGCAGGTAGACTCCGACGCGAAGAATGCCGTACGCGCCGAGCTTCATCAGAACGCCCGCGTGCAACATGCTGGCGGCCGTCGGTGCCGCGACGTGTCCTTCGGGAGACCAGATGTGGAACGGGAAACACGCCGCAAGGACGCCGAAACCGAGAAATAAGCCCAAGAACAAAATGTTTTGTACGTCGGGGGCGAAGTGGACGTTTTGCTTTAATGCCACCAAGTCGAATGTTTGTGCACCCGGCAAGCTATAAATGTATAGGAATCCGGCGAACATCAGAGCGCTGCCCAAGAGCAGGTACAGCGTCAGTTTCATGGCCGCATACTCCTTGTTGGTGGAACCCCAGACAACGATCAAGAGATACATGGGGATCACCGCGACCTCATAGAAAAGAAAGAAGAAAAATAGATTGGTCGTCATGAAGACGCCGAATACTCCCGAAACAAGAAAGAGCATATTCGCGAAGAAGTCCTTGACGCGATACGTCACCGTCCAGGAAACCAGGATACCGCAGAAAATGACGATGGCCGTTAGGAGAATCATCGTGACGTTCAAACCGTCCACCGCGTTGGAGTAGTGAATGCCGTAACTCTTGACCCATTCTACGTGTTCCACAAACTGCATCGCGGGATTCCGGGGATCGAAGGTCAGACAGAGGTACGTCGACAAGAGAAGTGTACCCGCCGCGGAGGCGAGGGAGATCAGTTTGATAGCCCGCTCGTATTTACGGGGCGTCAACAGGACAAGAACCAAACCGATCACCGGGCACAGCAATATGGACGATAATAGCGGAAACGTCATGAATTCCTCATGTCAGCATGAATAACGCGGCAATACCCACGACCAGCGCGATGCAGAGATAATCCTGCAGCTGGCCGTTTTGAAGCCGCACGGCTATTTTACCCAAGTCCAAAATACGAAACGATGTCCCGTTGACCATCACATCATTGACGAACCAACGGTCAAAGCGGTTGAGCCAATGCGCGATTCTAAGACCCACTTGTTTGACAAAAAACACATAAATATCGTCGATAAAGAGTTTGTGGTCGAGAACCGTTTTTAACGGCCCGCGATTAGACTCCCAACGCAAAAGTGCGGCTTCGGGATTTCTGAAGCGAATAAAGGCAATGACAGCCGCGATAATAATAAGCGCCGACGAGGTCAGAATGATCGCGGAATCAAAGTGGGCGTCGTGCCCGCCCAGCCAGTGGAGAAGCGCCGAGTGAGCCACCGGCGTTCCCAGAGCCCCCACGACGAGCGACAAGACGGCCAGGGCCATCAGCGGCAAAGCCTTGGCGGCGGAGGCCAACGCCGAATCCGCATGCGCCGCATGCGCGTGGCCTTCGATCTTCGTGAGCATCAACACAAAAAAGAGGCGGCATGAGTAATAAGCCGTTAAGAAACTCACAAAAAGACCAATGCCGTAGAAGACCAGCGAATGTTCTTTTAGGGATTCCAAGATCATGTCCTTGCTGAAGAATCCCGAAAAGGGAAAAACGCCTGATAGCGACAGGAGTCCTAAGGTCAAAGCGAACATCGACAGCAATTCTTTTTTGCCTCCGTGTTTGGCTATTTCCAGGATATCGTTGGAATGAAATCGGTGAATAAACGCGCCCGCCGTGAGAAACAAGAGCGATTTGAAACAGGCGTGCGTGGATAGATGGAATATTCCGGCCACGGTGGATCCAGCACCGATGGCCATGACCATGAGACCCAGCTGGCTGATGGTGGAATACGCGAGAATCTTTTTAATGTCTCTTTGGTTTGTCGCGAGGACAGCACCCGTTAACGCGGTTAACGTGCCGATAACCAAAATCACCTGGAGCGTGACCTCGGAACTGCCGAATAACCCGAAATTCCTTGCGAGGAGAAATACGCCGGCGGCCACCATGGTTGCCGAGTGAATCAGCGCACTCACAGGAGTCGGGCCTTCCATCGCATCGGGCAACCAATTGTGAAAGGGGAACTGCGCGGATTTACCCATAACCCCCATAAATATCAAAATTCCCAAAAGTGTCAGAAGATCGGATCCTAAAGCGTTTTTTAGCGCGTCGGGCTGGAGGGCCGTAAAATTCAGTGTGCCAAATGTGATCAATAAAAGGATGATACCCAAATAGAAACCCAGATCCGCGAGGCGATTGATGACAAAGGCCTTGCGGGCCGCCGTGGCCGCGCTGGGCTTCTCGAACCAGAAGCCGATCAGGAGATACGACGTGAGGCCGACGAGTTCCCAGAAAAGAAACGTTTGAAGGAGGTTGTTTGAAAGGACAAGGCCCGTCATGGAGAACGCGAAAAAGCTGAGAAATCCGAAGTACCTTGCTCTGGAGGCGTCCTCGGCCATGTAGTAGTAAGAAAATAGCTGAACAAAAAAGGCGATCACCGTCACGATGGTGATCATCAGCAGATTGAGACGGTCTAAGAGGAAGCCGACTTCCAGAGCTTTGTCGCCGACGGTAAGCCAGGTCACGGACCATTGACCGGGCAAGGACGCGGCATCCGCGTGCGAAATAAATAATGAGGCAGCGGAACCCGCAGCGACTCCGGCCGCCAAGATGGCAACGAGAGGCGCTATTTTCTTAAGTCCTCCGGGGAGCAGTAGGATGAGCAGAAAGGCCGCCAGGGGTGCGGACTGAATGATCCAAAGAAGTGTTAAGTCGCTCATAAAATTCTCATGGCTCCTTCAGATCGTTGGCCAATTCAACATTGATCGAATTGTTCTTCCGGTGCAATAACAGGATCATGCTTAAACCGATACACACCTCGGCGGCCGCCAACGCGATAATGAAAATGACGAATACTTGTCCCACGGCCTTATCGGTGATGCAGAATTTATTGAACGCGAGGAAATTAATGCTCGCGGAATTTAAAATAAGCTCCAAAGAGATAAGGACCGCCACCAGGTTTCTGCGTGTTAGGAGGCCCGTGACCCCGATACAGAATAAGGCGGTGGACAGCAGTAGATAGCTGTTCAGCGATTGACTCATGAATCGGTCCTCCGGCCTTCCAAAATGGTGAGTGCGCCGATAATCGCGATCAAGAGAACGATTGACACAGCTTCAAAGGCCAGCACCTGGTTCGTCAGTAGTGCCCGCCCGATGGCGCCGATGGAGTAATCTCCTTCAATGGGCGCACTGGCCCAAAACGCGCGGCTTAGGACGCGGCGCATCACGATAAAGAGCGCCACACCCACGGCCAATGAACGGAAAAATTTACGCGGGTTTCGCTTCTCCTTGGTGACGTACATGGTCTCGGAGAGCATGATCGCAAAGATAATGGCGACGGAAATGGCGCCGATGTAGACGATCACTTCAATGATGGCGAGAAATTCGCTGTTGAGATAGACGAATATTCCCGCGACACCGAACAGGCAAAGACTCAGCCATAGAGCGCAGTAAAAAACATTCTTTAGAACAACCGCCATCAATGCGGAGCCAATTGTTATCGCGCAGATCGCGAGGAACACGCCTTCTTGAATGTTCATGGCGCACCTGCCGGGGGAGTTGCGGGAGGAGGTGTCGCAGGGGCGGCCTGGCCCGGCGCGAGTACCGGAATTTGGGTTAAAGGAGTTTTTTTGTCTTTGAACGGTTGTAGCAGATCCATGATCAGATCCCGCTGAGTCAGAGAAACCATGTCATAATTAGGATCGTCATGTTTCAGTGCATCCGTAGGGCAGACATCGATACAAAGACTACACAGACTGCAGAGCATGTAATTGACTTTAAAATCCGTGAGAACGCGCTTGCCGTCGACGGCGCTTTTCTGCGCCACAAGGGACATGCATCGCGAAGGACACGTCTTGATGCATGCATTGCAGGCAATGCATTTATGATCGCCGTTCTTTTCATCGACCGTGAACGCTATTGGACCTTTGAAACGCTTCATCGCGATGCGCTCCTTGGGATAAATCACGGTCACGGGTTTTTTGAATAAATAGCCAAATGTGATCCCCATGCCGCTAAGGAGACTGGACGCGCCGGTGATCAGTTGCTTTAGATACGCGATCATAGCGCGAGCACCAGGGCGGTTAGAAAAAGATTGATCATCGCAAAAGGAATCAAGACCTTCCAAGCGAAAGCCATCAGCTGGTCACTGCGCAGACGCGGAAACGTCCAGCGTACCCACATGACTACAAAAACGATCCCGTAGGTCTTGATCAGCAGCCAAACCGGTCCCGGCAGAACGGGTCCGCGCCAGCCGCCAAGAAAGAGCGTGGCGGCGATTGCGGAAGAAACAAAAATGGCCGTGTATTCGCCCAGGAAAAACAAGGCGAAGCGCATTCCTGAGTACTCGGTATGGAAACCCGCCACCAACTCCGATTCTGCTTCGGGAATATCGAAGGGCGCGCGGTTCGCCTCGGCGAGACTCGCACAAAAGAAAATCACAAATGCCAAAAGTTGAGGAAATACGAACCATAACTGCGATTGAGCGGCCACAATGTCGGTCATCTTCATGGAACCCGTCAGCATGACCACACCCATGGTTGCGAGAAGCAGCGGGATTTCATAAGAGATGTTCTGGGCGACGGCGCGCATGGATCCCAACACCGCGTACTTGTTGTTCGAAGACCAGCCGGCGATAAAGATTCCGATGAAACTGATGTTTGTCAGTGAAAAGACGAATAGGAAGCCGACATTCAAATCACGGATGATGAAGCTTGAAGACATGGGCAAGATGATGAACGCGCATAAAAGCGGCGCGAAGACGAGAACCGGCGCCAACATATAGAGCAATTTATCCGCCTGTGCCGGCATGGTCAGTTCTTTGCTGATGAGTTTGATGGCGTCCGCCAATGTTTGAAGGAGACCCGCGGGACCCACATGCAGGGGACCGCGTCTGAGCTGAATCCGTGCCGAGACTTTTCTCTCCATCCACACCAGGAAAAGCGCGTTGACCGAGATAAACAGAATCACGAAGGTGCCGTACAAAATAATTTTGAAGAGTTCTTGGAGAAGTACTTCCATCAGCGGTCGATCTCCGGCAGAACGATGTCGATGCTTCCCAAAATAGCGATGACGTCCGAGACGAGACAGCCCGGCACCATTCCGATTAAGGCATTGAGATTTGAAAAAGAGGGTGTCCGCAGTTTGATGCGGTAAGGATTCAGCGTACCGTCACTCACGAGATAGATCCCAAAGGATCCGCGGGCGGCTTCGACCGCCGAATAGTATTCGCCCTTGGGAACGTTCTTGGGCAATTTGCCCAGCGTGGTCTCGCCTGCAGGCATCTTTTCGGAGACCTGCTGAATGATTTTCAGACTCTCGTGCATTTCGCGGATGCGCACGTTGAATCGTGCGGCCACATCGCCTTTGGTGTCCGTCGGAATATCAAAATCCAGCGTCGGGTAAATGGAGTAGGGTTCGTCGCGCCGCAGGTCGTAGCGTACGCCGGAAGCGCGCAGGGCAGGGCCCGTCACGGCATAGGCGAGAGCCGCTTCTTTGGTCAGAATACCAAGGCCATCCGTCCTTTTTTGAAAAATAATATTTTTGGAGACGAGCTTATCGTATTCTTTCAGGCGTTTTTTGAAGGCGTCCGAAAATTTTTTGGTCGCGGGGATCATTTCCGCGGGGATGTCTTTATCGAGTCCGCCGAAACGGAAATAATCATAAGTCAGGCGTTCGCCGGTCACCATTTCCAGAAGATCCAAGATTTTTTCTCTGTCGTCAAAGCAATAAAAGAAAGGCGTGAACGCTCCGAGATCGAGCAGGAAGGTGCCCATCCAGAGAAGGTGGCTCGCGATGCGGTTGAGTTCCGTCGTCAGCACGCGGATGTATTCGACGCGGGGAGGCGGCTGAATGCCCATGGCCTTCTCAATGAGCACCGCATAGCCGAAGTTGTAGCTCATCGCACCCACATAATCGAGACGTCCGAAATTGGGCCAACACGCGAGATAATTTTGGATCTCCATCATTTTTTCGTGATGACGGTGCGAATAGCCGATCACCGGTTCCGCATCCAACACGCGTTCGCCGGCCAAATGAAGCAATACGCGCAGGACGCCGTGAGTGCTGGGGTGTTGCGGGCCCATATTAAGGTAGTAGTCCTTCTGGTGCTGAGAAATAGACTGCGGGTAGGTGATTTCAAAGCCAACCTTATCTTCTTCAATGAGCTTGAGCGACTGCGTCACATCGCTGCCCGCGGGTTCGCCCTTAAAACTCTTCAATAAGGGAAAAATGGTTGAGCTGTCGGGCAATAAAATTCTTTTAAGGTTGGGGTGGCCTTCGAATTGAATGCCAAACATGTCATAAATCTCGCGCTCAAGCCAGTTAGCGGCCTTATAGACGGAAGAGATGCTGGGTGCTTTGGCATCTTTGGGGAGCACGACCTTGACGCAGACACGCTGGGAAGGACCCCATTTATTAAAATGGTACACCAGCTCAAAGCATTCCGCGAAATCCACCGCCGTTAACGATTCCAGAAAAAAACCTTGTCGCAGGTATTCTTGTGCGCAGGGGACGATATAGGCCGCTTCAATCACGGCTTCCTGCTGAATACCCGATTTTTTTAGGTCTTTCTCGTTTATTTCAACCGGTTTGAATGCTTCGGCGAGCGTTGGCATTAAGCTTTGCTCTCCGGAGCGGGCGGCGGAGTTGCGGCTGCGGGCGGCGCCGGAGGAGGTGTGGGTTTTCTGAATTCCGCGCGCGATATGGCGTTCTTATACTCCGCGGGCCTGCTGTCTTGAGAGTCATGAATCACCGCAGGGGACATGACTCCCTGTACGTTGCCGCGCTTCATCTGTTTCTGAAGCTCCATGATACCCGCGATTAAAGCCTCGGGTCTGGGCGGGCACCCCGGTACGTAAACATTGACCGGAATTATCTTATCGATGCCTTCTAAGATTCCGTATTGGCCGGGATACTTAAACGGACCGCCGGCAGTCGCGCAGCCGCCCAGCGCAATGACGTATTTGGGAGAGGGCATTTGATCATAAAGGGTTTTGATGCAGGGCACCATTTTTCTGGAAATGGTTCCCGCGACGATCATGAGATCGGCCTGGCGAGGCGAAGGACGAAACACACCAAAACCAAAGCGATCCAGATCGAAGCGAGCCGCTCCGCCCGCCATGAGCTCAATGGCGCAACAAGCCAGTCCGAACGTCAGCGGCCAGAGGGAATTGGCACGCGCCAAATTCAGAACGTCTTCGACGCGGAATAAATTCACGAGCCCCGGAGCGGGTGACTGCGTTAACAAAGGATCCTGGGATTCCTTCATTGAGCTATTTCCATGCGAAGAGACCTTTTTTCCAGGCGTAAAGAATGGCGAACGACAGTAAACCCAAAAATAAAGACACCTCGGCAAAGGGCATCCAGCCCGGAATGTCTTTATATATGACCAGAACGGGAAACAGCAGGGCCGCCTCAACGTCAAACGCGAGGAAGATGAGCGCAAACAGGTAATAGTTGAGATCGAATCGGATCCAGGCGGCGCCAATGGGGACTTCGCCGCTCTCGTAGGGGTCGCTGCGTCTGGCACCCAGACTACGATGACTAATAAGGAGAGGCAGGATGGTATTCACTACCACAAACCCTATGCCTATGACGAGAAAACCAAGAACATAGGAGTAATCGTGAAGCAAAGACATTCAATGTCTCCAATGATTGGTTGAGTATATCAGAAACATTAAAATCAAGTCAATGAAGGTTTAAACAAAATTAAGCACTTCTAAATGCTTGGTAGGACGTGGTTTACATAAACTTATTAAATTTAATATTATATGTAACTTAACTCTTTATATTTCAATAGGTTAAGATACAAAATAAAGTTGTATTTATAGAGGGGGATGATGTATACTTACTAAAACGCAAAAGCGTGGACGCGGTCTGCCCACAAAGCATAGAGATTTATAATGAATATAAAAAAAATAATTTCTATCGTTTTGATTTTGGGTTTCGGATTCTCGGAAATAATTTACGCGAATCCTGAACTGCTTCGGTCTGTGCCCGCGACTCCTTCCCAAGTTTTAAGCCCATCCAATTTTAAAGTACCCAATCAATACGTCTCGATAAAGCAAGCGCACGTCGGCTCAGAGACGTTTATTATTCACATTCAGGACGCCCACACAAATTTAAGCGGACAGGAAAATTTAGCGGCCGCCCTCGATCAGATCATCCGCGAGCACGGCGTGAACCTCGTCTTGGTAGAGGGAGGAAGCCGGGATAATACGCTTTCCGATATTCGCCGCAAGGCAGAGCCCGGGATGGCAAAGCGCGTGGCGAAGAATTTTTTGATCCAGGGAAAAATATCGGGGGAAGAATATCTCAACCTCACTTCCGAACTGCCGATGAAGATATGGGGCATCGAAGACAAGAGACTCTATGAACAAAGTCTGCGGGCCTATGCCGATCTGGCCTCTCACCGGGAAAAGGCCCTGGCATCGCTGGCACATTTCCGTTATGCCGTAAAAAAACTCAAGGCTGAGATTTATCCTGAAAAGCTTCTGGAGTACGAGATTGCCGGGCCGACAAATTCTGAGGAGACGTTTCGCAAAGCCGCGGATTGGCTCGCGGGTTACGGAGATCCGGGCGTTAAAACCGTAGTCGCGAATTCCCGGCAGTGGCAGGGGTTGACGCAGTTAATTCAGAATGAAAAAGATTTAAATTTTAGTCTCGCCAACATCGAGCTCGCGTCGTTGATGCAGGAGATCTCTGAAAAGAGCGGACGTGTGACCGAGATCTCCGATGTGTCTCAGGCCGTAGATTTGGCGCAGGCTCAAAAAATTTCACTTCAACGTTTTCCTCATCTGTCCGGCTATCACCGCTACCTCACGCAGTTCCGCGCATTGGATATGGAAGCCCTCCTTCAGGAAAAAGAAATGATCGATGCCGCGGTGTACCAAGCTCTTTTGACGACCAAGGATGCCAAGCGGCTGCGCGCAATTGACAGATACACGGATCTTTTATCAAAGGCCTATGAAATCCGGATGACGTCCAAGGAGTTTGAGTTGTTCGATGCCAACGAACACCGGTTGGGGCCGGTTCCATCCGCGGCGTTTCTCAATCGCCAGCTGTTGACGCGCGGTTTAGCCGAACGCTTGGTTCCGTTCGACGGTTCGCTGGAAAAAGGCAGGAAGGCGCTTCGCGCGTTCTACCGCTCGGTGCGGGAGCGCGATTTTGCGTTTGCGGACAACACAGAGAAGCTCATGACGCGAAACAACGCGAAAAGCGCGGTGCTGATTGCCGGCGGTTATCACACCGACCATCTCAAAAAACTTTTTAAGGAAAAAAATTACTCATACGTCGTTTTGACGCCGCAGGTAAAGTCGGAAACGAATCATTCGAAGTATGAGCGCGAGCTTCTGCGCACCGTCAAAGAGTCGACACTGCGTCTTCTGGCGGTGACCGAGGATGCCGCGCGATGGGTACAATTGATGCAGGCCTTGCAGATTCAAACCGCGGATTTAGTTTCCCCATCCCGCAAGCTCCTGGATGACAGTTTAATCAACCAAAGTCCGTATCGCAGCCGTCCGCTGGAGGCATTACGAAGCCAAGCAGATAAGACGCGAGAGGAACAAAGCGCTGTTGCAGGCTCGCGATTCGGAAAAAAATTGGGACATGAAAAGAAAATATTTTTCCCCAACCTGGCTTGGATCACGGGCTCTTCTACTATCAAACCCTCGGACAGAGAGGTGATCAATAACACCGCTTCGGAGATTCACTCTTTATTCGCCAATTGGCGAACTCTCGAAGAAACCATTACCAATGGGGTGGACCAAGAAATGGAGGCCATTCGCCAGAAAGGTATTAAAGCGACGGATAAAATCATCAATGCGAAATCGATCGGCAGGGGGAAGGCTGTTCGGCTTGCCAATCAAATTATAAAGATTGCGGAGAAAGGAATCGATTACCTTGTCGTAAAACATCGGTTAAGCCAAGACTCCCTAGCACACAATTCGTCCGGGGCCATGATAAAAACAAAAGCTCAGTCAATCGCCCATTATTTGTCAAAATCGTCGGACGGCGCGCGGCTGGCGGAAGCCGTTTCTAAGAAATTTACCGTAAACGTCGAAAACGGCATTCATATGAGCCCCAGCGTTACGATCAGCCGGCTGGCTCAATGGATTTTTGAAGATTATCAGGCAGAGATTACACTCAAACGCTTTAACCCGGAAAGGGAGGTTACCGCCTCGTTTCCGATGGACATTTTGACGCTAGGCGCGAGAAAGGGCGATGAATTGCAAATTCGGGTGACGGGAGACTCTGGTCAACCGCTTTCGAAGATCCTGCAGGCGTTGCAGACTCTCATCGAAAGCGCCAATGGCGAGATGGAAAATATCGTTCTTTCAAGGGAAAATTATCTCGATGCAATTCTCTATGGCGGTACGGCACCCTCGGGTGTGGGCGCCCGGCTGGCCGGCAGAGGTAAAACACGTGCTGTTTCTTCGGTGCTCAACGCGGAAGATTTCGTTTTTGTGACGAATCAGGACTGGGACGGCGATATATTTTTAAACGGAGGCGACACTTCACTCGAGACTTTAACAAAATTACTGCCTCATTCCAAATCGCGAGAGTCCCGTAATGAAGATGAGGTGACGATCGGCGGGGTGGATTTCCGCAGGCGCGTTATGCCGGGACGTAGCAATCGCAGCTGGTCGTTTGCGCGCGCGGACTTGCCCAAAGTCGCGGAAAATATTTTAAACACGCGGGTATTGTGGGATCTTGTGAGCCGCGAGCAACTGAAGGCATTGATCGCGAAGAATCGCGGCAATTTGGCCTTGATCGCACGCGGCATCTCCCCTGAAGCCCGTTGGACAACCGCCCAAAAACTGATCGAACATTATGAGCTGGAGACAGAATGGTTGGAAGCGAGGGATTTTTGGAAGAACGTGCCTCCGGCGATTTCAAGAGAAGAGCTTATTTCAATCGCCAAGGCATCCAAGCCCGGCGACAATCAAATAAGCGCGGTAAGATTCTCATCCAACCGTCCCAATGTCGTGGATACCGTCAATCAGCTGTTTAACGAAGGACGCATTTTGTATCCCATCGATCCTTTTATTCTTGATCAATGGCTTCATGCGCTGGATCTTCAAACTCTTATTCCGCCGGTGCGCACGGACTTGGCCGAGAGAATCATGGCTGAGAGACGCGCTGAACGGAGAAAGGCCGTGGGGGCGCGTCTTGCTGATTCCCAACGCGTGACGATCCGTAACGGCGATCCCTATGAGTTCAAGCTCGGAGAGCTTATTTTGTTGGAAGTGGTGGATGAGCGAGTAAATCTGTCACCGCAGATAATCACCAATCTTGGTCCAAGAGAAGTCCATCTGGGGATAGAGACGCGGACCCATATGGTGGACAAGAAACCTATTTTTGACAGAAAAATCTCTGAGATCCGCAGAGGGAAGCATTGGGACCGCAGAAAAATCGCGGCGATGGCTGCCAATTTTGCGCGCAATCCCGTTCTTCGCCGCATCGTTCCGGAAGGCCAAGAGCTTTTCTTTTTTGATTTTGAGCGCAAATGGACCTATTCTCTGGCCGTAGACAAGATAGACGTCCCTGCAGGTACAATTACGGTGCGATTCAAAAATTTCCCCGCGTCTTCGTTTGTTCGCCTGGAAAATCTCCCAGCCGGCTCGCGGCTGCCGGAGCAAATTTTCGATCAGAGTCAGATAGGCATCATCAAACATGACCTGGTAAAGGCCATGGCCTCTTTGCCGAGTTTTATCCAGCTATTTCAAGAGGATTTGAATAAGGTGGGCTATAGACCCGATATCGAAAAAGAGGAGCTGAGTTTAGCCGAGATATTCGAAGAGCTTGTCGGAATTCCTGGTGATCCGGCGACAGATCAAGAGCCCTCGCTTATGGATGAATTGAGTGTTGTGGATTCATACGAAGAAATGGTGACGGTTTTAACCGATTTTGAGAACTTTTTCTCCGAATCGAACGTGAGTAACCTTGAGACTGCCATAGCAACGCTGCCCAAAACAAAGTTTACCGATGAGTTTATAGAGCTCCTCAGGGAATCGGCGGCGGGCGTTAGAAAATTCGCCAATGCGAACTTGCGAAAAGAAGAATTTTCCACATTTTATTTAAAAAGAGCTCTGACTCAGGCGATCAGTCTCCAGCGCTTTTCCGCGGATGAAATCGAAGTGGATCTCTCGGCGATCGATGATTTGCAAATCACCAATTACGACATCACGCTGGGTCGAGTTTTAAATAACCTTCTTAGTAATGCCAAAGAGGCGACGGGTGTCGGAAGACATATAAAGGTAGAGGCGTTTCCAAGCGGCAAGAAATTTGTAACCATAGTCATCGCGGATAATGGCCTCGGTATTTATCCTGACGATGTGGCTAAAATCTTCAACAAAACAAGATTTACGACCAAGACCGACGGCGGCGAGCATGGCTTAGGCCTGGGCTCCATCTATAGTTTGGCGGAGGATCGGCTAAAAGGGATAGTCTACTTTGAAACCTCTGTCGACGCGGAGGATCACGGAACCACATTCACTCTGGTTCTGCCTCTGAGCGTTCAGCAAGACTATTTACCCGCGCAGGATCCGACCTATCAAGATTATCGGTTAGAAAATAACGACTATAGCGGCGCGCGTCTGGCAACGGCCGAGGATGTGGATAGAATCATCGCGGATCTCTTCGGTATGGAGCAGTCGGGAGCGGTTTACAATTTTCGATCGATGATAGCGGGTGTTGCCGGTCCCAAACAATCAGCATCTAAGCCCGCACAGGAAGAGCCCGCTGCCCCCAAAGAAGAGACTGCGAAGCCCTTGCCGTCGTCCCCGCCCGCTCATGTGTTGTATACGCTGGCCAAGGAGATAGAAGAAAAATCGGATCGGCGAATCGTTGCCATTGAAGACAAAATGGCAGACCTTTATTCACAGAAAAAATTTTCTTTCTTCGGCTCCATCCACGAAGCCGCTCAATTCAACCAAAGACTTCAAAGAGATATTGAGTTGTTAAAAGCAGAGCGCACCCGCCTTAAGAGAAATGCCGCACATCTCATGAGAATCGCTAAGCAGTTCGACAGGCAGCGCGATGTTTTAGAGGATAAGGCCTCCCGACTGAATTCCAAGGCGCGCATCGCGATAGACGATTACCTCAGGATGACCCAGTTGACGCTTTATGCGTTGTTTGATTATTTCCGCCACGAGTCCAATGGAGATATGAGAGCCGCTAGAAAACGCATCGAAGGTCTTGAGGATTTTATGGGTGCCCAGGAATCGCAGTTGGGCTTGGCGCTGATGGAGGTGTTAGATGATGCCGCCGTCGCCGGCGTAATGGAGCGCATCCGGCCTTTACCGCTTTCTCTCTTGCACGATTTCTCGTGGTTCTTAAGTCCCTCCGAGAAACATGTATTAAGAATGTCCGAAGGCCGCATGCGTTTGAATTTATTTGCCCGGCCCAACTCGAATCTTCAGTGGTGGGTGTTGGCGGGTATGGTCGGAGTCGTGATCGCGGGAGTTGCGGGAGGGTTTAGCGTTTATGACGCCCCTCACGAAGCGGTGGGTGATTCGGGGCAACCCGGAATCGAAGCATTGCCCACAACCGCGGATATTTCTCCCGCCGAACGGGGAAATGATGCGTCAGACGACTCAGTAGCCGAAGATATTAAAGTAGAGACGAAATTGGGATTATTGGAATGGAATTACCTGCATGTGGATGAGCTGAACGAAATGAATGCTCATATTCTCACAATCTCCGAGCGGATAGAGAAACAACGCCAGCACTTAAGGAATCATATCGACCGCTACGCGAAGGCCACGGGAGATGAATTCGCTACGGCGGAAGAATTTGCGGAGTATCTTGAATCCGCCGCGAAATGGGATTATTTAGTCGCGCTCAACGCATTTGCCGGACAAGGGGGGATACGGTTTGACGCAAAGAGCTCCGTGAAAACCTATGTGATTGAGGACGCTGATCTCTCAGTAAGGACAGAGCAACAGAAAAACGGATTGGTCAAAAAAGATTATGAATTTCTATCGCTGTCTGAGGCCTTGGCGAATGCTCGGTCTTTCGGCGAGCTGACGGTTGAAGAGCAGGCGCGTGTGCGCAGTGCGACGGGCATAGATTTCCGGGCGGAGGACACCGTAGTGACGATTCACAGATCGGATGACGTTGTCGCTTATGGACGTTGGGAAATCGGATTGCAACGTAACCAAGATATTCTTGATGAGGAAATGGCGCGGAAAGTGGTTTTGGAAGCGGAGCGAGATGCGCTGATTCACGCGGCTATTGAGGAAAACAGGCAATGGCTAAGTCCTTTAGGACAAAAGATAGTTCAAGTTTGGCGCAGTGTTCGGGACTACGCGGAAAAAAATCTACCAAAGCCCGCTCCTCCTCAAGTTGCCAAGAAAAAAGAAGCTCCGAAGGTGATCGCACCCGCACCCGCGCGTCCTCGCCGTTCTTCCGGATCCGGCGGAGGTCCCGTCATGACGCCGGTCGAAGTTCAGCGTTTGATGGATCCGCTTGGGTTAAAACGACAGCCCGCGCCCATACGATGGACAGCCGCGGAACTGCTCGCTAAAAATATTCCCCGTGACGCGTGGCCTATATTCGGCGTGAACCCCAATGAAGGCCTGGTGAGGAGGCAAGTTCCTCTGGCTCCTGCCGGCGGAATGGGCGCGCAAGTTCAGCCCCGGTTGACGAACTGGGAAATCATGCAGCGAATCAGGCCGCCGGTGCAATATCGGCAACAATTGCCTCCGACGGGGCACCGCGTTCTTTTTGGACAGATCGGGGACTGGAATCTTTACGCGCAAAGGCCAAAACCGTTTTCTGATATTAAAGTTTTCCGCCCGATGACTCCGTACGTGGATCACATGAAAACCGCAATGCATTTAGAGGCAAGAGGTTTTGCATTTGATAACCTGGCGGGGCATCCCGGCCAGCCGACGCGTCCGGGAGATATTTTCCTCGGTGACAACGGAGGAGTTCTTGATCCGATGGCTCTCATGATCACGGAGCTCAGCCGTGTCAGCCTAGAGTTTACTCCCGCGAATCCGCCCAGCGGTCTCATTCCGACGTTTCCCGATCAACCGCGCATCGGAACTTTTGGGCCCGGTACGCCGTTAAATACTCCCGATGCCCAAGCCAACCGCCAAATGACCATCACTGTCCAGCGCGATGTCTATGAAATCGAACGCCAACTAAACGCGGTGCAAACTCGTAAGCCGCAAATTCAGGAGGTTCCTGCGGCGTCTCCCGATCCCACGGAGGCGGAACTCAACCGACTCGCCCAAGAATTGAGCGCATCTCACCGCATGCGTCTCGATATTGTATTGAATCGTCTGAAGGACAACCGTTATCCGGAATGGGGATGGACGAGACTTCCCAAAGAGCTGAAAACGTGGGAGGAAGATTTTCTTGAGGTCAACGAAGCGATGCATTATTACACGGACAAAGCCACGCTTCGCGCGGCATTGACGATGCATAAACTTTATGACACGCCAAACGCCCCCAATATTTATGCCGGATTATTTGAATTCGATGCCGAGGGCAATCTCGTCCCCGTGTTGGACAACAGGGGTCGCGCAGTTATTTTACTAAACACCGGTTTGCCGCCGTCCATCACGACTCGTTTTGACCGGCTTCGTCAGGGTAACGATGAGTATCAGATTACTTCTCCGGATGGCATGGTGAGATTGATCCGCTTTGCACACAGCGCAGTTCTTGATTCACAGGGCAAGGTAAAACATTTGATCCAGGAAGACATGACCCGCGCTCAGTTGGCGGTGCGGGGTTATGTGGCTCAGGGCGATTATCTCAGTAATACCCGTACGCCGAATCTGCCTTTAGTTTCCCGAAGAATCGAAATAAGCGAACAGCGCTACAAAGAACTGCTGCCATTGCTCGAAAGGGCGAGAGAGGCGCGCCGGCCGGGTATAGGCGGCGACGGAGTGATCTGGGTGCAAAAATACGAGAGCCCTTCGGACGGGATTCGTTACTATGCCTGGTATCACCCGAGCGCCGATGTGGAAGGCGGCTCGCTGCACCCGCTTCGCGTCATTGATCGCCGCAACAAAGACGAATGGCTTTCCGCGCCGATGTTTATCACCGGGCCCAAAGGACGCATGGATGCGATGACGCCGTTGTACGCGGACGGTAAACCGCGCGAATGGGTGACGGGTCTGCACGCCGCCAACGGAACTTGGTCCGTGGAGTTGTCTCCCGAAGCCGCACAGAAAAAGAGTGATATGGAATGGGGCGCAAGAAACAAATGGGCCTCGCCTGAAGACAGGGCGATAGGAAAACGTATTGCCGACATCTTATATGGTCTGAAGAAAGGCTTGGATGAGGCGCAGCGCAAGGGGACACCGGTGGATATTCGTTCGGCGGAGGATGCGATCATGACCGTGGAGCGTTTGGCCGGACAGTTGTCGGCGGTTCAGCGTAACGGTGAGATTATTTACTTGGATTATATTTGGACCGTGTACCGGGATTTACAGGATATTGCCGGGGCCATCGAAATGGAGCGCGGAACGGTGGAAGGCCTCTTGCTCTACAGCGTGACGCCGGGTGACAAGGAAGCGGAGAGTTTACCCGCATTACCGGCCGGTCTGGAACCCCTGGAAGACAATTTACCCAGACGCGGGAAGGATGCGTTGACACTTTTTGATGAGGCCAAGGCGGTACGAATCGAGCAATTGCTGGCAATAAAAGAACAGATGCCGGTCAATGATGAATACCAAGCCATTCAAGAAGAGATCATGCGTATCAGCGTCGAAAACCGCGTCATTTTTAGAGGAAAAAATAACACCGTTGTCACGATTTACCGTGATTACGGCACGCGCGATATTTTCCCGCAGTTTCATAAGATTATTGAGATTCTTCGTAAGCAGCAAGCGGCCAATGCTCAGGGTCCCGCCGGCGCTCGGCTCGCCGCGGGCGGGAGCCTGAATAAAATTGAAAAACAAATCCGCCGGGCCATTCGCAATCTCCAG
>CAYUTV010000013.1:0-22005 GCA_964447745.1 uncultured Planctomycetia bacterium | reverse complement strand
ATAACCTTATGGCCTTTGAGTTTCCTCCCCCCTTTCTTCGGCGTAATCTAGGTTACCTTCTTTGTTTTTAGGACCTCTACATATTACCAAACTATGTTAAATCCATGTAACGGTAAAATTAAGGTTTAAAAGGGTTGAATCGACAGTTCCTGCCTAGGGGACACAGCCCGCATTTTGGGCTCCTGGCAAGGCAGTGCCGCTTGGCGTGCGCCACAATCAGCGCGTGGTATTCGTTGTAGAGGGCCGCATTTGGCGGCAGATGAGCCATAAAGAGGTCACGGACCTCGTCATAGGTCTCCTTGCCTTTTAAAATGCCCAGGCGGATAAAAACGCGATGTGTGTAGGCGTCCACCACGAAGCTTGGCAGGCCCGCCGCATAAAGAACAATACTGTCCGCCGTTTCCGGACCGACACCGCTGATCTTTAAAAGCTCGCCCCTTAACTCCTTTAACGGCAGAGCAAGAAGGGCGCTTAGCCGTCCTTGATAGAAGCGTGCGACATAATTTAAAAAATTCTTTAGTCGTTTTGCTTTGATGTTGAAGTAGCCGGCGGGGCGTATCAAGGCGGCCAGGTGAGCCGCGCTCGCTTTTTGCATTGCGCTGTAATGGAGACAGCGTGCTCGGCGCAAATTTATGAGTGCTTTCTCCACATTGGACCACGCCGTATTTTGAGTGAGAATGGCGCCGACAATCATTTCAAACGGCGTTTTGGCGGGCCACCATTTTTGAGAACCATATTCGCGGTAAAGCGTTTTGTAAACGGTTTCTAAGGCGGCTGTCTTATCGGGCAAGTTTTTGGTGCACGTAGTGCGCAAACTGAATATCGAGGATCGCTAGGCCCGTGGAATCAAACACGGTTATTTCGGCGGCCGAAGCTCGGCCCCTTTTTTTATGCGTTACAATAGACGCTAAATCGGAGTATAAATTTTTCTTCGTAAAAATCCCCCGGCTCACAGGGACGTTAATCTCGCCGCTATGAGAAGCCTGCTCCCACTCATCCACCACGACTTTTGAGGTTTTGAGAATTGCGGGATCGAGTTCTTGTTTCCCTTTTGCATCTGCGCCTATGGCGTTGATATGGCATCCCGGCCGCAACCATTCTTTTTGTACCAACGGCTGACGTGCGGGCGTGCAGGTGACGATGATATCCGCATCTTTAACGCATTCCCGGATCGTAGCCGCAGGCCGCATACCCCGGAACTCTTTTTGAAATCTTTGGCAAAATTTTTGGGCTTCGTCGGGAATAAAGCCCCATACAGAAATTTGGGCAAATGAAAAAATACCCGCCAGAGCACGAAGTTGATACTCCGCCTGCAATCCGGAACCCACCATGGCCAGGCGTTTTGAATCCGGGCGCGCCAAGTATTTCGCCGCTACGGCCGCAGCGGCGCCCGTTCGCATGGCTGTGATGGTGTTGGCTTCTAAAATCGCCAGAAGACGGCCGTCTCGCGCTGAGCTTAAGAGGATAGTGCCGTTGACGGTTGGCAGGCCTTTAGAGCGGTTCTCGGGGAAAACGCTGATCCATTTAATGCCCGCCGCGCCCTTAGTCGCCTCCCCCACCAGGGCAGGCATTGCCCGAAAATCGGACCCCTTCCCCGCGTTTAGATAGATTTTTGGCGGCATCTGGGTTCGCCCCAAGCCCATCAACCTAAACGCATCGTGGGTAAGCCTGTAAGAAATTCGCGGGGTTAATATTTTGCGGATTTGCGATTCCGTATAAAAAGGCAGGGCCATTAGCGCAGCTTCGCGACTAGGTCGTTAATTTTTTCGGCGATGGCGCGAAGGTCGTCGGTTTTTCGTACGCGGACCCTATGCTTAAGGTCACCCGCCAAGATACGATCGAGATCCGCTTCCATCCGCTCAACGGGTCCTGCGAAGCGGTGGGAAATCAGAAGGCCCAACCAGATCAACATGAGAAGAAGCGCCGGTAATGCGATGGCCAGGATTCCGTTAACACGCTCGATCACGGGCACCAGATTGGCTGCAATTGCCTCGGGAAAGGCCATTTGGTTGGCAAGCATAGAAAACACCACATGATAAAGACAGTACCCCACCAGCAGCGTGGGAAAAAGCATAGACAGCAGGATGATTAAAAGATATTTCAGCTGCAACGGATGTTTGATGATAAAGCTATTGCGTGGTTTCATTTTTCTCCCCCTCGCCCTTGGTTTTCTGATGGATGACAATGTCGCCAAAGTCAGACGCCGATTCCGTTTTGGTGTTGTCTGAATCGCTCATGATGGCGATGGCTCCGATGGCCCTGTCCGGCGGTTTCCCGAATAAATGCTTGTAATCGTCATACACATTTCTTTCTTCCATTTTCCATCCGCCGTTGGCGTCCGCGGGCGGACCGGTTCTGATGACAAAAAGCTTCACGCGGTCGGAGAACGGGCTCGACGATTGCGTGCCGGCGGAGATCGCTTCATCCCATATATATTCGATAACGTTCGAATTAAAAAAATTACTCCCCGGGAAAACGACGTAAACCCTTGCCGAGAAATCATCCTCGCCCCGGTTGGAAAGGCGTAAAGGTTCTTTTTTTTCCGGAAAACGCACGGCTCGCCACCACCAGGTCAGAAAGACGTCAGGCAGCGGCTCGACATGGATCTTGGCATATAATCCGGAAGACGCGGCCTTACTGCTGGTTTTAAGAAATGTATTGCCGTTTTCCGTTGTAACTTCGTAGAGGGTTTTTCCGCGAAATATTTTTTCTTCCCAGCGGCGAAGCGAGTCCGGTGTGGCAAATTGAAATCGGGCTACGATGTTCGAAAAAATTCGCGCCTCTCTGTCAACGGCCGCGCCGCGAAGCTCCACGAGCCGCGAACGCAGACTCGCCAGCCATTCGTTGCTTGAAATACTGACAAACAGCACTGTTTCAAGCAGAAGGATTAATAGAAGCAGTCGGAGGCGCGAAAATCTCACAAAGCGCATCGATGAGTGATGGGCATACGACGGTCGCGCCCGAACGCACGGGGCGTGATTTTGATGCCGGGAGGCGCCTGTCGGCGTTTGTATTCATTTAAATCCACCATACGGGCGGTCCGGTGAACCGTTTTTCTATCTTCCCCCGCGGCTATGATGCGCTCGAGAGGATAATCTCGCTCCACGTACATCTCAAGGATTTTGTCGAGCTTGGCGTATGCCGGCAACGTATCCTGGTCCGTCTGGTTACGACGGAGTTCGGCCGTCGGTGGCCGGCGTAAAATACTCTCAGGGATGCTGTTTTTCGGCGTTAACGTATTGCGCCAGCGAGCAAGGCGAAATACCAGCATTTTTGGAACGTCCTTGATGACGGCGAAACCGCCGGCCATATCGCCGTATAAAGTGCAGTAACCGGTGGCCATCTCGCTTTTATTTCCAGTCGTCAGAACGAGATACCCGTATTTATTGGAAAGAGCCATTAAAAGATTGCCCCGAATGCGTGCCTGCAGATTTTCCTCGGCGATATTGGGCGCAAGACCTTTGAACGCCGGCGCGAGTAGCTTTAAATAATCCTTATAGATACCGCTGATCTTAAACTCCAGACATTCAATGCCCAGGTTCTGCGCCAGCAGATGCGCATCCTGATAGGTTCCCTTGGAAGTGTAAGGCGAAGGCATGGTTACCCCCAAAACGTTCGCGGGACCCAGTGCATCCACTGCGATTCGCGCCACGAGCGCCGAATCAATACCGCCGCTGAGCCCCAACAGAACCTTTTTAAAACCATTCTTACGTATATAATCGTGGGTTCCAAGAACCAGCGCCTTATAGACGGCCTCATCGCCGCCCAGGGGTCGATTCTTTGGCGGATCCGCTTTGCTTACGGGCAACGTCACGCCATACAGATCTTCCTGAAAGGTCTCTGCGCGTGCCACAATTCTACCCGAGGGATCGGCCACCATGCTGCCTCCGTCAAAGATCAGCTCGTCCTGCCCGCCGACCAAGTTAAGGTATAGCACGTGAGCGTGGAGACGCTTTGCCAGTGAGCCCACGAGTTTTTGGCGGATAATCTCTTTGTCGGCGTGATAGGGCGACGCCGAAAGATTGATGAGTAAGTCCACCTTACCGATGAATGATTTCCGATAAACATAGGAATCCTTTTGCCAGATGTCCTCGCAAATAGTGACTCCTATACGCTGGGAGCGGAGTTTAAAAATAAAAGAGCCTTTTCCTTCCGAAAAATAACGTTTTTCATCAAAGACGCCGTAGTTAGGGAGTTTATTTTTCCTGTAGACACCCACTCGACGTTTGTTGGCGAATACCGCGGCCGTGTTATACAAAGCTCCTGAACGGTCTCTTTCGATGAAGCCCACGACTGCGGTGATACCGGCGGTGGCTTTCTGTACTTTGGCCAGGGCCTGCTCATTCGACTTAATGAAGGACTGTCTGAATAGCAGATCCTCGGGCGGATACCCTGGTATCGCCATTTCAGGAAATACCACCAAATCAGCCCCCTGCCCCTTCGCGATCGCAAGCGCATGGAGAATTTTCTCTACATTACCGGTCATGTCGCCGACTGTGGGATTGATTTGGGCCATAAACAAGCGTAGCCGGTTCATGGTTTAACAATCTCCATGGCGACGAGCGTTCGATCATCGCGGCGCAGGGTCAATTGGTAAATTTTTACCGGTGTGACGGACTTCTTTAGAATCGCCTCAAACTCGCGCAAAAGATTTGCCTCGTTCACTTGAACTCCTTTTAGAAAATCCACATGAAGACTGAGATCGCGCGAGCGAATTTTAGCCATTAGGTCTTGTTCGATGTTCTTGACCACCGCCGCCTCGTCCTCTTCTGATAACCAATCCATGGTTACCGACAGAGTGTAGTTGTGTCCAATAATGCGGCCGTTATTTTCGTGGCTGGCGCTGAAATGAAAAAATTTGGTGAGGCGTAGAGTGGCCATCGCGCCGTTTTATTTGCGGCCAATGAGATTCATGAATTCCATGCGCGTGCCTCGGTCAGAGCGGAATACGCCCAGCATGGCGCTGGTGACGCATGTGGCGTTTTGCTTTTCAACACCGCGCATGGCCATGCAAAGATGCTGGGCCTCTATCACTACGGCCACACCTAGCGGATCCAGCGCTTCTTTTAGGCACTCGGCCACTTGCGTTGTTAAGCGCTCCTGCACCTGCAGGCGTTTTGCGAACATGTCGACGATGCGAGGAATTTTGCTTAGGCCCACAATTTTGCCCTTTGGCAGATAAGCAACGTGACATTTTCCGTAAAACGGCAGCAGATGATGCTCGCAAAGACTAAACACATCAATGTCTTTGATTAACACCATCTCGTCATACTTTTCATTAAATATGGCGCCATTGAGCACATCGAAGGGCTTTTGGGCGTAACCGCTCGTCAGGTAATCGTAGGCGGCCTCCACCCTCTTAGGGGTCTTGAGAAGCCCTTGGCGCTCAGGGTTTTCGCCCATATTGGTCAGTAGCTGATGAATCAAATCTTTTGTTGAGGTTCGCTTTTTATGTGCCATTGGAGTAATAATTATAGGACTGCGTGGGGTGAGATTCAAGTAAAACCCCGCATCCTCGATTACTCAAAGATGCGGGGTTTTATTTAAAAAGGACTAATTACTGTAAGCGGGCTGTTTCCGGTTCGACCAAGGGTTGCTTCTTGGGGATCCAGAACGTCAGCAGATCAATCACGCCGGCACCTGCGCGGTGAATGACTCTGCGTGCACCCACTGCACCGCCGGCTACGACGCCAGTCAAATGCTCAGGCATGTTCTTACCTTTGGACGCCTCTTCATGAACGGCATCCATGCCGTCAACCCAGCCAGCTCCGGTGTTACGAACGCCGGTGGCCACGTTTTTATTGACGGTATCGGCTGTTCCCTGATCGGCCACTGCGGGAACCGCAGAAGCGACCATCAAGCCGAATAATGCTAATGAAATAGCTTTCTTCACAATCTCCTCCTTGTTAATAAGATATATGAACGCGTTGACCAAGAGAATGTAGCATAATTCCATTTTTAATGCAAGATTAAACTATTAATAGTTGACAAGGCTTATCTATTCTTACTAATTTTAAACATTGAGAGGAAAATTCTGGGGTCTAGCGGAGATTAATAAACTGCACATCGACGCCAAAATCTTTTCGGCGGATGGAGGCCATTACGGCCTGAAGGTCATCGATTTTCAAGGATTGGACGCGGACCTGTTCACTCTGAATCTGCGCCTGGACTTTTAGTTTTAGCTCTTTGATGTATTTGACGATCTCTTTGGCTTTATCACTGGGGATACCGCTCTGAATTTTAATCACCTGCTTCACGGAGCCGCCGACCATGCCCGATTCGATTTTTCCGTAATCCAGTGCCTTCAGGGATATATTTCTTTTGACCCACTTTGTTTGAAGTAAATCGACAAGCGGCTTGAGCCGGTACTCATTATCCGTTCTAAGGGTCACGGTTTTTTCAGTTTTGTCTAATTCGATGGAACTGTCAGATCCTTTAAAATCAAAACGCTGTAACAGTTCTTTTTTTGCCTGAGTGACAGCGTTATCAACTTCCTGCATATCCACTTCCGAAACAATATCAAACGTGTGATCTTTGGAGCCCACTAGAGGATCTCCTTCATGGTCTTTCCCAGCTCACTCAAATTTTTAACGACACGTACGCCGCGCTCGGACAACGTCGCCATTTTTTCCTGTGCGGTGCCCTTCGATCCGGAAATGATGGCGCCCGCGTGGCCCATCCGCTTGCCTTTGGGCGCGGTTACGCCGGCTATAAAGGCAGCTACCTTTTTTTTCATATTTTTCTGAATATAAGCGGCTGCCTCTTCTTCCTGGCTGCCACCGATCTCGCCTATCATCAGAACCGCTTCAGTCTCGGCATCTTTTTCAAACAGTTCCAAAGCCTCAATAAAGCCGGTGCCTATCACGGGATCTCCGCCGATGCCGATACAAGTGGTTTGACCAAGTCCCACCTGAGTGAGCTGCCAAACCGCTTCATAGGTCAGTGTACCGCTGCGGGAAACCACGCCCACACGCCCTTTTTGATGAATATAGCCCGGCATGATGCCGATTTTGCACTCTCCTGAGCTGATGATTCCGGGGCAATTAGGCCCGATGATTCGCGCTCCCTTGGGCTTCGAATATTCCACGGCCCGCACCATATCAAGCGTGGGAATTCCTTCCGTGATGCATACGATGAGCTTGATCCCGGCATCCACAGCATCCTTAATCGCATTCAATGCAAAAGGTGCGGGCACATAAAGCATAGATGCTGTAGCGCCGGTTTTATCCACAACCTCATGGACCGTGTCGTAAACCGGGATGTTCCCGACGGTTGTTCCGCCCTTTTTTGGCGTGACACCACCCACAAGCTGAGTGCCGTATTCCAGGCACTTCTGGGCATGAAAACTGCCCGCCTTACCGGTGATTCCCTGGCAAATAACCTTTGTGTCTTTATTTATGAGTATGGACATGGGTTTGGCTGTGTTTTTTTGCTTCCTGGACCGCGGTTTGGGCGGCTTCCTGAATATTGGGGCAAGAAATAATCTTAAGGCCTGAATTCTTTAAAAGAGCGCGGCCCTCTTCCACACGCGTGCCTTCCAGGCGGACGACAAGCGGTGTTTGCAACTGCATTTCCTTGGAGGCCTGAATAATCCCTTCAGCTATCACGTCACACTTCATGATACCGCCGAAAATATTAACAAGTATCGCTTCCACGCGCGGGTCCTGGAGAATGATCTTAAACGCCTCACGCACTTGATCGGCGGTCGCGCCTCCTCCGACGTCCAGAAAATTCGCGGGCTCTCCGCCGGCCAATTTAATCATGTCCATGGTAGCCATAGCCAGACCGGCGCCGTTTACAAGACAGCCGACATTTCCGCTCATAGAAACATAGTTCAATCCGAACTGCTTGGCTTTTTTCTCACGGTCATCTTCTTCATCGGGATCCTTCATCGCCTGAAGATCCGCATGACGGAAAAGCGCATTGTCGTCAATGACCACTTTGGCGTCCAGTGCCATCACAATATTTTTAGGTGTCAAAACCAGAGGGTTAACCTCAATGATTGCTCCGTCTTTTTCGACAAAAAGCTTCGCGAGTTTTGCCGCGATATCGGCGATCTGTCTCGGGATATCAGCCAAAGGGAATAACTTTTCAATCTTATTCAAAATTTGCGCTTGGTCAGGCAGTGCACTCGGCGAGAAATGAATCTTATGGATTGCTTCGGGTTTGGAGGAGGCGATTTCTTCAATTTCCACACCACCCTCTTTGCAGAACAGAAGAACAGGCAATCCCTTCGACCGATCCAACGTCACACCGAGGTAATACTCTTCTTTAATGGGGATATCCTCGGTGATAAGGATGGCTTTGACGATTTTACTTTCACCGCCGGACTGATAGGTGGAAAAAGGTTTGCCCAAAAAATTATCCGCGAATGCGCTGGCCTCATCGGCCGTCTTGACCTGCTTCACTCCGCCAGCCTTGCCGCGCCCGCCCATCAGCACCTGTACTTTGGCCATACAAGTGGGGTTGGCGAGTTTTTTGAAGGCCTCCACCGCAGACGCAGCGGCAAAAATGACCTGCCGCCCGGATACCGGGATGCCGTAACTCTTTAAAATGTCACTTGCCTGATATTCGTGTAGTTTCATTCAGCAGGCCTAATTTGGTTAATTCCTCGACGCCTTGTTTGACTTTGGCGGCAGACTTCTCCATCCAGGAGCGCTCTTCAGGCGCCAGCGTGATTTCAACGACTTTGCCGATTCCGTTGCGTCCAAGTTCAGCCGGAACGCCAAAATATATATCCTTGATACCGTATTCCCCTTTAACATAAGCGCATACAGGCAGTGTCTTTTTTTCATCCTTCAAAATCGCCTGTACCATTTCCGCTACGGAGCTGGCCGGAGCATAAAACGCGCTCCCGGTTTTTAGAAGCGCCACGATCTCGGCGCCGCCGTCGCGTGTTCTCTGTTCGATCTGAGCCAATTCGGTTGCGGGAATCAGGTCTTTGACGGGCGAATTCTTGTGCTTAGAGTGACTGGATACGGGCACCATAAGATCCCCGTGGCCGCCCAACACCACGGCCTGAACGTCGCCGGGGACCGCATTAAGGCGTTCGGCGATAAAATAACGCATTCTGGCGGCATCGAGAACTCCGGCCATCCCAAAGACTCTCTCTTGCGGAAAACCGGTCACCTGATAAGCCAGGTAGGTCATGATATCCAGAGGGTTGGTGACGATAATCAATTTGGCCTGCGGGGCGTTCGCTTTAATATTCTCGCAGACATCGCGTATGATTTTAGCGTTCATCGTCAAAAGATCTTCACGCGTCATGCCGGGTTTGCGCGGCAGTCCTGCCGTGACCACGACAATTTCCGCGTCCGCAATGTCTTTGTAGCTGTTTGTTCCGATGATTCGCTTGTCGTGTCCTTCGATAGGCGCGGCCTCCATCAGATCCAGCGCTTTTCCCTGGGGCATTCCCTCGACGACGTCAAAAAGAACCACGTCGCTGATGCCTTTCTCAAGAATTCTTTGGGCAGTGGTGGCGCCGACTTGACCCGCTCCGATGATGGCCGTAAATGGTTTTCTTATCGCTAGCATAGAGTAACTCCGTTACTGAAGATGTTTACCGAGGACTTCGCTGATTCTGCGTCCTTCGGCTTGTCCCGCAAGTTTATCATTCAAGTGCTTCATCATGCGACCAAAATCTTTCTTGGTGGTCGCGCCCTGAGCATTAAGCTCCTGTTTTACGATGGTTTCGAGCTCGGTGTCTGACATTTGTTTCGGTAGAAAGCCTTCAAGGATCAGCGCCTCCTGGCTTTCTTTGGCCGCCAAGTCTTTTCTGCCCGCTTTCTCAAACTGGTCGATAGATTCTTTGCGTTGCTTAATCTGTTTTTGAATTATTTGCATCACATCGGCGTCTGCGAGCTTCTCCACCTTTTTTTCAATGGCGGCGTATTTCATCGCTGATTTCAAAAATCGCAGGACGGATGTCAGCTCCGCGTTTTTTTGAATCATGGCTTGTTTCATATCGGCATCGATTTTTTCGTAGAGAGACATGGGATGATCCTCGATTGACAAAACAAAGGGGGAGCTCATGACTTATGTCACAAACTCCCCCAAGAAACGAAAAGCGGTTTACTGCTGTACGGGTTCTGCTGCCGGCTCGTCCTGAGCTGCTTGAACGGGAATCTGGACAACTTCAGAAACGGCCTGACCGGTGTTCTGAGCGGCGCCAACCACGGGTTCGGCGACGATGTTGCCCGTCTGAGAAAGGTCACCCTGAAGAACTTCGGCCGTATTTGCCGCCATCGGTTCAATCACCTTCTCGCCGGTGTTGTGAACCGTGTTGCTCAAAGACTCGCCGGATTTCTTAGCGGCTTTTGCGGGATAGTTGAAAAACTTTCTGAAAAAATCCGTGACGCTCTTCTCGCCGGAACCGGCTTCCGCAAATGCGACAGGTGTCAATACGAGAGATACTGCGGCAAACAATGCTAAAACGAAACCCTTCTTCATCGAATCTTCTCCTTAAATGATTTTATATTCTGGATAATCCCGCGAATATTTGACCGATTATAATACAGACGGCGCTAATGTCAATACGCCGCCAAAATTAATCTTCGACGACTTCAATTATCGGTTCATCGTCGTCAAACGATTGACGAGGAAATAATGAGCTCTCGTTTGAGATTCCGTATTCCGTGAAAATCTCCGGCGTGATGATCGTATCGATTTTGAAGCTCGTGCCGCCCGCAGAAACTCCCGCACTTTGCGCTCCAAAGGTGTTGTACCCACCGCCGCTATAGTTGTCTTCGGCTTGATAATCTAGAATCACTTCCAGATTATAGTTGCCGCCCATAAGATTCGGGTTCGGGTTGATAAAATCCCTGATTCCTTCGAGCTTGAAGCCAGGAGCAGTAAGAACTTGGCCGTTGTTATCAATCGGTATGAACTTACCGTATAACTTTTTATCATGGCCCACTTTAATCTCAAAGCCCGCAGCGCCCTCATAATTCTCTTCGCTGAAAGAATCCGCGAAAGACTCTGATTGTGCCGTGAACGGTAATGAATCCACGAATACGACTCTGGAATTGTGAGATCCTGAAGGGTCCACGGTCACAATCACCGGGGTCCAGCGGGCCTGAACCCAAAGATTAATGTTGCTGCCTTCGTAGTCGCCAAAGGACTGAACGCTCGCACCATACATGTCGCCCTGTTCTTCCAGGTGCGCTTCAATTTGGAACGGCGCAGTATAACCCTCTTCAAAGCGAACCCGGTCGGGGTCATTGCCGTTGCCTTCGTTGGCCACGTTGCTAAATTCGGCAAAGAACCGCTTGGGATACAGTCCCGGCTGTTCGCTGCCCTCTTGATAAACGATGAATTCCTCGAATCCCGAAGGCAGGTGATAGTCGAAATACTCGCCCTCGATGCGAATGTGATCGAGTCGGTCTCTCAGCTCGTCACGCGTCACAACATTCAAATAATCATCCCACGGGAGTGTGCGCAAGGGTTGCTCAATGGCCGTGTTAAAGTCGGCGCCAAAAACAAACGCTGAGACACCGTTCAGCGCCGGGTTTGAGGCATCCGTGCGAGCCGTCAAGGAAACAACGCGAACGCTGTTCGGGTCATCCTGGAATACATATTGATCAACGCGCACGCGGTTACCGTGGATGTCCGTAAACACCTTTCCTGTCTGCGCATCGGAATTCTTCTCAATTTGCGCGAGACTTCTTTCAAAATCCAACGCTTCGACAAGACGGCCAATTTCCGTACGCATCATTTGGCGTTCCTGTTCGCGGCGTGTTTCTAGATCCTCCAGTGCCTGGTTGTATTTCTCAATCACCTCATCTTGTTGCGTTTGAAGGTCAATGAGACTGATCTGGGTCAGCAGGTCATCGTACAATTGCTGAGCCTGATCACGAAGGGCCTGGTTATCAGGATTCAGGTTCGCCAGCAGCACAAGATCGGCCAGTTCCAATAAAAGCTCGTTGACATCGGCAATCGCCTGCTCCGTAGCGTCGTCAAAGCTGTCAAAATCGGCAAGAAAATCGGAGATGGTTTGCGCGGCTTGGGGATCAAGGATACCCAAATCACCCGCCGTATCTTTGCCTTCGGTGCTGCCGATCGTTCCGTAGTTATCTCTCCAGATGACGTAATGAGATGCGTCGTAAATCGTGCCGAATCCTCTTTGCCACGCGAGATAATCTCCGCCGTCGACATCATTGTCATTATCAAAGTCGCCGGGCAAAATCTCTCCGTTGTTCAATTCCACCACGCGATAGGTCCATTCGTTAAGAGGGGGCGTGGGCACAGCACCTTGAGGACCGAGGTTTTGCTGGAGCAGAATTTCTTTTAATCCATCATTCTTCCTCTTCATAAAATCGATGTCGGGATCGAATCCCAAAGCCAGCAAGCCGGCTTTTAGATCATCGAGATTACCGATAAGGCCGTTGATCGCCGCGATATTCTCGGCCGCGCCTTCAAAAAGATCCGCGAGTTCTTCGGCGTTTCTCTCGGATAGACGCTCATTGTCTCCACCTTCGTTATTCTCATTGCCCTGTTCGTCGTCGTCGGGATCTTCATCAGTATTAATTTCCTCAACGCCGCCCTTTTTCAAAAGATCCTTGATGGCATTTTCCCAGTTCTCTTTGAACTCCTGCTGTTCTTCCGCCGTCAATTTGCGCGGGGCCAACAAGCTGCCGTCGCTGAATGCTGTTGAAGCGTTCGTAAAAGGGAGTAAGAAATTGTAATGGCTGAATATATTCTCAAAAAATACGGTTCCATCGTCCACATAAAGTTCACTGAAAAGCTGATCAATCTGCGTACCGGCGGATAAATAAAAGAGCGTTCCGCGTACAGCGGCAACCGCGGTGGGTGTACGTACTTCAAATCGCGAAGCAGTGCTGAATTTGTCTACGCGAGCTTTTAGTTTGCCCGCATCAAGCTGTAAAAGCGTGGTGCGAGTTCTATTGCCGGAATTCATGGTTGCTTCGTTCACCACCAACGTGGTGTTCGGGGCGATGGTCACACGGGCGTTATTTTGCAGAACCAGAACGCACGCGCCTTCGGTAGTCCGGATCGTATCGCCTGTGCTGACCGATGTCTTTTTAATGATGGCCTTGAAATCAGAGGCGTCCTTGCCCTTGATTTCAACGATGCCGATGATATCCTCGACCCAGATTTTCTGGGCGCGAGTACGCGCGTCCGCGGGGGCCGCGGCCGGATTGGAAATCGCTCCGACCATGGGCGATGCCATGGGGGCTTGTGTCTCGGCAAATACGGGGGCCGTCATAGCCATCGTTGCCACAAGAATAAATGAAAAAATCCGGCGCATAATTAGTGCCCTTTCGGTTATAGTTACAAATTTGCCTGATTGACGAAAATTTGTGGGATGAATACAGCCCTAATTGTACTGTCAGAAGTGCGATTTGTCAAAAATTATTATTTACACGGAAGCGGTATTCGCATATAATCGGGTTTTCCATAAACCCATAAAAAAGAGAGCCTTCCATGAAAAAAAATGTTTTAGTATCGCTTCTGGCCCTGACGGTGTCTTTTTTCTCTTTTGAAACGCGCGCTATCGCCGCCGCATCCCCCGCGGATCAACAGGTTAGCGATTGGTATTATTTCCTGGAAGCCGAGGTTTTGGGTGGTTATTCCGAGATCAAGGGTCGCGACGGCATAGGCTCTACCACTGATCGTTGGTCCGTGTCCCCCAATTATAAGGCCAGTGACTCTCTATATTGGTTGAACGTATATAACGGAACGTATGACCGTTCCAGCCAGGTTGTCGTTCAGGAAGACGGCGGACGCCGCACTGAGACAACGCAGTCTCACAGTATCTCAACAGCTTTTAAATATTACATCAACCCTAACTGGTCTCTTCGTCCCCACGCGTTTGCCGACTGGGTGTTCGTGAATGAAACCGAAGATGAGGATTTTGGGGACGGCCTTTACGATTATGAAGATTACGGCGGCGGTTTGGAATCCGCGTGGTCTCTCGACCAATCAGCCGACTCGTTTCGCGAAGTGCGCGCGGGTTTTCGTATTTTTGACAGGCAGTATCCTAATTATCAGTCATTGATCTCGCAGGTAACTCTGGCGGGAAACTCCCCCACCGAGATCAACGAAAAAGATTTTGTGGGTTACAAGTTTAACGTGGACTATGAAAAGCAGGAACGCCAAGCATGGTCCTACGGCGCCGGCTGGATTCTTGTTTACAAGGATTTCTCGGACAAGCGCACTATCGATTCAAACGGAATTCGTTCCGCCAGCGATACACGCGAAGACTTCCTGGAATACATCAATGTCTACGCGGCCCATCCGATCAACGACGCGTTTCGTTTCCGTGTGAACGGACAGTTCGCTTTGAACATCAGCAATCTCGATTTTTACGATACGCACAACACGGTAACACTAACCGACGATGATTTCGTGAAAGAATATTTCGATTATTATTCTTTCACCATCAACCCGACGCTTACCTATCGCAACGAGCTTCAAGAGAATAAGTTTCTTGAGTTAACTGTGGGTTATTCGTTCAACATTCTTCACTACCTTGAGAGAAAAGCGCAGAATGTTGCGGGCGTTTATGGCTCCGAAGACCAGGAAGATACGACCCATACGCTTTCATTGCGCGGGTCCTATACCCTCACTCCCAACATCAATTGGGTAACCACCGGCAGTTATACGTTTGCGGATTCCAATCAAGAATTCGAAAATTTCTATCTCTACAACTACGATCTTTGGAGTGTTTTGACGGGTATTTCGTTCAAGTACTAAGAACGACCTGGCGGGATTAAACGGTTAACTCGTACTGCGCGGATGCGATCGGGTCTGTGTTCGTAACCAATACGTATATTTTTTGAATATCAGTCGCATCCAATCCTTCGGAGTTAACTAAAGCGCTGAGATCCAGTCTTTCTTCTTGCGCGGCGCGCACTTCCCTCAGCTGATACTTTAAATGAGTTCCGGATTTTGTGATGAGGATAACCTGCGTTAAGAGCGAGTAGCCACCCGAACGCATGGAGACGCCCAAATCTGGCAGGCGTGAATCCTTAAAATCAATCTCATAAAAGTCGGTGGCCCAGCCGGACACATCGCTCCGCTCCGTGTTGTCGCCGGCTATCGGTATGGCCCCCAAATTCGCGCTATGCCCTTCCCAGCGCGGTATCCAGTCGGTTTTACAAACGGTTCCGAGGCGCTTTTCTTCCCCGGCCTGCTGAAGATACAATTGGCCGCCTCTCAGCGTCAAGCGGGTGCGAGCAACCTCCTTCAGGTAAACACCGTTTTCCTTCAAACCAAAATCCTTGAACAGGCTCGCCAGAGCGAAT
Source organism: uncultured Planctomycetia bacterium (assembly GCA_964447745.1). Classification (GTDB taxonomy): domain Bacteria; phylum Omnitrophota; class Gorgyraeia; order 2-02-FULL-51-18; family 2-02-FULL-51-18; genus CAYUTV01. Next base: position 6,739 of record CAYUTV010000013.1, on the reverse strand, counting down.
TCCTGCAAAAGCGTTTCAAGTTTTGTGCCTGTGGCACGCTCCAAACTCAGGCGGTAACTGCGATTTTCATAATCGCGTAGATCGCGGCTCATCTTCTCAATCACCTTCATGCCGAAACGATGATCCAGGTAATGCCAAAAAAGCGCGTTCTCGTAACGCAGTTCAATGAACGCCTGATCCGGATAACGCATGAAATAATTGGAGCCGCCTCTTGAGAAGCGGATTTTACCGGGAAGCGTTTGTTTAAAACCCTGAGAAAAGAAATCGTGTTTGGCGCCGGAGAAAGTTTCGAAGTAACGCGCCAATCCCTCCACGTACCAATCTATTTTGTGGCGGCCTTCGGACTGCCCGGCGGTTTCTTTGTTCAAATTTTTATTGTAGTAAAAAATAATGGCGTGAAGCATCTCATGCATCAGTGTGCCGCGTAAATCAAGCTCCACCGAACGCTGCCCCAGGTACGAAGGATTGATCTTCTCCCAGTTTTTTATAAAAGTTGAGTAGTTGGCCGGTATCAGAATCACGGCATCATACGCTTTGTCGGAAAGCTTGATCGTGTCAAAACAAGGCGCGTCTTTGAATGTGGCCGCGTTAAATCCGTGGATCGAGCCCGTTTTTTCGTCCGTGTCTCCGAGATAGATATCGATTGTCTTGTCCGGATCGTACGCGTAGTTGTAATCGGGGTTAGCGAACGAGTAACCCTTGGTGGAGAATCCTTTGAACGTTGTGATGGTCTGATACGCCAGCACCGCGGAATCAAGCACTTCTTTGGCGAAGGCTTCAGGGTTTGTCCCCTCTGCCATCATCTGGTCGGTAAAATGCACCTTAATACTCACTCCGTCACCAAATGTGTACTGAATAACCTTTTCAAGAGTTTTGCCGAGATTTCCCTGAAAGGCCGGTGTTGGCGCCATGAGTAAACGGTTATTCGCTTTGACGCTGAGGCGGCCCGTGTACGATTGCGGACTCGGTTGAATGGACAGCTGGCCCGAACCGTTTTTGCTCAACATGACTCTCCAACTTTTGTTGCCGGCCGTGTCCTTGATATACAAACGATCTCCGTTTTTTTTGTCGACGTAAAATTGCACGAGAACGCTCTGACCCGGACGCCATCCATAAATCGCGGCTTGATCGGCGCCGATTTCGACGGAAAGAAGCTGGCTTTTTTGGGGTTCCGAGAGGTTGATTTCGGTATAGGGTAATGAGGCGAATGCGGTTGAGCAGGCGCTCAACGCCAGGATAAACAGGAAAAACGATGTGAGTTTTTTTGTGTTTTGCTTCATGTCAGCGGCCCGGCGGCCCTACCCTTGCGGATTTAGGCCCGTAGCTTTGCGCCCTTATCGTTTCCGATAAGTTTGCCTTTTATAATCATGATCTTAATTAATCAAAAAACAGCGCACTTCATCAATACACTCGAAGTATATATCACAGATACCCTGTTTTCAAGGGCTTACGGGGACTAATATTGAAGCTTTAAAGAAGGGTCGAGAAGGCCTTTTTGAGGGTCCAGAGGGGCCAGTGCGGAGTCCCGGATTTCATAGTGCAGATGGGGCTTCATATGGGGATTTTTGGCATTACCTGTCTTTCCGCAGAGGCCGATTACCTGCCCTATCTCCACCCATTGCCCTTTTCGCACATCGAGGCGGTCCAGGTGGGCATATCTCGTCCACAGGCCCCCAGGGTGTTTAATCTCGACGAATAAGCCATACCCCTTATCTTCCTCGGATCGAGCGATACGGCCGCTCTTTGTGGCTAAAATTGGGGTGCCCACAGGCGCTTGAACGTCTATGCCTTTATGGGTGCGGCCCCCGTTCCGGGAAGCCCCAAAATGGCCTTTTCCGTAGGAGTCTTTTCGAATGGTAAGAATACCGTTTTCCGAAGTCAGGGGTGTTTGAAAAAATGGCTCAAGTATTCGCAATTCTTTCGACAAATGGGCCATCAGAAAGGGAATGCTTCCAAAAGCGAGCACACCCGTCAGGAAGAAAAAAAGAGGTGCTTTGAACTTAGAAATAGAGGAACATCCTGAGTGCGGCAACGAGAAAAATACCCAAAACCACGCCTAGAAACGTATCTCTGTTTGGTTTGAAGTCGAAAAATGGCATTTGCATAAACGCCATTTTAAGATGGGGCACCGCCAAACGCAAGCGAAAATACCGCTTTTTGGCAAAAAAGGAGCCCCGCCTTCCACACAGGGCGGAAGGCGGGGCCGAAGCTAACGAAGCCTCTTATTTCAGATTAATGATCTTGGCACCATAAACCAATGCCAAAACCAGAATGACGGGCAGGTGCGGAGCCAGCGTCGGAGTAAACATCAAACCGATCACTATACCCACCAGCAAGCCCGTGAAGATATCGGATTTTACCATTAGAATCACCCCCTCATCGGAGTTGACTTCATTTACCGCCTTAGGACCAGTAAACATCGCCTCCTTTTTTCTAGGGTCTACTTAAAGTATACGTTACGGGGGGTGGCTTACAAGGTAGCGTTAAATATGCTTAATGGAGGGATTAATAGATATATAGCTAGCTATATGGCTTATACGTATAGGGTTAGAGATACGTTCTTTTAAGCGGCTTGCAAGACCGGCTTGGGCTCCTTTTCGGCCATCTGCTTATCCTGCTGAACGCCACCCAGCTGCTCTTTTTGCATCTGAGGTATGGAGTTCTTTTGCGCTATTTGTTCCAGTACAGGATCGGCAAAATCGGCTTTTTCCGCCACCCGGAGGGTATTTATTTCGGGATCGCGGTACAGCTCCAATATAGTCTTTGGATCAATTTCGCCGGGCCCGCTGAGGTCGGGGAAGAAATTACCCTGCTCGTCCGTGACCAGCGTATAGGAAATATTGCCGTCTTCAAACTTATACTTCACGTTTAAGGTGGGTCGATTAGCAAGCTTGATCACGGCAGATTTTTCATAAAGATTAAAGAATCGGAATGTTTCTTTGGTTGTGATCGCATGATCAAATTTGCCGTCTTTTCCATGGATTATATTGGTGACCTCATGAGTCAAATAGCCGCCTTTGGACTCCCGATTAATGATAGTCTCAAATTGAAGCAGTCCTTCTTTATTGAAGCGGCGCTCTTTCGTTTCACTCGTGAATACACTATCTGCGTAACCATACTCATCTTTAAGATATTCTGTGATACGCCGACTCTCATACTCAAAGCGCCCCCCATCATAAAGCTTTTCCATGGAGCGTTCGTTTTCCTCGGTACGGGAAAGCTCTCTATAGTCATAATCTTCGTTGATGACGTAATCATTGATGATGGAATTATACCGGTGAAGCAAAAGAGAGGTCGGTGTTTCATGCAGCAGGTACACCGATTCGAACGTATCTCGTAACGCCTCATAACTCTCGGAGTTTCCGGAATAATCAAGCCGTTCGTTTTTCTCATTGAATGAGCTTGAGACGGTGTTGCGCCTGAGGAGCTGGCCGTCTTTGCTTTCTTCCATGGTATGCGTATAAAAGCTGACGCTCTTACCATCAGGATGATAACTCATCCGCCATGTATACAGCGTGTCCTCTCCGTAGTTGGATGCCTTGGCTGCACCCGCCTCCGAAACCCTTACGTTGTTGAAAAAATCTGTTTCAATTCGTAGCGTCGAGTTTTCCACAATCTCGCGGCGCCCGTATCCGGATGAATCTAATTTCATTTCACGACGATCCGTTTTGCTATCAGGCGCATAAGTAAACCCGACGATTTCAAGCTGCTTTGTTTGCTCATTCAGCTTCACAATGTACGTAATGTTGACCGTGACAGGCGCCCAGTTCAGCGAATTAAACACCAGCTTACCGTGAATGTGGTACGCGCCATCCATTTTTTCAATCTTGTCGATGCTCATACCGGCCGCCATGCGCACATCTGGTTTCAACGTACCAATCAATGGGTGGGCGGGTATTTTGAAATCCCAGTCTCTGGTAAGAGCGTCCTTCATAACCAGCTCTTTAATCTTATCGTCGCCGGCCAAGAAACCGCGGTATTTCTCAAGAACAATCTCGGGCTTAATTTCACCTTCTGATTCAAGAACAAATTCTCCTGTTTCATCCGTCGCGAGAGTTTTTAAAATAGATCCGTTTTTAACAATATATCGGATAGAAACAACATGGTCTCCGATCAGGATGCCAGCATTCTTCTCCAAAAGAACATCCTTTACACGCTTTGTCTCGACAATAATCTCATAATCCAGGGCAGCATTCGTACCATAGAAATACTGGTGATCTAAGACGTTTTCATCAACACCGACATTTTTAGAAGTTCTGGTAATCACACGCAGAATTTTCCCATCCTTGTCTAAAATACCAGTTACAGCCTCTAACGAATGCGAAATAATCATGCCTGCCTCACTGGCTTCGGCAGACCTAACAATGGTTCCGCGCAAAGTGTCAATCGTAGTTCCATTGTCGCCTTTGAGCTGAGTGCGCTTCTCGTCGTAATACATCGTGGAAATCTTTTTGCCTTTTTCATTTACGCTGAAATAAGTATTCTCATTTCTCGTTAAATGAACGCCTGTTTGACCCTGGTTTTCAAGCTTGTGCCACTCCTCACGCTTGGAGATATTGTTCAGAGCGCCGTTCTCATCATAGAAAAAGGTGGTTTTGATGCTGTCTGCAATGGCATTGTCCTGTTGCCTGCTCGACGTTTCTTCTCTTACCACACGGCCATTTTTGTCGGTAACACGCAGTGATTCTTTATAGGACTCTTCGTAGAAGATCTTGGAGAAATTCTCGGCGTACCTGGCGTTGGGATGGGTAACCGAGTGGATTTCGCGCTCGGTCTTCTGCCCGTCATACAAATACATCTCGGTGGAATCAAACTTGACGGTAGCAAACGGAGTGTTTAAATTGGTGGCGATTGTCGTCTGCTTGCTGCTCTGAATTAGCTTGTTGCCCTCATACGAAGTTGTGATAACGGTCTCATCTGTTCGCGACAGCTCGCCGTCATCCCCATATTGATAGGTTTTGTAATACTGTGATTGACTGCGTCCTTCGCCTGCCCACGTCTGCGTAGAATAGCTCACCTGCGACACAAGGCGACCCTTGGCGTCGTAGCTCTCACTCCAAGTATTGGAACTGATCATCTTGCCCAACTCATCAAAATATAAACTGCCATTGGACACCTGGAGTTTCTGTCCATCTTTTAAGTACTCGGAGGAGTAATAATAAGACGTGAGCTTCCCGTTGTTGAAATACGAATTCCAGCTAGAGAGAGATTCGGTTTTTGCGGCTTCATCCTTGTAGACGCTTTTGCCTATTTCGTTCGTCAGGACGCCGTTATTGAATCGTTGCGTCACCTCACGCTTGAAAATTCCGGGAATTCCGTACTGAGCATATGAAATCGTCTGAGTTTTTTTCTCGACCCGCTCATTCCAACCATTGGGGGCCTCTATTTCAAGGGTGTAATCATTGTAAGGGCTGCTCGATTTGAATGTCATGCCGGTAATTTGGTATTGACCCGCGGCATTCTTAACCACCCGATAAGTGGCTGTACCGGTTTCTCCGTTTGGAAATACCATCTTCACGACAACGGCATATCCCTCGCGCAAAGGTCGGGTCCCGATAACTTCGGCACTTTTTGGGGTTTTTACATAGTAGGAGTAGCTAAAGTTCCAGTCTCTGGAAAGCGCGTCTTTTAAGACCGTGCGCGCAGGCAGAGTCGGCAGAATGGTTTTGGAAGTCAATACGGGCATCTTAACCGTTGTTTCTGCGGCAGAGGCCGTACGCGAATCCATTACCGATCCGGATACCAGTATTGCCAAACCGATCAAGCCCGCCAGAAACTTGGATTTTGATGTCATTGATGCGCCTCTTTCCTGCATTGATTTAGTTTGTGTTTAAAATCAGGGTATAGTGGAAACTTGTGTGCCATATGTTTAAAGATTACTGCATGAAGTAAGTAAATTCAACCTTTGTTTATGTTAAATTAAAAGTTTTTATTAAATTGGCTACTTTCAATCCTTATTAGTAATTATTGCTTAAATACGCTTAGTTTAAGACTAGGAATGCTTGGACAACCATTGGGCTATCCTATATAGGGTCTTTTCCCTGTTGAGCTCGTTAAGGATTTCGTGGTAGGCGTCCGGGATTTCCTCGTACTCCTTGTCATCCGCTTTTAGGAGATCGCAGAAACGACGACTCTCTTTCTTATCAACAATATGATCCTCAGCGGCCTGGAGGATCAGCGTGGGCACTTTAAGGTTTTCGGCGATACGGCGCTTAAGCGCAATAATCCGATTCATCTCGGTGTAGTACCGCGCACTGATCTGGTAGTGCAGCGCGCTGTCGTGAGCGTCTTTTTGGAGAATGGCGATGTCATGAGTCAGCTTTGTCACATCCAGGTGGGTTGCCTGACTGAAATCCGGCGCTATACGGGAAGCGGCTGACGCCAGCATCTTACGCCAAAGCGGCACTTTTACCGCCACACCGAACAGCGGCGACGATAAGATCAGCCCCTGCACCCGCGGGCCTTTATGCAACGCCGCATAAGAAGATGCAATGAGCCCGCCAAAACTATGCCCCAGAATAAATACCGGGAGAGACTTGTTTTCAGTCAATAAATAGCGGTGAAAAACCTCCAGATCACGCCAATAGTCACTGAAACGGTTAACGCTGCCCCGGGCTCCTCCGCTCTGGCCAAACCCGCGCAGATCGGGCGTCAGGCAAACGTAGCCCAGCGCAGAGAGATATCCCGCCACATGTTCGTAGCGACCACCGTGTTCCCCCATGCCATGAATAATAAGCAC
>CAYUTV010000012.1:0-22265 GCA_964447745.1 uncultured Planctomycetia bacterium | reverse complement strand
TACGTCAGTTATAAAACGCTGGCCACACATTTTGGCGGTGATGAGCACCGGTTGAGGATGGGCGGGCGCATCGCCGATGAGGATTATATTCCGTTGGCTGAATTAGCCGAGTTCAAGTCCTATCCTGAAGAGCGCGTGAAAACCTTCTATAAAGAAAGTGAATACCTGGTGCGCTTTCTGGTTCAAAGAAAATCAGGGTCTGATTTCTACGAATTTTTGAAAACAATCTCTCAGGGAAGCACGTTTGAAGGCGCGCTAGAGAAGGTTTATGGGGTTAGTCTGGAAACCCTGGAAGAGGATTTTCTCTCCTATATAAGCAAGCTTTAGCGTCAGACGCGAATTCCGTTAATCGAACTGATATTAAAGATCATCTTTTTTTTAATCGGACTGCAATTTCTGCTGATCAATAGTTAAAAAAAGCAAAATTGTTTTTGCGCGCCCGCTTGCCAACTTTCTCTCTGTCATGTATCCTTTTGCATACCTTTTTTGTTCGGACATCGTAACCCTTTTTCTTTAGAGGATTGATGAAAAAAAATATTTTTTTAAAGGCCGTTTCTTGGGCTCTTTTGCAGAGCTTTTGTATTGAATCGCTATCCCAGGCAGCGCCTCTCGCCAAGCCTTTGGATGTTGTTTCCGCCAAAAAACCTGCGATCCGTTTCCAGCTACCTTCTTCGGTGGCTGAGATCGAAGATTCCTACACGGATTCTAACGATAAAAAGCTCGTTTATCTCATTCAAGACCCTCACACCAACAACTCCGGTCAGCTCAACGTCGCGAAGACATTAGACATTCTTTTTACCCACGAAAAATTAAAGTACATATTTCTCGAAGCGGGTTCCGGTAATGAATCTCTGAGTTTTCTTCGCTCATTCGGTACTGAGCGTCAGCGTGAGGTAGCGGCAGGTTCTCTACTAAGGAAGGCAATTTTCCAGGGAACGGAATATTTGGACATTACTTCCGACCATGACTTCGTGCTGTGGGGCGTGGAAGATATGGCTCTTTATGAGAAATCGGTGGAGGCTTACCGAGCCGCGGCAAAGGAGAGAGACCGTTTCGAGCGCCATTTGAATGAGATCGAGTCCACGATCAAGACGTTAAAGCCGCGTATTTTTTTTGCTGAGCTGATCACTGTCGACAACGGCTTTCAGAAGTTTAAAAAAGAAGAAATCTCCCTATCCGAGTGGGCCGAAGTTCTTTTCCGCAAAGCCGAAAAATTAAAACTGAATCTCGATGCGTACGCTGATATCAAAGGACTGTTGGCTCTTCAGCAACGTGAGAAGGAGATTGATTTTGCAAAGGCCAATGCCGAGCAGGCGAAGGCCTTAGCTTCGTTAAGCCGGGCAGATCAGGATGAAATCTCCGCATTGGCTGAACAAAAAAAGAGCGCCGCCAAATACACAGGTAATCACGAAGCCGCCAAAGCCTATTTCGCGCTGCTCGAAGAAAAATTGGGCACCTCTCTGAAAGAATATTCCGAACTGAGCAAATATCTGTCCTATCTGGATGCCGCCAAGGCTTTGCAGGCCAAAGGAATCTTAGCGGACCTGGAGGCCTTGAAGGATGCGGTTTATGGAGCTCTGACCGTTAACGCCGATCAGCGTCTTTTGGTTCAATCGGACAAAATGCTTGAGTATCTGAACAAGCTATTTCACCAGACGCTCACACCGGACGAATACCAATCCTATAAACTTCTGCGTCGCGACATGAATCTCTTGAAACTCGAGGGATTTCTAAACCGTAAAATCATGGATCTTCGGTCTTTCTATGAGAAAGCCGTCTTCCTGGAGACCGGATACGAGGATATGTTGAAGCGTTGCGAATCCTTCTATGAGTTGACCTATGAAAGAGACGCAAAGTTTGTCGAGAATCTGACGGCCAAGATGCAATCCGAAAACCAGGAAAAAGCCGTGCTGGTGACAGGTGGTTTCCACACGTCCAACCTGAAGCACCTTTTAAAGAAAGAGAATATTTCTTATATTTCCATCACACCGATGGTATTAAACGAGACGGATTGGAAGCGATACGAATCCGTGATGCTGAGCATGAATCTTAAGGCATTGTCCGCGCCTTCCTTGAAAGCGATGACCAACATGCCGATGCGTGTCGGGAGCCGCCTGGCGCTAGGGGACAACCGTTTGATGATGGTCATTGCATCAGCGCTTGGATATGACGTCCAGCAAAGACAGCTCATTAAGGAAAAACTTGAGACGAGTTTTCCGTCCGTCGTAAACCGAAAAGCGGAAAAAGTCAGGGAATCGCACCGAACAGCCCAGTCGGTCTCTCGGGGACAAATACCGGCTACCGTTTCTCCGGTTCGAGCGGTCTCGTCGACGAGCGGAGTTCGTTTAACAGGTAGCCAACAACATGCAGTATTTAACCAGAGTCTCCGTGGTGCTATAGAACAATTCAAGAATACTCCAGAGAGAGATTTATTGATTCAGGCGCAACATAACTATTTTATGGAGCTTGTTCAGTCTGCCTTCGATCACAGTTTGGAAAAACACAATATGGTAGGCGAGGTTCAATCGATACAATCTGTAGGTTCTGTGGCGCGCGGGACCCAGGTAGGTAATGAGTTTGATTTTGATGTTAAGGCTTTTATTAACGGAGAGGAAGTTGATTTTAGTCGGTATACGGACATATTGGAAGAAGTCGTTGAAAGCGTTACGCAGCGATTGAACAGTGATTTACATAACGGCGGAACGTTTGCAAAGTTTGTTCAAGAGATTGTTGGGGTTGATCCTCGTGGAAAGATCTCCATGACCTCCAAACCAGTTGAAAGTCGTTACGGTGAATACATTCTCAGTAAACTCGTTCTTCATAAGCCTGACGGAACACAATATATTTTTTCTGACATTGGTATAATTTCTCCGGATTCTATAGGAGCAAATTATGTTCCCCTTTACCGTGAGCAGATTAAGAAAATCGACGAGCCCCAACGTGGCAACGTACTTGCTGAGATAAGATTCTTCAAATATCTCGCTGAGCGGTTGAACATTTATGATCGTCATTCTTTTGGAGTGCGTAGTGTCGGTGCTGAGCAAATTATCCTACAATCGCAAGGTAGTTTTGAAACTGCGATGGAGTCTATTTATCAAGCAGCCGTCGTTGAAGGTCCGGAAGGTTCATTCGAAATTAAGCCAGTAGCAGACACAAACCTTATTTTTGTAAATCCCGCATTTACCAATTCCCATCTTTTTTATAATGTACTAAATTTCTTAGGGCGATATAGGCCCGATGAACGTATACAAAATGATAACGCATGGCGTACGTTGGTATACATGGCTCGCTATGTTCATAAGTTGAGGGAAAAGAATGAGCCATTTGACATAGACAATACCGTCTCAGCTGTCTTAAAAAATACCACAGCTGATGGTGCGCGCCTTGCGGAATCCATTGATAAAAAAATTGAAACTTTGGAACAGGAAATTAATGACTTGAACGCTCAATCTGGCACACAGGATGAGATTGACGATCTTAGGAGACAACTCCAGCAACTTTATCAGCAAAAACTTGTTGCTTCACAGCAAGCAGGTGCTCGCTTGGCGGGCATGCCGACGAATGATGGTGAGTGGCGTTCGGCGATTCGTGCGGCGTTGGAAGCGGAATTTCAGTCACACGGTTTTACAATTACTTTTTCCGACCAGAATATTCAGGCGTTACTGCCTTTATTCCAAAAATTTTCTAAGAAAGAAGGCGAGATAGAAAAAACAGCCGCGGCGGTTCGGCGCGCTTTTGCCAGACGCAAGATTGACCGCGCGTCTCAAGGCATGAATGACACTCGGCTTTTGCAGGACACGATCACCGCCATAGGTTCGCGTTTCTCGACATTCGCCGACATCTCAAATCTAGGTCGTTATTCGGAGTCCAAGACCTCAACTGCCGCTCAGAATGAGCCCGATAGACTCTCGCCGATCCAGGAAGGGGATCGCGTTCAACCCATTGCCAGCGAGCAGGGAGCGATAGCAGATCAAATTCCTCAACCTAAATCAATTTTAGCCGCTTCCGGTGGCGCTCGTCTGGCCAATACAGTTGCCGCGATTCGTTCGCTCGCTGACAGCAATGCAGAGACCAACATCAAGCAGCAGCAGCTTCTTGGGATTTTTGGGGATATGCCCGCGCGTGACCGTGCGTTGGCTGAAGCCGTTTATACACAAATTGCCCAGGGGCAGAGCCACACAGACTTTGATAATATTCTCACAAGCGTGGCCAGTCGTCTTGATGATCTGTTCTATGCAGAAGGTGCGCGTTTATCCGTCGCATTTTTTCATATCCCCTTTTACTCTTTAAATGAACCCGTTTATTTGGATGCCGCGGAAGGCACAAAGCTCCTTTTGAATAGCATTGGCGATGAGCCGGTGATTGTCGGAGAAGCGTCTGAAGCCATTCAGATGGAAGACTACCCATGGCCCATCATTCTTTCCGTAAAAAATAATCGACTCATTCGAATAACCAGAGAAGGCGAGAAGCCCTACGTATTAGACAAGAACGACGTTGTTCTTCTGCATGCTTCAGGCCAAGTGCTGATTGCCAAAAAGAACCAATGGAAGGATTCCTCACAGTGGGCTGAACACGTGACTACTCGTACGGCAAAGACGCGAAAAGCCAACGCATCAGAGCTTTTGAGAACCGTTGCTCTGTCCGGCGCCCGAATGTCAGTGGCTACCAGCCGCCTAGTGGATGGTTATGACGTCATTTCATTTAAAGACCCATCGGGCACGGCGCATGCGGAAATCACAACTTTGGGCGGGAACATTGTCACCCATCAAACAGGAGATGTTCAGCGTGTTTGGCATGAAGGCCGCGATTCTGAGACGGGGCAGGTGACTAAGCTTCTGACGAATCCCGGTTTGCCCGTCAGCTATGAGAATCTCCCTCAACGCGGCGGAATTCCCACGATGATCGGTTGGGTAGGACGAAAAGAATTAACCCCGGATTTAAACGATATCACTCTTATTCGCAAAGTACATACCGCGGATGGCGCTTCACAATTCGCGATTCACGGTTTCTTTGACAAGATGCGATGGAAGTTTGTCAGCGAGGGGCAATACGGCGATGAAACCATGGTCACGCTCATGGCCGATACGCGCGACTACCCGGCGGTCATGACAGGCAAAGCGCCTTATTTCGGTGAATACCGTGTTTATAGAACGTATACGATCACGAAAAATTCACTAAAGGTAAAAACGCGTATTGAAAATTACGGCAAAAAAGATATTCAGATTGGCTTCGGAGACCATCCCTTCTTTTTATTTAAAGACCCGGAGCAAGTCACGGCCTCCATTACTGCCTTGGGACTGCGCGGCAAACAATCGAGCGGATTGTCCGACAACACGATTTCCTCGGTGACGGGAACGGACGATGATTATTCTACGCCAAAAAATTTGAAAGCCGTGGACTACACGTTGACCAATATGCAGGTCAACGAGGCCGGCCAAGCGGTCACGGTATTCCGGAATCCGGCGACCGGTGAAAAAGTTGTTCTCACTCAGAGTGATATTTATTCCAATCTGCATCTTTTTGTTCCTCTGAATTCTAATTTTCCCAAAGATGTTGTTGCCGCCGAGCCCACAACGTCCCGCGCCGGTGAATCCGATCTGAAAATTCCGTCAGGCTCAAGCGTCGAAGGAGAATGGAGTATCGAATATCTCCCGTTAGAGGGCGCTCGACTGGCCGAGGCGAATCTACGCCAAGATGTTCAGCAAAAGGTAGAGGCCGCCATGAATCTTCTGGGTAAAAAATCAGAAACTCTTTTCTCACGTGATTCTAAGCTAAAACGCCAGATCGCCGATGAGATGGAGTACAGGCCGATGATAACAAATGACAGGGATTTTGCATTTAATTGGACGGTGCTTGTCAATCGTCTGCGACAAGTGGTGCGTTCGCTGAACAAGTCAACGTCCATCACCGATTCGAATCAAAGAGCAACATTGGCTAGCTTTCTGGAAGAAGCCACGACGAATGCCGGACAATTGAATACCTATTTATTGACCTTAATTGACCGGTTCAACCGTGTTCGGGGTATTGGCAATAACGCTGTTTTGACAACTGGCGGCATTTTGTCCGCTTCGGATATCGCGGAACTCGACGATATTTTGGATAAGCGCGTGAAGGCCTATCTAACGCAAGCGACAGAGCTCTTAAGCGGAACTTCCGGTTCAAGACTGAGTGAACAAGAGCTCAGCGAACAACTTTCCACGCAATTGCAACTTTATGCGGCGTTAATTGAGAGAGACCTGGAATCAGGCAAGGATTCTGGCGAGCCCGCCAAGGTTTACGCGGAGATTGAGCGGCTTCAGCAAGCATTGACGACAAAAACCGGTGAGGATTTCCCCGCTCAACTTCAGGCCGTTAACGACCGCATTCGCTCCTTAAGAGACCCGAAAGCGGTGAAAGACACGCGTTGGAGAGAAACTCTGGCCCGTTTAGTGAGCGAGCAAGAAGCGCTGATCGAACGCTGGAAGATTGCATCCGGTTTCCACTCTACTCTCGCCGCCGGAGCCCGCTTGGCCACGCGGCAAGCTAAATTCAGAGTATTTACGTTTAATAACCAGGAAAAACTGAACGCCAAACTTGAGTTATTCCGGTCTACTACGGATGGCAGTTATACGCTGGATTTATGGGCCGAGACTTCACGCAAAGATATGCGTAAGCCCATTGCCGTCGGAGTTCCGGTGGATATTGGGAATCTCAGCGAAGATGACGCCTTTGAAAATTTGTACAAACTGTCTGCGGGAGTTCTGGATGGGCTTACGCGGGAGAATTTGGCCGACAAGCGGAAGGAATTTATGCAGGCGCTTCAAGGTGTGGCGAGTACGACCGGCGCCCGCCTGGCCGGTGACATGTCCGCCGATTTTCTGGAGCATCTCGAGGGAGATATGGGGAGATTTGACGAAGGGTATCAACTGGCACTGCAGGCCAGAGGCAGATCGCCGCGTGAATTGCGTGGTCTCTATGCGTACGCTACCCGCAGAGCGAATTCACCGGGTTTAGATGAGACCCAACAAATCTATTGGCAAGGCAAGGTCTCGGGTTACGGGGAATTATTGGGTCTCAAGACAGAAGACAAGGATGACGGCGCGCGTTTGGCGACAGTGACCTTTACGCGACCGGTTCAGCGCGTTGTTTTTGCCGATGACGAGGAAGGGCCTCACGCCGCCGCAAAAAATTTCTTTGCGAGTATTTCCGACATTAGCGTGCAATATTTTACATCCGGCCGCGAAGTGCTGCGGTATCTGGACGCGCATCCCGATGAGGTGGATCTCGTGATTTTGGATGTGGGTATGCCCTATGATGGCACGCTCACGGCGCGTGATATTCGGGCGAACAGGATGACGCGGGCTATTCCAATTATATTTCAATCCCATTCCCGATTGGATGAGATGTACCTTCAAGCGCTGGGCAATGCCGCGACCGCCGGAGGCAAAATAGGGGAGCCGGAGTCGGCGCTATTCATTCAGAATGCGATTCAAAACAGCCGTAGACTGCAAGGTGCCCGTCTCGCCGAGAATGCTTTAGAAGGCGCCTTAAAAGATATTTCTGAATGGAAAAGGAAAAATAAGGATGGCTGGAACGATCCGAGTGATACAAATCCTCTGGTGACACGTCTTCAGGAAAAATCCAATCAAGTATATGAGAGACGGAAGATTTATTTATTGCCTGCCACTGACCGTAAACGCTACGCCTTAGAAGTATTCGACGCGAAGAATTTTAAATCGGTTCACGCGGTGATTCAGGCACTTGATAAGCAATTCGTTGAGGATTCCAATGCCATAAAGGTTCTTGATCCGTCGGAATACAGGCAGCTCGCCAAGAAATTTTCTCTCTATGAACAGGAATTCTCCATCAGAGATTATCACGATATCCGGTACGCCGCGGATTATCTCTTTGATTTCTTTGAGAGTGAAGTCAATATCCTGGAACAGCAGAATATCGTTGACCAGATAAACAGGGAGCTGGCGGAACCGGGCACCGGAGATTTTCCTATGGTTGCCGCGATACAGGATCTCCATAACGGTGCGCGCCGATTGATGAGTCTCGTCGGGTACATTTATGGCTTGCCCGCGGACATATACAAAGACATTCATTCGTTGGACGACTTGCGACGACTTCTAGTATCCCATAACATCGATCAGAAAAACGTATCCGTACGCATTGTCGGGTTAGCCGATCAGTATGACCGAGGTCCCGATGCCGTTGGAACCGCGGATACCGTACGCTGGATTGCCGAAAATGGGCACGCCAAGTTTTTCATAGGAAATCATGATTTCTGGAGAATGATGTCCGTATTGCAAATTCACCGCATTTTTGATGCCGCCGGTGTCAAATATGATTCAGATGAATTAAAGAACCACCATATCGCTTTCTGGGCTAAGGATATGGCACAACACGCGGGCTGGCTTGACATAGAGCTAGATCAGATAAACCAGCGTCGTTTCAATCATGTCGTGGCGCAAATCAATCGTCAGATAGATCTTTTCAATACACCGGGCAAAAAGAAAAAAATAAAACAGTTATCTGCAATCGCCTTGGACCGTCTGCGGGGCGAGTTTGAAGAAGTTTTAAGACAGAAGAAAGAAGCCAATCGTCAACTGCGCTCCAAAAAACAGCAGAACGCCGATGATGCGGCCATTCAAGCGATCCCGTTCGAAACATTGCCTGACATCTTTACGGAAACATCACGGGTTCTTCGGGAAACAATAGAGGCGCATAACGCAGAAATCCGGAAGTTAAACAAACAGAATAATTTAAGACTTCCCGAGATTTCTTTTAATGTTATTACTCGCGATAATTTCCACACCGATCCGGAAGTGATCGAAAGAACTCTATGGGAGTTGAAAAATTTCCGTCTATTTTACGTGGATACGTTCGGCAATCTACATATGCATAATATTTTGCCGCTAAAAATTGAAGGTGGATTTGACGTCACCTATAAAGGGAAAAACGGGCTTGAAGCTCTGGAGCTGATGGCGCAGGAAGTGCGAGATTTCTTTGAAGACTGGGATACGATTCCCGATGATCCCGCGTTTAGGGAAAAAATGTGGAAAAAGCTAGGGCCCATTTTCGAGATTATCAACAGCTGGTATTCCGACAAACCGGGTTCAGTGCACGCCAAGGCCGAAAATGTGAAGTCCTTTATTGACCGTGGCGGTCTGGAGACATTGGGATTGGGAATCCTCGGCCATTTTACACAGACATTTGCTCCGAGGCAAACAACAGGCTTTCTGATCATGGGGCACAATGAACGCGCCAAGTTTGAAGGAGAAAAGTCGGGCCTGCCTTATTTCTATCCATATCCGGGAATTCGAAGTGGTGTAATTAATATTGATTATGAACTGTCTCCCGGCTATTCGGACAGAGGGGCGATTCTCACATTTTTCAGACGTGACGCCGATGGACAGATGACGGGTATTCGCCTGTGGGGGTATGCTCCGGATTCGAATGTGATCGAAGATCTGACATTCAGGGACATCAAGGGACTCGATGGCACGCAAACCGCGATGCTCGATGTGCTGGCGGACGGCGTGGGATTCATGCAGTGGTATCGCGAAAAGGCGCTGGAGACGATGGCAAAGGATTTGGAAAACCTTATCGCCAAAGCCCAAGATCAAGGCCGTCCTGAGAAAGTCGCTGAGCTGTTGCAGAAACTGGTGAGTGTGCGACAGCAACTTTTGGTTTTGCATGGTACTGAGCCCGTGTCTGATGAAGAAGGGGACAGCGGATCGAATGTGTCCGAGGTTGCTTTTCCAATCAAACTTCGCGGTACTCATCAGAGGAGAATCCTGGAGGGGCTGCAGGCGTTGAAACCTCTGGGCAAGATTACAGTAGCGGATCTCTGGCATCACCTGGGTATCAATGGAAAGAATGCAGATCCGTACCGGGAAGCCGCCAAGCACTTGGCGACGGTGGGGTATATTCAGATTTCAGGCGCATTGTCTCCGAAGACGACGATTCAATTGACTCGGTCGGGCGCTCAGGCGCTGCGCGTGGATGTACAAGAGCGTGAACGTTCCAAGAGAATGAGCCAGATTTCCGCCGATGTCGCGAATCTACCCGGGATCAGAACAATCGCCGCCCCTGAAAAAAGTTTCAGAAAACATACCTCCGAAAAGGGTGCTCGTTTAGCGGATTCCAAATCCGTTGATGCCATGGTAGCCAGAATCTTTAGCATTCTTAAGACGCAACCGAATTATCCGGACATCCAAAAGCAAGCAACGCGGAATATTCCGGACTACACGGCACTTTGGACATATGCGAGCATGTACGTGCAAGACAAAGACGAGATGCGGCGCGTTGCCAATACATTGATTGATCTGGTGAAGCAGGACAAGCCAAGTGCTACGGGAACACGCTTGGCTGGCTCTGTTCAAGTGGCTTATTTCCAGACCGCAGCTGAATTATTAGCAGCGCTTCTGGAAGCGGGCACTCAGATCCAAAAGGAAACGGATTTTTCGACTAAGGAAATGTTGGCCTATGATTTCTTGAACCGCCTGCCGGAAATCCCGGCTCTGGAAGACCGCCGGGTTGAAGGTTACATTGGTCATGAATTGGGTAATCTCATTAGCGATAAGAACTATAGAGGTTACTCCGCCGCATTAGAAGCGGTGATGTTCAATGCGCCTGACTTTTCACATAAACGAATTGATTACGTGTCTTTACTCAGACATATTTTTAATAGTCGATTTTCTATCAACTACACAAGGCGTCCTCAAGGCGCGCGTTTGTCGCGGTCTATTTTAGGCCAAATTCGTAGTCTCAAGGCGCGGCTGTCGCACACTCCGAAAGACGACGCAAAACGCGGACGTCTGACTTCTCAGATTTCGGAACTGGCGGACATCTTGAGAAAAACCGAACAACAGGAGGAAATCAGACCCCTTTCTCATATTATCGGCATTGAAGCTCAGGACATTTTTTTGAATGATGAGGAAGAAGGAAATGGATCTGAAGTGGGCGTGATCAGAGTCGGCTTCGACAACGGATATGAAGCCGTTTTGAAATACGAGTATGGATTGTCCTTGCCGGGAGATCGTCGCTACCGGCTCTACAAAGTGACAGCTCATCAGGGCGACGCATCCGGATCGTTGGATATAGGTGTCGTCGGTGTCTCGGATAATCCTGTCAGAATAGAACCATTGCTCAACAATACCGCTGCTCTCGGAGAAACTTATGAGACATTGAGAGATTGGCTCAATGATTTAACGGACCTGCATGACTGGACGTCCGAATCGATTGTGGCGAGTCAGCCATTGTCCGAGATCACTAAGAGACAAGGTGCGAGATTAGTGACCTCTGTGGAAGATCAACCCTGGTTTTCTTCGATATTGGTGAAAAATGTGCGCGGAGATGTCGCTTACACGGTCATATTTGACGGAGAAAAGAATCAAACCATTCATTTTAGAGTCAGAAATTCTCTGGGTAGAGAGATTCTGAATGGCTGGGCCAGGCCGAATCAAGAAGTCACCATCGCCAATGACGCGAATAATGCCACATTCGTCATACGAGCGATAAGACCCGCTTATCCTCATGGTAGAAAAGAGGTGCGCTTTGACTATGCATTGAATCTACCGGAAGACTTTTATATTGAAGATGCCTACCGAGCGATTAGTGCGGCGAGAGCGGCTGAGGGCTTACACGGTCCCGTGATTCGTCGAACATTGGGCGAGGGTGTTTATGTCTGGAATCCGCAAAACGACGCAAGCAAGGCCTATTACTTAGCGTTATCCCGAGCGGATTCGAACGAAGCGCTTATCGTCTTGAATGTTACTGACTCTGACGGGAATGTCCGAGAGATTACCGCCCGTCATTTGGATTTAGTGGCATTTGATCCCGCTTTGCCTGAAGCCCAGCTCTTGGTGCTGGAAATTAGCGGACGCACGGCCATCGTAAAGTTTTTCTTGCCTGAAGGGGAGTTCATTCTTAAATCCGAAAGAACTGTTTTCCAGCGAGTGACGCCCGGTCTTGAATCCCTGCAAAAAAGAATTGCGGGTGCCCGTTTAGCCACTGAAGAAGCGGAACCCAAGAACCAGGCCGAGACACCGAAAGAACGAACGCCTGTCGCCGAAAAGCCCTCGATAACGCCCGTAACGGTGGTGAGTAAAATTGAGAATTTGGGCACAACTTATTCGCCGATCAAGATTCAGGCTGCGTTGGGTGTGATTCAAGCGCTGGACGCCGCCAAGCGGGCTTTGAAATCGACTCCTCCCAACCTTAAAGAAGCGGCAGAAAAAATCACGGATGCTAGAAACGCCTCTTCCGCAACGGTGCAGGATCCAAGGCCCAAGACGGAAGAATCATCTGGCACCCATTTGAAGCGCGGCGCGGCGCGTGAAGCAATGCTGAAACAACAGGCGGCGGTTCGCCATGGTAAAGCTGCGGGCCCTCAGCTATCCCAGCAGGACGCGGCTATTGCCGCGGCCAATCAACGGTTCAGAACGGCCGGCAGTAATTCGCTGGGAGCATTCCAAAGCATTACGGACGATATTGAGGTGTTAAGGCAGGTCTCCGGCGAGGAGGGCGTTATAGCCGTCGAGAGAACTTCTCCTGAACCCGTGGCAGAGACTAAACCCATCAAAGTAACGCCAGAACCTGCAGCACCTGTGGTTCTTGATCGTAGGGTGGTGCGCGCTGAGATCGTGGATTTGGAGAGGGAGTATAGACCTTATACCGTGGGACGTTATGCCCAGCAGACGAAGGCAATTTTGACCACTTTACAGCGAATTGAAGAGCTGGATAGTGAAGGAAAATATGATGAAGCATTGAAATTGTTCAGCGGTTTGCGATCACAAGCTAAGGCACTGCAGAATGTGGATACGAACGAGACGATTAGAACGATTGAAAAGGATTTGGAATTATTGAAGGATCAAAAGCGAAAAGGTGAAAGGTTCCGTTCTACCATTAAGGTCGAGATTACGCCGGATGAGCTGATTGGTAAATTGAATCAACCGGCATTTAGTTTTATTGTGAGCGTTGTGACGGCGAAGATTGGGTGGATCACGTCCGGAACCCATAAGGCGGATCTTAAAACGCTGCAATCCGGTGAGATCAGCGCTCAGGTTGGCGCCTACTTAAGTCTTGCCGGCAATGACAGTGTTGTTTGGGATCGTTTGAAACATTTTCTGAAAGCGGTTTTAGGTGATGAAAAAGAAGCCGCCGCTAAATTGGAAGAATTGAAAGTGGAATTCGCGGGAGATCCGGCGCTCACGGTATATCACAGGCAGGTGATTCAAGAGTTGAAGCGACTCAATCATCCTCAAGCGACGTTTTATGAGGAATTGGCGCTTCACTTAGAAGCGGAGCTCTATGTACCGAAATCATTACGTGAGTCTGCGACGACTTCTCAATCGCCTCCACAGGGTGCACGTTTGGTAGAGTTCCTCCGGCGTCTTGACGGCGATGCGATCAACGGCACTTATCAGAATTATCTGATTCCGGAGCTGGGGAACGCGTTAACATTGCCCTTGGTTTTATCTCTGATCGCAACTTTGGAAAGTGATTATCCGTCCAGGGGAGTGGTGGTGAGTATTCGCGCCACGGCACCGGGAGAGAAACATTCTAAACCCGTGGATTTGACAAACGAACTGCAGGGTTTCGCACCGGGCACATTGTTTACCGCAAGTTTTGCCGCATCCGCGATCGTGGATTCGTTGAAACCGGACTATCGCGCTCCGGAAGGCGCGCGTTTATTATCATCTTCCAAAATAATTCCATTGCCGGAAACCGAGGACCTCGCGGATCTCAAAGCTTTCTTAGCCGGGGTCTACGGACAGGCGAAGACCGAAGGTCGTCTCGCGTTGCTTTTGAGGGAAACAGTAGGAATTTTCAACCTGAAGCTCGAGGGCTCGGGAAGCGCGCAATTTATCTCGTTGTATGACGATGAGGGTAAAGCGCTCGTGTCCATTACAGTGCGAGAAGCGGAAGCACTGAGGTCTCAGCCCCAAGACGAATCTTATATCGAAGCGCGCGGTGCCGCGTCACTTTTCCGCGCGACGCTTCAGAGAACTTCACAAATCATCCCATACGATAGCCAGACTTCCTTGCAAGGTTATGTGGAAATATCCATGGCTGACATTAGCCGTCAATTACCGGATGATTCGGATTATAAGGAAGCCATGAATTTGCTGTTTGATCTGTTGGCGGCGAATCGCGGAAGATACTACATCAACACCGATAATCTTAGCGAGGAGAGGGCTGATCTGATCAGCGGACACATCATTGAAAACAACCGTCTGAGAACGGATTATCCGAGAGGCGAAGTCGTTTCAAAAGTGATTTTTACAAATCAACCGAACAAAGCGGAATCCGTAAGACTTATCGACAATCAATTGCAATTACAAGTCGCGGGCTTTGGCAAAAACCGTCTGCCAAATCTCATCGGTGCGTTGCGCATTGCCGAAGAAGTCGCGCACCTTTATTCAAGCCACCGCGTGAACGGCCAACTACCTAAGAGCCAGGACGCGGAATATCAGGCACTGCTCGAATCTCTCGCTACCAGCAACGTGATGAAAGCCATGCGTCAGTTTTCGCAAGCGCAAGGCCGAATCACCGTTTCTGACCTTGATCAATACTTCAGGGGTCAGGTGATGCTCGAAGCATTCATTCTAAAACCAATTCTCGCGTACCTGAACGAAGTGGGACGCGCTTTACAGCTCATCCGTCAATCCGTGGACCTCAGCGCGTAAGGCCGAAGGCCAGGCCACCTTTTGACTGCCGAAGGCCGGGCTTCTGTTTGACCGGACCATTGACAACCCCTGGTTTTGGGGGTATACTTCTAAAAATTTTGTAGTTGGTTGCCTTTTAAACGAGTGCCCTGAGAGGCCTCAAAAGGAGCTGTACATGAAATCCGTCCTCGACGCACAGTCGCTGGAAAGATCAATTACCCGCATGGCCCACGAAATCCTGGAAAAAAACAGGGGCACTGCGGGTCTTTCATTGATAGGCATCCAAACCCGCGGGGTCACTCTGGCCCAGCGCCTCCAAAAAGCCATTTTAGACATTTCCAACGCCCAAGTCCCCATGGGTATTCTCGACATTAATCTATATAGGGATGATCTGACGCTCGTCGCCGAACAGCCCGTAATTCACAAGACAGAGATCAATTTTGATTGCGATAAGCAGATCATCATCCTCGTTGATGACGTGCTTTACACCGGCAGAACCATTCGTGCGGCACTTGACGCTTTGGTGGATTTTGGACGGCCCAAACGAATAGAATTGGCCGTGCTGATTGACCGCGGACATCGGGAGTTGCCGATTCGCGCCGATTTCGTGGGAAAAAACATTCCAACAAACGAAAATGAAATCGTGCATGTCCGTTTCACGGAAAATGACGGAAAAGACGAGGTAGTCGTCTCCACGGGGGCGAAATCATGACCGATAAAATTATAGCTCAGGCCATTAAATGGAAGCGCAAGGACCTTATCTCTCTCGAGGAACTGTCCCGTGAGGAAATAGAACTGCTTTTCCAAACCGCGGAATCCTTCAAAGAAGTTTCCAGCCGTGATATTAAAAAAGTGCCCGCGCTTCGCGGTAAAACCATCGCGAATCTGTTCTTCGAAACCTCCACGCGCACGAGAACGAGTTTTGAGCTTGCGGCAAAGCGCTTGTCGGCGGACACCGTGAATTTTACCTCCACAGAATCCAGCACGAACAAGGGCGAGAGTTTGCGGGATACCGCGAAGAATATTGAGGCGATGCATGTCGATACGATCGTGATGCGCCACTCGTCTTCAGGTTCCGCCGAATATCTCGCGCGGTCCATCAAGGCGGGCGTAGTAAACGCCGGAGACGGTATCCATGAACATCCGACCCAGGGACTTCTGGACATTTTCACTATCCGGGAGAGAAAGAAAACCCTCGAGGGAATCCGCGTTTGCCTTATCGGTGATATTCTTCACTCGCGCGTCGCACGCTCCAATATCTGGGGACTTAAAAAATTGGGCGCCAAGGTAACCGTGTGCGGCCCGGCCACGCTGATCCCGCGGGATATCGAAAAATTGGGCGTAGAGGTGAGCTACGATTTGGACAAAATTATCAAAGACCAGGATGTTCTTAATATCCTCAGGATTCAGCTTGAACGCCAGAAGGGCGCATTTTTCCCGTCGATACGGGAATATGCCGCGGAATACGGAATTTCCAAGGAACGCATGATGAAAGCCAAGAAAGACGTGATCATCATGCATCCGGGTCCCGTCAACCGTGGCGTGGAGGTGGCGGGCGAGATTGCGGACGGAGCACAATCCGTGATTCTCGATCAGGTGACCAACGGAGTCGCGATGCGCATGGCGGTGTTGTTCCATACAACGATGGCGGAAAGATCATGAAAATTCTCATTAAAGGCGGCTTAATCGTCGATCCGAAAAATAAACTGAACGAGGTGTCCGATCTTTTTATCGAAAACGGACGCGTAAAGCAGGTGGCCAAGAAAATAGTAGAAAAGGCCGACAAAGAAATCGACGCCAAGGGCAAAGTGGTATGTCCCGGTCTCATCGACGTGCACGTACATCTAAGGCAACCCGGTTTTGAATACAAAGAGACCATTGAAACGGGTCTACGCGCCGCCGCCAAAGGCGGATTTACTGGTGTGTGCCCGATGCCTAATACCAATCCCGTCGCGGATCGCCGCTCTGACATGGAATTCATGATCGGTGAAGCCGCGCGCTTGAAACTCGTGAATCTCTGGCCCGTAGGTGCTGTGACTCATCGCCAAGAGGGCAAGGAATTGACGGAATTCGGAGAGCTTTATAAGGGAGGAGCCATTGCGTTGTCCGATGACGGGCACCCGATCACGGACTCCAATATACTTCGCCGCGCTCTGCTTTACTCCAAGAAATTTGATCTTGTGATCATGGTGCATTGCCAAGACGAAGGATTGTTCTGCGGCGGCTGCATGAATGAGGGATTTGTCTCAACCAAACTGGGGCTTCCCGGGATTCCCGCTGAATCCGAGAGCATAGAGGTGGCCAGAGACATTCAACTCGCCGATCTCACGGGCGCGCGCTTGCATTTCTGCCATATCTCGAGCCGTAAATCGCTCGAATTGATCCGTCAAGCGAAGGCTCAGGGATCCAAAGTCACGGCCGAAACCTGTCCGCATTATTTCCATCTGACGGACGAAGCTGTGCTGAACTACAACACGTTTGCCAAAATGAATCCGCCCCTTCGCACGCAGGAAGACGTGGACGCGATCAAGAAGGCATTGAAGGACGGCACAGTGGATGTGATCTCGACGGACCACGCGCCGCATACGGAAAACGAAAAGGACGTGGAATTCGACAAGGCACCTTTTGGAATTATAGGCCTTGAGACATCCCTGCCACTTTCTTTGAGATTAGTCGAAGAAAAAGTGTTATCATTGGATGATTTGGTACGCAAAATGTCGGTGAAACCGGCGGAAATTTTGAAAATCGACCGCGGACATCTGTCGGTCGGGGCTGTGGCGGATGTCACCGTGTTCGACCCCAATTTTGAATGGAAAGTTGAAAAAGACAAGCTTGAGTCCAAGTCCAAAAATTCGCCTTTTCTCGGTTGGCCGATGAAAGGGAAGGCGACCGACCTCTTGGTGCAGGGCCGCGTGGTCTTGGAAAACGGGAAAATTGTATCATGACGAAGAAAAAAGCCATTCTCGCTTTAGAGGACGGCCGGGTATTTGAAGGATTTTCGTTCGGAGCCGAAGGCGAGGCGTACGGCGAGATTGTTTTCAATACCAGCATGACCGGATACCAGGAAATTCTGACGGACCCCTCCTATAAAGGTCAACTCGTTTGCATGACCTACCCCTTGATAGGCAATTACGGTGTGAACAAAGAAGACATGGAGTCCACCAAACCCTTTGTCGAAGGTTTTATCGTCAAAGAAGTGAGCCGCATCTATTCCAATTGGCGCGCCAGCGAAGACCTTGGCACGTATCTCAAACGCAATAACATTGTCGGAATCGAAGGCATTGACACGCGCGCTTTAACCAAACACCTTCGCGAAGAAGGCGCCAAAAAAGGGGTAATATCCAGCAAAGATTTGGATTCCAAGAGTCTCGTTAAAAAGGCGATCGCGTCGCCGGGTCTTGTGGGCCGCGACCTGATTAAAGAAGTGATGTGCCAAAAAACCTATCTCTGGAATAAAGAAGGGAAGTACAAGGTTGTCGCGATCGATTCGGGTATCAAACACAATATTATGCGTCATCTGGCGCAGAGAAACTGCCAGGTCACCGTGGTTCCAGCGACAGCGACGGCCAAGGATATCCTGGCCCTGAAACCGCACGGACTGTTTTTATCCAATGGTCCGGGGGATCCCGAAGCATTGCCTTACATCGTCAATACGGTGAAGTCACTGCTTGAAGAAATGCCCATTTTTGGTATTTGTCTAGGACATCAGATTCTCGGTCAGGCCTTCGGCGGCAAAACTTTTAAACTAAAGTTCGGTCATCACGGCGGAAATCAGCCGGTGCAGGATTTGCACACCGGATGCGTGTCCATGACCTCCCAGAACCACGGTTTTGCGGTGGATGTGGATTCCATTTCGGGTAAAAACGTCGAAATGACCCATATCAATTTAAACGACCGTACCTGTGAAGGCATGGCGCATAAGAAATTGCCGATTTTCTCGGTGCAGTATCACCCGGAAGCGGCGCCGGGGCCTCATGACGCAACGCATCACTTTGACAAATTCATCGATCTCATGAAAAAGGTTAAGAAGTAATGCCTAAACGCACGGATATTAAAAAAATTCTCATCATCGGTTCGGGACCCATCGTGATCGGCCAGGCCTGCGAATTCGATTACTCGGGCACCCAGGCCTGCAAGGCCTTGCGTGAAGACGGGTACGAAGTGGTGCTGATCAATTCCAATCCTGCCACCATCATGACGGATCCGCAAACGGCGGACCGAACCTACATTGAACCGATCACTGTCGAGTTTTTGGAAAGAATCATTCAGATTGAGAAGCCCGATGCGGTACTGCCGACGCTGGGCGGGCAAACCGGCTTGAATATTGCCGTCAAAACCGCGGAAGCGGGAATTTTTGACAAGTACGGTGTAAAGATGCTGGGTGTGAATCTTGAATCCATACGCAAAGGCGAGAATCGACAGCTTTTTAAAGCGGCAATGGAAAAGATCGGTCTGGGCCTACCCAAATCCGCTTTGGCGCACTCCATGGAAGAAGCGCAGGCCGCGTTGAAGACCATAGGTCTTCCGCTTGTCATTCGCCCCAGTTTCACGCTTGGCGGCACGGGCGGCGGTATCGCGACGACTCAGGAGGAATTCGACCGTATCGCGGCGACAGGCCTTCAATTGTCCATGACGCATGAGATTCTCGTCGAGGAATCGATCTACGGATGGAAAGAATTTGAGCTCGAGGTCATGCGAGACAAGAAGGATAACGTCGTGATTATATGTTCCATCGAAAATTTTGACCCTATGGGAGTTCATACGGGTGATTCCATCACGGTTGCCCCGATTCAGACGTTGACCGACAAAGAATATCAGATCATGCGCAATGCCGCCATTGCCTGTATCCGCGAGATCGGCGTAGAAACCGGCGGCTCAAACATTCAGTTCGCGTTAAACCCCAAAGACGGCCGAATGGTTGTGATCGAAATGAACCCGCGTGTCTCGCGTTCTTCGGCACTGGCCTCCAAGGCGACGGGATTCCCCATTGCGAAGATCGCGGCCAAGCTCGCGGTGGGCTATACGCTCGATGAAATTCCTAACGATATCACGAAGAAAACACCGGCGTGTTTTGAGCCCATGATTGATTACTGTGTGGTCAAAATCCCGCGCTTTGCATTTGAGAAGTTCCCCGGCGCGGATACGACGCTTACTACGCAGATGAAATCGGTGGGCGAAGTCATGGCGATAGGCCGAACGTTCAAAGAGGCCCTTCAGAAAGGGCTTCGAGGTCTTGAGGTCAAGGCGGCCGGTTTTGAATCCAAGAAGGCCACCGGTGATCTGCTTGACCATTTGAAGCGCCCCAACGCCGAACGACTCTTCTATATCAAGAAGGCCCTGGAGCAGGGGATGAGCGTCAAAGAACTTCATCAAATCACCTACATCGATCCTTGGTTCCTCGAGAATTTGAGCGAAATTGTCGAGTTTGAAAACGAATTAAAAGCGAATAAAGGTCAAAAGAAAGAGCTGACTTCCGAGATTCTGCACCGCGCCAAATCACTCGGCTTCTCGGATATTCAACTGGGCGAGATCTACTCCAAGAGTGAGATTGAGATCCGGCAATTGCGCAAAATTCTGGGGGTTATACCCAGTTACAAACTGGTAGACACCTGCGCGGGTGAGTTTGAGGCGTTTACTCCGTACTATTATTCCACCTATGAGACCGAAGACGAGGTCAAGACTACGACGAATAAAAAAATTATCATTCTGGGCGGCGGTCCCAATCGTATCGGGCAGGGGATTGAGTTTGATTACTGCTGTTGCCATGCGGCTTTTGCGCTGAAAGAAATCGGTTTTGAAACCATCATGGTGAATTGCAACCCCGAGACCGTTTCGACGGACTATGACACGTCGGACCGCCTCTATTTTGAACCCGTGACATTTGAAGACGTGATGAATATTGTCGAAAAAGAAAAGCCGTTTGGGGTTATCGTGCAATTCGGCGGTCAAACTCCCTTGAATCTCGCTCTTGCACTGAAGGCGGCCGGTGTGCCTATCATCGGGACAAGTCCCGAGGCCATTGACCGCGCGGAAGACCGCAAAAAATTCAAAGAAGTGTTGGATAAGCTAGGATTAAAACAGCCGGAGAACGGTACTGCCGTGAATGCGAAAGAGGCCAAAGCCGAAGCCGCGCGTATCGGCTATCCGGTCTTGGTTCGTCCGTCCTATGTGTTGGGTGGTCGCGCGATGGAGATCGTTTATGAGGAAGCGGCTCTCGACGCCTACATGGCCAAAATGACGGAGGTCGCTCCGGATCGCCCGATTCTCGTGGATAAATTTTTGGATGGTGCCAAAGAAGTGGATGTGGACGTCATTTCCGACGGTGAAACTTTCGTTGTGGGCGGCGTGATGGAACACATAGAACAGGCGGGCATTCATTCCGGCGACAGTGCCTGCTGTCTGCCTCCGCACACGCTGAGTGACGATATCATCGATGAAATTAAAAGACAGGCATCTGCCATGGCGAGGGAACTGGGCGTTATCGGCCTCATGAATGTGCAGTTTGCGGTCAAAAATAAAGTCGTCTACGTGCTTGAGGTGAACCCGCGCGCCTCTCGTACCGTTCCGTTTGTGTCCAAGGCCATCGGTATCCCTCTGGCGAAGCTCGCCTCACAGATCATGGCCGGCAAAAAATTGAAGGATCTCGGATTTACTCAGGAGATTGTCCCGACTTATAAATCCGTGAAAGAGGTCGTATTGCCTTTTGTTCGTTTTCGCGGAATTGATATTATCTTGGGTCCAGAAATGAAATCCACCGGTGAAGTCATGGGCATTGACCGTGGTTTTGGGCGCGCGTTTGCCAAGGCGCAGATCGCCGCGGGGGCCTCATTACCGGGCAAGGGCACCATCTTCCTGAGCGTCAAGGATCGAGACAAAGAAGCGATAGTCGGGATCGGCAAAGATTTGCACCGCCTGGGTTTTAAACTCGTTGCCACTTCAGGGACGGCCGCTGTGCTTGAGAAGGCGCAAATCCCCGTCAAAACCTTGAAGAAATTAAGCGAAGGCAGCCCCAACGCGGTGGATCTCATCAATAGCAACGGAATTGATCTCATCATCAATACGCCCAGCGGAGAAAAACCGCGCAAAGACGAAATCGTGATCCGGTCTTCCGCCGTTTCAAGAGGCATTCCTTGCGTCACGACGATCGAAGGCGGACAGGCATCCCTGCAGGCCATGGAAGCGATCCTGAAGAAGGAGCTCTCGGTCTCCGCGCTCCAAAACTACCACGAGAAATTGAGAAAGAAGACCTCCGACGCCCTGGCGTCTTCCATCAATGTTTAGGCGGCGCTGTAAGATCGTCGAAAATAAAAGAGTAGCCCCCGGCCATTTTGTTCTGAAATTCTCCTCCAAAGAAATCGCATCCAAAGCCCAGCCCGGTCAGTTCGTCCAAATCCTCTGCGGAGACTCGTATGATCCTTTGTTGCCGCGACCGTTTAGCTTCCTGGACGCGGGTTCCAATGATTTCACGGTGCTCTACCATACGGTGGGCAAAGGGACGAAGATTCTCTCTGAGATCAAAGAAGGCGAAGAGCTGTGGGTCACCGGACCCCTGGGAAAAGGTTTCAAGACAGACGCTCGAGCGCAGGAGCATCTGCTGATCGGAGGCGG
>CAYUTV010000011.1:0-22760 GCA_964447745.1 uncultured Planctomycetia bacterium | reverse complement strand
CGGATATCCATTAAGAAGTCGAGTTTCTGCGCAAAGTCCACGTGACCTGTCAGCAGTAAATCGACCGCCGCGCTGGATAAGCGCAGGTCATCCGACCAAATTTTTTTGTCATGAACGGTGAAATGGCACGACATGTCCGTGAACGTCACGACGTCCAGCCCTTCGACCTTCACGATGACCAATTTACCCATTTGCTTAAACTGATCCGTCTTCCAAAGATGGCCGCCCTGAATGTCCATCTGTCCGTTGCCGGTGAACGAGTCTGATTTTCCGAGGGAGCCCCGAAGCTTGAGCTGCAAGGAAAAGAGTCCCGCGAGCTCTTTGTCTTTAACGGGCACGTCCTGTGCCAGTTTTTGAATATTTAATTTGTTCACGTAAAAACGGCTGTCCATCATGGGCGGCTTCTGACGTATGTCGACGGAGGTTTCGCCTCCGACCGTTCCTCCGTAAAAGTAGCCCCGGATATACGGAATCTCGATGATTCCGTTCTTCATGCGAATCTGGATTCGGAGCTCTTCGACGGGCAGCGTTTTTTTAACGAACACCGACTCTCCTGAAGCGTCAATTCCAAATTCCGCCGACTGTGGTTCGCGTGCGGGGCCTTTATACATGAAAAAGCCCTTGAGGCGGCCTTGTAAACCGAGAGAATCCTGAAGCGCGGCATTCCCGAACAGCTTTAATGCCCTTGAGATATCAAGTTCGGCGGATCCCTCAATATTGAGAAAGGGATTTTCGAGGCCTTTAGCCGAACCACGGAACTCCGCGGTGATGCCCTGATAATGAAGGATGGATTGTTTGAGCTGCGCGGTGCCGTTGTCTAAGGTGTACGCGGTTTTAAAATCGAAGTCGGCCGATTTTAAACCGAAGCGCCCGGGCTCGCCGCTTTTCTTGGGTAAAAAGGCGTCGAGCGCGTAGTGTTTGTCCTTCAGCACGAAGTGCGTGTCTCGCAATGTAAAGGAGTCCGGTTTAATGGATAAATTGGCGGAGACGGAAGAGGCATTCCATTTTTTCTTCCTATGGGTGATGGAGCCGCCGCTTAATAAAATTTGATGGTCCATGACAAGCGCTTCCGGTTTTTTGAGAGAGCCCTCCACATGAGTGAGCGCCTGGCATTCTCCCTTGAGCTCAAAATCGGCCAGCATAGCGCGGTGCTCCGCGGGGATCAGCGCCAGCAGTTGGTTGATGTCGGGATCAGTGCGTAAATTGAGGTCTAATAACAGCTCTTTAAATGAGTTGAGTTCCCCGTCGGCGCGAAAGGGGATCCGGCGAAATTGACCCAAGAAGTTTTTAAATAACAGTTTGCCCGGCTGAAACTCCATTTGTCCGCGTAGTTTTTGCACGAGATCAATCGTTTTTGATACGTTGCGCGCCTGAACATCCACGAGTTTGAGGATGCCCTTATAGCGGGGGAATTTTTTTGTCTCAAAATCAAAAAGGCCCGTTGTCTCGACTTGCATGCGACCCTCATAGACTCCCTGCTTGATCGCGATCGAGGCGTCGCGCAGATCCGCTTTGATATTAAAAAGAATTTCGCGCTCCTGAATGCTTTTGAAATGGGTTTCAAACTGCAGGCGCCCTTGCTTAAGAATCAGGAAGTTGTTTTTTTGATATTCCAGAAACCATGCGGGAATGCGTTCTGTTTTGGTGAAGAAGCGGAACTCATAGGCGGCCTTATGGAGATCCCATTGGCCTCTCAGGGCCAAATCCGCATAGCGGTCGCGTCCCAGCGCCACCGAGCCGTCAAAGGTGAGGATCGGCGGTTTGAGAAAGCCCATACGAATATTGATGTCGTGAATCTCCTCGATCACGGGACTGTCCGGCGTTTGACGGAGTACTAGCTGGCCGTCAATGATGTTGATCTGTTCGAGGTAAACGTTTTCAGGCAGGAACGCATTTGCGCCGTCCTCGATGTCAGAGAGTTGAATCTTTTTTTTGGCCGGGACTGTGGGAACCACAATTTGCCCTGAAATCTTGGTTTTGGGTGGAGGAGCTTCGGGCGTTGGCGGTCCGGCCGGTTTTAGGGCATGATCATAAAGAGGTCTGTCGAATGTCGCCTTTGAAATAATAATCTTTTTGTCTTTGAAAAAGGGGATTAGGCGCACATCCACGATCAGGTTGCGCGCCGAGAAGATGACGGCGCCCGATTTTTCCATCACGCGCACATCCGATAAGCTGACGCCTCTCCATGGAAGATAGAGGATTTTGCTGAATTCGATACGGATGGGTACGGAGGACTCGATTTGATCGACGGCGTAGCTTTTGAGATTGCCCGGAAGCAGGCCAAACTGCAGATAGAGTGAGCAGACGATCGTCGTGACGACGCAAAAAAATATGATTTTTTTCGGTGCGTGATGGCGTGCTTTCATCAAGAGCGATTATATCACGCGCAATTCTTTTAAAACACTTGATTGGCCCGAACCCTATCACTTATAATGCGGATAAGCTTTTCGTCCGGAGATTCAGAAATGGGCAGTAAAATGAAAACAGCGTTATATCCAGGCACCTTTGACCCGGTCACCTACGGGCATATCGATATCATCAAAAGGGCATCCGGAATCTTTGACCGTGTCATCATCGCGGTGGCGCACCACAGTTCGGGCAAAAGCCCGCTTTTTTCGATCCAGGAGCGCGTAGAGATGCTGCGCCAGGCCACGAAAAACATTCGCAACGTCACTATTGAGGATTTTGAAGGTCTGGTCGTGCGGTTTGCAAAGAAAAAGGGCGCCACGGCCATGATCCGGGGCATACGCATGCTCTCGGATTTTGAGTATGAGTTTCAAATGGCCCTCACGAACCGTAAGCTCGAAGATAATATTGAGACGATCTTTTTAATGCCGCATGTGTCTTACTCCTATTTATCTAGCAACCTGCTTAAAGAAGTGGCAGCGCTGGACGGAGACATTCGTTCTTATGCGCCGGCGTATGTGGCGAAGGCAATCAAGAAAAAACTCAAATTTTCGTAAGTCGTAAGGTCTCTGAAATGAAGATAGTATTAAATCAGTTTAAGGGCTCTAACAAGAGTCTCGTGATGAATGAGGATATCAACCCCGAGGATCTCGACATTGACATCGGGATCATGCATTTCCCTGATCCTTTACGGCTGACCATTGAGGCATGGAAAGAGGGCAACGATCTCACGGTCCAGGCCCATGTTGAGGGGGAGAGGCATTTTACCTGCTCCGGTTGTCTGGAGGACTTTAATAATCTATTTGAAAAAGACTTCACCCTCCATTATGATACCAAGGGTCTGGATTCCGTAATCATCGATCAAGACGTAAGGGATGAGCTGATTTTGGATCACCCCATACGAATTCTTTGCAGTCCCGGCTGTCGCGGTTTGTGCCCGTTTTGCGGGGCAAATTTGAATACGGAAAAATGCGACTGCAAGGGTGAAGAGTAAGTCACATAAATAAGAGGAAGAAATGCCTAATCCGAAACGACGTCATTCAAATACAAGAACCAGAAAACGCCGCACGCATGATGTGATGTATCTCATGACCGTCGGCAGCGCCACCGGTTGCCCTCCGGGAACCAAGAACCCTGTCCCTCACATGCCTCACCGTGTTTGTATGCGATGCGGTTATTATAAAGGCAAGCCCGTTCTCCAGGTAAAGGTTAAGGAAAAGAAGAAGAACGGATGAGAGTAGCGATCGACGGAATGGGGGGCGACAACGCCCCTCAGGCAATAGTCGAAGGCGCTATCCTGGCCGCCAAGGAATACGATTATCGTATTATCCTTGTCGGAGACCAGACCGTTTTACGTTCGGAACTCGAAAAGCACACCAACGTTCCGAAGAACATCACCATTCATCACGCAGGCAGCTTTGTTCGGATGGACGAGTCCGCCGCGATCTCCATCCGCAAGAAGAAAGACGCCTCCATATCCGTTTGCGCGGATCTCCATAAGGAGGGCGAAGTGGACGCCATCGTCACGGCCGGGCATACCGGAGCCGCGGTGGTCGCCTGCACGTTAAAGCTGCGCCTGCTCGAGGGAATCGATCGCCCCGGCATCGGAATCCTGTTTCCCACATTAAAGTCTCCGACATTACTTATCGACGTCGGAGCCAATATTGATACAAAGCCCTTTCACATGTTTCAGTACGCCATGATGGGTGACGTCTATTTTAGATACATATTAAGGAAGAACCGTCCCTCTGTAGGCATTCTGAATATCGGTGAAGAGGAGACGAAGGGCACCGAGTATATTAAGGAAGCTCACCAACTCCTGAACAAAAGCCGTCTGCACTTCGTGGGCAATGTCGAAGGCCGGGACATCTTCAACGGGACCGTGGATATCGTTGTCTGCGACGGTTTTGTGGGGAATGTGGTGCTGAAGGTTTCGGAATCCATCGCGGATGTGGTCGGTAAACTTCTGAAACAAGAACTGAAAAAGACACCCATTACCATGTTGGGCGCATTCCTGGCTAAGCCGGCGTTCGATGCGCTGAGAAAAGAAGTGGATTATTCCGAATACGGCGGCGCGCCACTCCTGGGTATCGACGGCACCTGCATCATCAGTCACGGATCGTCCAATGCGCGCGCCATCAAAAATGCGGTTCGTGTCGCCGGCCAATTCGTGAAGCACGAGATCAACCAGCATATACTTGAAGCCATGCAGAGTTTAAAGGAATAGCATGAGTTCCCTTAAAGTCGGTATCGCGGGAATGGGTTTTTACGTTCCCGAAAAAGTGCTCACTAACCGCGACCTCGAAAAGATCGTCGAGACTTCCGATGAGTGGATTCGGACGCGCACCGGTATTTCCGAGCGTCGCATCGCCGAAAAAGGGAGCGGGACAAGTGATATGGCCGCTCATGCTTCCCGCATGGCTTTGGCCGATGCCAAGATGAAGGCGGAGGAAATCGACCTCATTATCTGCGCGACATCAACTCCCGATCTTCCGCTGCCGGCAACCGCTTGTTTGGTTCAAAAGAAAATTGGTGCCACAAAGGCCGCGGCTTTTGATCTGGCCGCTGCGTGCGCCGGTTTCGTATATGCGCTGGTGACAGCCGAGCAATTTCTTAAGGCAGGCTACTATAAGAATGTTCTTGTGATCGGCGCCGATCAGATCTCTTCCTATATAGACTGGACCGACCGTTCCACCTGCGTGTTGTTTGGTGATGGGGCTGCGGCCGCGATTCTTAAAACCACGGACCGCGGCGGCATTCTTTCAAGTGTCATCGGTTCCGATGGGAATCACGCGGATCTTCTGAAAATCGATGCGGGCGGATCCAAAAACCCGGCAAGTTCTCAAACCGTTCAATCCAAAGGGCATTACCTCCAAATGAACGGCGCGGAGGTGTTTAAGCTGGCCGTTCGCGGCATGGCCGACGCGGTGACCCAGGCGTTAGAAAAGGCGGGAGTGAAGGCGACGGACGTGGCGTGTTTCATCCCTCACCAGGCCAATCAGCGCATCATCGACGCCGTCTCGGAGCGCCTGAAATACCCCAAAGAAAAAATCTTCGTCAATCTCGATAAATACGGCAACACCTCGGCCGCTTCCTGCGCCATCGCGTTATATGAAGCGGTGAAACAGGGAAGAATCAAAAAGGAGGACAAAATCGTTCTCGCAACGTTCGGCAGCGGCCTCGTCTGGGGCGCGCTTGTCATGGAGTGGTGAGTTGAAAGACGTCGCATTCCTGTTTCCCGGCCAAGGATCCCAGTTCGTCGGAATGGGCAAGGACTTGTATGACACTTACCCCGCTGCCAAGCAGGTCTATGAAGAAGCCTCTAAGCATTTGGACTTCGATCTCATGAAACTCTGTTTTGAGGGGCCGGCCGAGATGTTGACGCAGACGCGTTACAGCCAAGCGGCCATTTTTGTCACCAGCATCGCCGCACTAGAAGCATTCAAGCAACATGAAATTTTTAAACAGTACAATCCGCGCTACTGCGCGGGTTTGAGTCTCGGAGAGGCTACGGCGTTGTGCGCCGCTCAGGCAATCACGTTTCAGGACGCGGTTAAATTCGTGAGGGCGCGCGGCCAATACATGGACGATGCCTCCGCTGAAAACCCGGGACTCATGGCCGCGGTGATGGGTGCCGACCTCTCGGTGGTCGAGAAGGTTTGCCTGGAAACGGGCGCGGAAGTCGGCAATCTCAATGCGCCCGGCCAGATCGTGATCTCCGGCCGCAAGGCGAAAGTGGAAGACGCGATTGAGAAACTCCGCGAAGCGGGCGCACGAAAAGTAATTCCGTTGGACGTGAGCGGAGCGTTCCATTCGAGCTGTATGGACTCCGCGTGCAAGAGGATCGAAAAAGCGCTGGAAGGCGTAACCATTCGCCAGCCAAAGATAGAAGTGGTGAGTAACTTAACGGCCAATATTGAGCGCGATCCGGCCAAAATCAAACATAACCTGGTATTACAGATGAATCACAGGACGCTCTGGGAAGACTCTATGCGCTACATCATCGCGCAGGGTGTGACAACCTTTATCGAATTTTCTCCCGGAAAGGTGTTAAAAGGCCTGCTGCGTAAGATTGACCCGGCGGTGGAAGCCGTTTCTTTGAGCGGAATCGAAGACTTTCACTTGGTGGGAATTTAAAATGGAAAACGGCAAGCGTCTCCAGGATAAAATCGCCATTGTAACCGGTGCTACCCGAGGAATCGGCAAAGAAATAGCGCTTTTATTCGCCAAAGAGGGCGCCCAGTTGATCATTACAGGGCGCAATACGGAGCTCTTGAATCAAACGGCGAAGGAAATTTCAGCCGCCGGTGCCAAGGAGCCGATGGTCGCCGAACTTGACGTAAAAAATGCGGAAAAAATCGACGAACTTACGGACAAAATTCTTGACAAATATAGTCGGATTGATATACTCGTCAACAATGCTGGCGTGACCAAAGATGGTTTGTTCGTTCGCATGTCCGAAGAGGACTGGGACGAAGTTTTGGACACAAACTTGCGGGGGACTTTTCTCTGCATGCGCGCTGTTTCGAAGGTGATGATGAGACAGCGGCAAGGCAAAATTATTAATATGGCTTCGGTGATCGGTTTGACCGGAAATGCGGGTCAGGCCAATTACGCCGCGAGTAAGGCTGGAATTATCGCGTTAACGAAGTCGGTCGCGAAGGAGCTGGGTTCGCGCAACGTGTTGGTGAACGCCATAGCGCCCGGATTCATCGAGACTGAAATGACCCGAGATTTGAGTGAGAACGTAAAAAACACCGTTCTTAAATCTATTCCGGTTGGAATTTTTGGCAAACCCATAGATGTCGCCAAAACCGCTCTCTACCTTGCCTCCGACGAAAGCAATTTTGTCACGGGTCAAGTGATCACGGTGGACGGCGGCATGGTCATGTAAAAGGAGGAAGAAATGGCCGATATCGGACAAAGAGTAAAAGCGATTATAGCGGAACAGCTCGGCGTAAAGGTTGAGGAAGTGACCGATACAGCCTCCTTTGTGGATGATTTGGGAGCCGATTCTCTCGACACCGTGGAACTTGTCATGGCGCTCGAAGAAGAGTTTGGTATTGAAATCCCCGATGAAGACGCGGAGAAAATGACGAACGTCGGCGAAGCCGTCCGCTACATCGAGCAAAAGGCCAGCAAAAGCGCCAAGTAGTGTCCTACCCACGCGTCGTCGTTACCGGCGCGGGCGTAATTACGCCCGTCGGGAACAATAAAAACGATTTCTGGAATTCCCTCATCACGGGCAAAAGCGGCGTTGATAAAATCACCGTTTTTGATCCCGCGCGTTTTGATTGCCACATTGCCGCTCAGGTAAAGAACTACGAACCCAAAGACACGATTCCGATGAAGGAGTCGCGTCGTATGGAACGCTTCACTCAATTCGCGGTCTCCGCCGCCAAAGAAGCGATCGCCGATTCCGGCATCGACATCAACAAAGAAGATCCGTATGACGTCGGTGTGCTTGTGGGTTCGGGCATAGGCAGTCTCGGTATTATCGAAGAAACACACTCCCTTTATCTGGAAAAAGGTCCTGAAAAATTTTCCCCTTTCATGATCCCCATGCTCATCATCAACATGGCATCGGGTTGGATCTCCATCCTGAACGGATTTAAAGGCCCTAATTTGGCGGTTGTCACGGCTTGCGCGACAGGGACTCACGCGATCGGCGAAGCCTTTCGCATGATTCAGCATGGACAGGCCAAAGTCATGGTGGCCGGCGGCACGGAGAGCTGCATTACCCCGCTGGGCATCGGCGGTTTTTGCGCTCTCAAAGCGCTTTCCAAGAGAAATTCTGATCCGACAGCCGCGTCCCGGCCTTTTGACAACGAGAGAGACGGTTTCGTCATGGGCGAGGGTGCCGGCGTTGTCGTGTTAGAGGAGCTCGAGCACGCCAAGGCGCGCGGCGCGCATATATACGGAGAGCTCGTTGGATACGCGTTGAACGCCGATGCGTTTCATATGACGGCTCCCAGCCCAAACGGGGAAGGAGCCGCGCGCGCGATGGCCGGTGCATTACGCGACGCAAAGATTAATATTGAAGACGTCTCCTATATCAATGCGCACGGGACGTCCACTGAATTGAACGACAAGATTGAAACGCTGGCCATCAAAACGGTTTTCAAAGATCACGCCAAAAAAATTCAGGTCAATTCCACCAAATCCATGACGGGACACACTCTTGGCGCCGCCGGCGGCATCGAGTTTGTCGCGTGTTGTTTGTCGATTAAGAACCAGATGCTTCATCCGACGATCAACCAAACATCTCCCGATCCCGAGTGCGATCTGGACTATGTGCCCAATACGGCGCGGAAAACCAATGTGGATGTCTGTTTGTCCAACTCGCTGGGATTCGGCGGCCATAACACCAGCATCGCCCTTCGGAGGTTCACAAAATAATGTCACGTCTCATGGAAGGTAAGAAGGGTTTGGTTTTTGGCGTAGCCAACAAGCGCAGTATCGCCTGGGCGATCGCCTCGAGTCTCGCGCGAGAAGGCGCGGAACTTGCCTTCACGTATCAGGGAGAGCGGCTCAAGGAAAACGTTGATGAGTTGGTCGGGACTCTCAAGAATTCTCTTGTTCTGCCTTGCGACGTATCGGATGAGAATCAAGTAAAGGATGTTTTTAAAAAAATTGATTCCGCTTGGGGCGGACTCGATTTCCTGGTGCATGCCGTGGCGTATGCCAAAGCGGAAGATTTGGAAGGGGATTACGTTAAAACGTCCAAAGATGGCTTTGACACGGCTCTCGGCGTGAGCGCTTATTCTCTGACACTTGTCTCTAATCATGCATTGCCGTTGCTCGAGAAGAAGGGCGGCGGTAGTATCCTGACACTGACTTATCTCGGCGGTGATCGCGTGGCTCCGCGTTACAATGTGATGGGCGTGGCCAAGGCAGCACTGCAGGCCAGCGTGCGTTATTTAGCCAATGACCTGGGACCTAAGAACATTCGGGTCAACGCTATTTCGGCGGGACCTATCAATACGTTGGCCGCCCGGGGAATCGCGGGTTTTACCGAGATATTGAAGGTGGCCCGTGAAAAGGCACCGCTTAGGAGGAATACCGAGGCGGCGGAAGTGGGCGATACCGCGCTTTTTCTGTGTAGCGAGCTAAGCCGTGGCATTACCGGGCAAGTGATTTTCGTCGATTCCGGCTTTAGTATCCTGGCTTTTTAAGCGTTTTTTCCGCAATATATAGTATTATTCTTGACTACCCACCACAAGCGTGTTAATCTGGATTCACTCGATTTTACTATTTTTAACCAATTCAGACTGTAGGGCAAAAGCGACCGGGGAAGTGCGTGCGTTTTAAAAAAATTGAGCTGATTGGTTTCAAATCCTTCGCCAACAAGACGACGATCGTCTTTGAGGGCGGCGTCACCGCCATTGTCGGACCCAACGGGTGCGGCAAATCCAATATTTCCGATGCGATCCGCTGGGTTTTGGGGGAACAGAGCGCCAAGTCAATGCGCGGTTCCAGCATGGAAGATGTTATTTTTAACGGCAGCGCCAGCGCCGAAGCCCTCAACCTCGCCGAAGTTTCTCTGACACTCACCAACGAAGATAAAACACTGGCTATTGATTACGACGAGGTTACCATCACCCGGCGCCTGCACCGTTCCGGTGAGAGTGAATATCTGATCAATAAAAATACGGTCCGCCTGCGCGATATTCACGAGTTATTGATGGGCACCGGTATTGGCACGGACAGTTACGCCATCATCGAACAGGGCAAGATGGACGTTATTCTTAACTCCAAGCCGGACGACCGCCGAGCGATATTCGAAGAAGCCGCCGGGATCACCAAGTTTAAATCCAAAAAGAAGGAAGCGCTGCGAAAGCTTGAGCAAACCGAGCAAAACCTGCTCCGCGTGAATGACATCATCCAGGAAGTGAAAAGGCAGATTTCCTCGGTTGAGAGACAGGCCAAAAAAGCGGAAGCTTATAAAGTGGAGTTTGAGAGTCTCAGAAAATTGGAGCTCTCCGTGGCGAGCCGTGAATTCTTATTGTTTGAAACCAAACGCCGCGACAAAGAACACAGTCTCGACTCCTTGAAGGAAGAGGAGCAAAGCTGCGCGGCGGAGGTTCAGGAGTGTGAGGAGCGGTGTGAGGAAAAACGCCGCGAGTTGAATGAATACGACGAGCAGTTAAAGGATCAGCAGACGCAGGAAATCATCACGCAGGGAGAGATCCGCCGCAATCAAGACAGGATTCTTTTGAATCGGGAACGCATTGGAGAGTTGTCGGCGAAGAAGGACTCCGCCCAGACTCAGATCGAAACGGCCAAACGCCGCCTCGAGGAATTCCGCGCGGAGTATGACAATCTCAACGCCGAGTTCGAGGCCCTGAGCCGCGAGGAAACCGAGGGTCGCCAGTTCCTTGAGTCGGTCGAACAAAATTTTCAGGCTATTGAAACCTTCCTCACCGATGCGCTGACGCTCGAGCAGTCGCTGAAGGATCAGATTCTGGATATCGCAAACCAGAACGCGCATGAGCAAACCCGCTTGGCCAAATTGCGCGGAGAACTGTCATCCTTTGAGCATCGTTTGGCCCGTCTGGGAGACGAGGAAGCCGGCGTCAGGGCCGAGGAAGAGAAATCACGAACGGAAATGGCCCGTTTTTCCGAGACCGTGCAAAGACTCGAAGCGGAGCTTGGCCGGCGCGCAGCGCTCAAGCAAGAAAAGGAAGCGGGGCTCGAGACTCTCGAGCGGCGTATTCATCAGGGCCGTGAGTCTCTGGAGAAAATCTCGTTGGACCGCTCCGCTCTGCAGTCTCGGCACGAATTTCTCAAAGATCTGAACGACCGCCACGAAGGATTTCAGGGTGGCGTAAAAGCGCTGCTCACTGAAAAACAAAACGGCTCCACGGCCGTCACCGGGATGATCGGCGTTCTTGCGGATTTATTAAAAGCGGAAACCGGGTATGAGCTGGCCGTTGAAGCGGCGCTGGAGTCATATCTGCAAGCCGTGGTGTTTGATACCGATGAAAATGTTTTGCACGCGGCGTCTTACCTCCGGCGAGAACGCAAGGGCCGGGCGGTTCTCATAAGTCTCGCTTATTCCTCCAATAAAAATATTTCTTCCACCGTGGGCAGGCCCATCCTCGAGGTTCTCTCGGTGGATGCCAAGGTCGAGGGTTTGGTCAAAAAATTACTGAACGGTGTGTTCCTTGTCGACGATCTCTCCCGCGCAATGGCCGCGGCGAAGGATCACCCCGAGATCGTCTGCGTCACAAAGGACGGGGAACGCTTGGAAGGACAAATCCTTATGGGTGGATCTTTATCCGAGAATGCCGATCTCACGCTGGTTGGCCGCGAGGCAAAGCTTCGTAGCGCCGAAGAGGAGTTGTCACGGTTAAGCGCGGCGATCGAAGAAGGGCAAACCGGTTTGCAGAACGCGCAAAGAGATCGCGATGCCGCCGAAGAGGCGGTAAAACAGGCCGCGGAGCAACTGCTAGCCTTACAACTTGAGTTGGCAGATGAAAAGGGCCGCCTGCGTCACCGCGAGGAGGAGCTGCAAAGAATATCCGACCGGTTGGACGTATTTCGCCTGGAGCGCAGCCAATTGGACGGTGAGCGGACGGCCGTTGCGGCCGCTGAGCAGGAAATCTTGAACGCCGTGAGCGCTCTGGATATCCGCGCCAAACAAGCCGCTGACGCGATGGCCGCCAGCGAAAGATCACGCGCCGATAAAGCCAAAGACAAAGAAGATTTATTGGTCAAACTCACCGAAACTCGGTCGCGTCAGAGCCACTGCGTTGCTCGCCGGGAAAAGATTGAGAAGGACAGGAATTGGGTTCTTGAGTCCAAGTCCAACGAGGAAAACCAGGTCATTCTTTTTGAGAAAGAAATTCAGGAGTCCGTTCAAAAGAAAGACACACTCGAGAACGAATGCGCAAACCTTGAGGAAGAGTTGAGAACGCTCGCCCAATCGCGTGATGAAATCGTAGAAAAAATCCAGACGGTTAAAACCATGCGGACCCAGTCTGCCGACGCATTGCGTGAGGCGGAGGCGCAGAAGTCGGAGAAGGAAGAGTTCCTTAAAACATCCAAGGATAAACTGCATTCATTCGAGATGGAACACGCGGGTCTCCGTTTTGAGATAGATCGCCTTAAGGAAAGAATATTCAACGCTTATCAAATGGATTTGGCATCCGCGGAAGGCTTCGGCGGGGAAGAGGAAGTGGATATTGAGCAGGCCAAACAGCGCATTCAGGAACTGAAGGACAAATTGCAGAAAATGGGTCCGGTGAATCTGGTCGCGATTCAGGAACACGACGAGATGAAGGAGCGCTACGAGTTTCTGACAAAACAGCAGGCCGATCTCGTTCAGGCCAAAGAAGACTTGCATAAAGCCATTCTAAAGATCAACAAGACCACCAAGGAATTGTTCATCGACACGTTCCAAAAAGTGCAGATCCATTTCACGGAATATTATCGCCTGCTATTCGGCGGCGGCGCGGCGGAGCTCGTACTGTTGGATGAGGGAGACGTATTGGAATCGGGGATCGAGATCATCGCCCGCCCGCCGGGAAAAAAGACTCAGACCATTTCATTGCTATCGGGCGGCGAGAAGGCCTTGACGGCGGTGGCGTTGCTCTTCGCGCTGTTCAAAGTGAACCCGAGCCCCTTCTGTATTCTCGACGAATTGGATGCGCCCCTCGACGAATCGAACGTCGACCGCTTCTGCAATGTTCTCCGCGATTTTATCGGAACCTCACAGTTTATCCTCATTACACACAACAAGCGCACCATGTATCTCGCCGATTCCATGTACGGAATCACGATGGCTCAGACCGGTATCAGCCGTGTTGTGTCGGTGAAGTTTAACGAAAACCTTCCTTCGGACAAGCTCAAAGAATTAAATAAGGGAAAAGAAGAGGAAGTGCTGGTTTAAGAGGCGGGTTTTTTGTAGGCCTTGACGGTGTTTTTACCTGACCGCTTGGCTTCATAAAGCGCGCCGTCGGCACAGAAGATCAGCTTTTCCTTGTCTTCCGCATCCTCAGGAAAAGTCGCCACACCCACTGAAACGGTGATTTTTTGAGGGATAAGGTTCTGACCGCCGGTTGTTTCCCGCTCAATAATCTCACGCAGGCGTGCCGCAAGCTTTAGGGCCTCACCCTTGGAAGTCTCGGGGAAGATCGCCGCGAATTCCTCGCCTCCGTAACGCGCCAAATAGTCCTGGCGCCGCATCACGGTCTTAGCCGCTTTGGAAATGAATTCCAGGGCACGGTCGCCGGCCTGATGGCCGAAGGTGTCGTTGTAGGCCTTAAAATCATCGACGTCAAAAACCACGAGACTTAACTGCTTCTTGCGGGTTTTGGAGTCCTTTAAAGCGTCTTGCAGCAAATTTTGAAAATGTCCGTGGTTCCAGAGCTTGGTCAAATAATCCTGCTGGGAATTGACCATGACCTGGTTATAAGATTTGGCGTTCTCGAGCGCGAGTCCTGAATGGTTGGCCAGCATCATGAGCCGGCGTACATCGGTGTCGGAGATTTCCTTTTTGGTGGAAATATTGTCGACGACCAGAACCCCGATAACCTGATCCTTTCCGCGAAGAGGAACCGTGGCGAATTGGCTGAAGTTCAGACTACGCAGCCGGATATCACCGAGCTCGTGACTGCATTCTTCTTTGGAAACCAGAAGGGGTGTGTCGTGGATAACGGACTTGGCGAGCGCGCCGAATTCTTTTTGGATAGGAAGCCGGATAGTCTTAACAATTTCATTCAATTCTACGTCAATTTCTTTGTTCGCCTTATGATAAACGTCCAAAAGGCCTTCCAGCGTAATCTTGTTTTCTTCGATGGTTTTCCAAACGGTGGGAGAGGCCTCGGGGTGAGTGGGCCCGATACCCATTTTACCTTCAAGCTGAGTGCCCGATTCGTCGACCATAAACAGCATAGCGCGATTGAACCCCATGCCTTCGTGACTGGTGACGGCACTGAGGATCAGATAAATGACCTCGTCCAGCAACAACGAGTTGCGGATAAGGTTCCCGATTTCGTAGAAAAGGAGAAGCTCCTGGCGGGTTTTTCGGAGTTCTTCTTGTAATCTATGAACGTCCATAGTAAGATACGAGTTTACCATAACTTATGAACAATTACCAATGGCCGGAAACCATGCCCATCCCGAATACTGCACCCCCTGCCTCTGAGATTAAAGCGATGTTTAACCGGCTCGCTAGCCGTTACGACACCTTTAACCGCTTGACGAGCTTAGGGTTAGACGTTATATGGCGAAAAGAAACCGTCCGGCCCATCAAGCCGGGCATGAAAATCCTGGACTTA
Source organism: uncultured Planctomycetia bacterium (assembly GCA_964447745.1). GTDB lineage: Bacteria > Omnitrophota > Gorgyraeia > 2-02-FULL-51-18 > 2-02-FULL-51-18 > CAYUTV01. The sequence goes on along the minus strand of CAYUTV010000011.1, from coordinate 8,070 downwards.
GGCTGTGGAACCGGTGATTTAACGCTGGAAGCCGCCAAAAACGCCCGTCCCGGCGGCCAAGTGCTGGGGATCGACTTTTCGGAGAATATGCTCGCCTATGCGCGCACGAAATGGTCAAAAAAAGCTCCCGGGTCCGTGCAGGTTTCGTTTGAATGCCGTCGCGCGGAAGAGCTACCGTTCGCGCAGCAACGTTTTCACGGTGTTATCTCAGGATTTGTTCTTCGCAACATTTATGAAAATATAGACGCTATTTTAGACGGTGTTTATGAAAGCCTGATGCCGGGAGGTTTTATCAGTTTTGTCGACATCACGGAACCGCCCAGCGTTTTTTTAAAATCGCTGTGGAAAATCTATATGAAAACCGGCGCGGCCCTTTTTGGCAAATTGCTGTTCGGTCGCGATTATCCGACGTCCTATCTCACCGAATCGGCCAACCGTTTTATGAAGGCCCCGGAATTCATGGAAAAGCTGAAGGAAAAGGGTTTTGATGATGTGCGGAGTACACCGTTCCTTTTTGGGATCATCCGTTTGTATCAGGCAAAAAGACCTCAATGAAAAGAAGTTTTAAAAACCTCGCCGAGTTTATTGAGACGCTGGAAAAAGCGGGTGAGCTCATCCGCATAAAGCGGGAAGTGAGCCGAGATCTCGAGATCTGTGAAATTACGGACCGTGTCTCAAAGATGCCCGGCGGCGGTAAAGCATTATTGTTTGAAAATGTACGCGGCTGCTCGATGCCTGTGCTGATCAATGCGTTTGGCTCGTTTAAGCGTATGGCGATGGCGATGGGGGGCGACGATATTGATACGGCGGCTAAAGATATCAGCGCGCTCATGGCGGCCAAAGACATGCCGAAATCCTGGGTAGAAAAAGCCAAGCTCCTCGGGCGATTCGCGGATCTGGCGAAGGTGCCGCCGCGCACAGTATCGCGCGGCGCTTGTCAGGAGGTGGTTCTGACCGGCGACCAAATCAAACTGTCCCAAATCCCCATCTTAAAGTGCTGGCCGCATGACGGCGGACGCTTTATTACGCTGCCGCTTGTTTTTACCAAAGATCCTGAAACCGGAGACAGAAATGTCGGTGTTTACCGGATGCATGTCTATGATGACAAGTGCACGGGTATGCACTGGCAAACACAAAAAGACGGCGCCATTCATTCCGAGAAGATGAAGCGGCGCAACCGGAAGATGGAGGTCGCGGTGGTGATTGGCGCGGACCCGGCGACCGTGTTCTCGGGTGTAGCGCCCTTGCCGTACGGATTGGATGAGCTGCTTCTCAGCGGTTTTATCCGAAAAGCGCCGGTGGAGGTCGTGAAATGCAAGACCATTGATATTGAAGTTCCCGCCGAGAGCGAGATTGTGCTGGAGGGTGTGGTGGATCCGGAGGATATGCGACCCGAAGGCCCATTCGGCGACCACACGGGCGTCTACACGCCCATAGAGCTTTTTCCCACGTTTCATGTTCAATGCATCACGATGAAAAAAAATCCGGTTTACCTCACCACGATCGTGGGGAAACCGCCAATGGAGGATTACTATATGGGCAAGGCGATCGAGAAAACTTTTTTACCGATTTTGAAAAAACAAATGCCGGAACTCGTGGACATGAATTTTCCCATGGAAGGCACGTTCAATAACGCGGTTATCGCGTCCATCGACAAACAGTATCCGTTTCAGGCGCGCAAAGTCGCCCACGCGATTTGGGGTTTGGGACAGCTTTCATTTACGAAGGTCGTGATCATCGTGGATAAAAGCGTGGACGTGCACGACCTAAGCGCGGTGGCTCTCGCCGTATTCAACAATATTGACCCCAAGAGGGACTGTTTTTATGTGGAAGGGGTGGTGGACACGCTGAATCACGCGGCCCCTCTGCGCGATTTCGGTTCCAAAATGGGCATCGACGCGACTGCCAAGATGAAGGAAGAGGGGTACACGCGCGTTTGGCCCGAAGAGATCGTCATGGACGACGACACGAGGAAAAAGGTCGACGGCGTCTGGAAAGAACTGGGCATCGACAAATAACGCGTGATGTGGCAAAAAATTCGCGTATTCTTTGATCTAATCAAATTCGAACACACGGTTTTCGCGCTTCCATTCGCTTATCTGGGAATGATCGTGGCGCTGAAACACTGGCCTTCCTGGGCGATTGTCTTTTGGGTGACTCTGGCAATGGCTGCCGCCCGCACGACCGGAATGCTGCTCAATCGAATCGTCGATAAGTCCATCGATGAAAGAAATCCCCGCACGAAAAACAGACCGTTGATCACCGGGTCTTTTAAAGTCTCCTCGGCCTGGATTGCCGTTGTGGTCTCAGCCGCGATCTTCTTTTTTTCCGCTTATCAGCTCAACCCTTTGTGCTTCAAGTTATCGCCGGTCGCCCTCTTTTTTCTCTGCACGTACCACTATATAAAGCGGTTTAGTTTTCTTTGTCATTTTGTGCTGGGATTCGTTTTGGCGATCGCGCCTATCGGCGGGTGGCTCGCGGTGACGGGCGAATTCTCCTGGAGTGTATTGCCGCTGTGCCTGGCCGTCATGTTCTGGGTCGCGGGATTTGATATTCTGTACAGTTTGCAGGACATTGATTTTGACAGGAGCTTTGGTTTGCACTCCGTCCCCGTAAAGTTTGGGCAGGAGAGTGCGTTGGCTATCAGCCGCTATTGCCATCTGATCACCGTGCTGTCGCTCGGACTGTTTGGGGTGTTGACCGGCTTAAGCTTTGTTTATTGGGCGGGGGTGATCGTTTGTGCCGGGCTATTGTACGTTGAGCACCACCTATTAGCCGACGGCGATTTATCTAAAATTAATACCGCCTTCTTCACCATCAACGGATGGATGGGGATACTCCTCTTTATTTTCACCTACCTCGATATTTTCTAATAGCGCTCGCCGCGCGCATTGCCCCTGGCGGGACCGCTCGATTTTCCCCGCCGAGGAAAATCTCGCTCCTTCGTCCGGCCTTGCTCGTCCCTAGGTATTAACTAAGACCCTGGGACACCATGGCCGCAAGGCCTCCCGAACGTCCCGCAGGGGCAAAGCACGCGGCTGACGGGCTTCGTAATAGAGGTGCTAGGTGAAAATTATTCGTCGTTGTGGCCGGACCAACGCTTGAAGAGGTTGTGTTCGATTTTGAGCAGGTCGAAGACGCGGCCAATGGTGAAATCGACCATTTCTTCTACTGTTTTGGGTTTGTGGTAAAACGCGGTGGTGGCGGGCACGATGTGCGCGCCGATTTCCGAGAGATAAAGCAAATTTTTTAAGTGAATAGGGCTTAACGGACTCTCGCGCGGAACGAGAATGAGCGGTCGTTTCTCCTTGATCGTCACGCTGGCCGCGCGGTGAATCAGATTCATCGTGATTCCATTGGCGATGGCGCCGACGCTGGAAAGACTACAGGGGATGATAACCATGGCGTCTATGGGCGCTGAACCGCTGGACACCCGTGCGGCAAAGTCGTTTGCCGGAGATATAGTCAGGTTTTTGTGATTTTTGTAGTGCTTCAGGAAGTTCTTCTTAATTGAGGCGAAGTCTTTGCCAAGAAGAATATCCCGTTCCTCGGCGAACACATCCACTCCGCTGGGGCTAATGACGACATCCGCGTGATGTCCCAGGTCCAGCAAAAACCGGACAAACCTCTCACCCAGAATAGCCCCGCTAGCACCTGTTATCCCGACAATGATTCGCTTCATGCAGGGTATTGTCGCAGACAATAACTAGTTTATCAAGCAGGTGGATTGGAGGGTTTTCTCCTGTTTCTTCGGCCCGCTTTCTTTGTGTTTTCTTCAAGTCCGCTCGGGATACGGCAAAATCATCTCCTGTCTGAGGCCGGGCGAGGCCGAGTTTGATGATTTTGCCGAGGCTCCCCGGACTTACGAAAACACAAGCGGCCAGAAACAGGAGAAAACACTCTAATTGATTGCTGATATAAAATGTTCTATAATTGTCAGGTGTTTCGGAGGATAAGTCTTGTTTATACGCGAGTTTAAAGACATTTTCGAGAAGGTCAAGGCCGGTACGCGTCTCTCCCAGGAAGACGGCAACCGTTTAATCCGATCCACCAATATGGCCGAGCTGGGGGCGATGGCGAATTTCGTCAAACGCCGCCTGCATGGCAATAAAGCCCACTTTACCCACAGTATCAACGTCAATCATACCAACATTTGTGTTTTATCCTGCAAGTTCTGCGCGTTCGCCAAGACAAAAAAGGAAAAAGACGCCTATTCGCTCACACCCGAGGAAGTCGAGCGGCGCGTGAAAGTCGCAGCTAGTCACGGGGTCTGGGAAGTGCATATCGTCGGCGGGCTCGATCCCGAGCTAAAACTTTCTTATTATGAGGAAACTCTCAGCCGTATTAAAAAATCCTGCCCCGGAGTGCTGATACAGGCGTTCACGGCCGTGGAGCTGGATTTCTATGCGCGGCTGGAAAAAATTTCCGCGGAAGAAGTCATTGATCGCCTGATTGCCGCGGGTCTAGGCGGTGTGCCGGGCGGAGGGGCGGAGATATTTAGCGAGAGAGCCCGTGAATTGATATGCGCGCCCAAGATTAGCGCGACGCGCTGGCTTGATATTCATAAGATGGTGCACGCGCGCGGACTGCGTTCCAACGCGACGATGCTTTACGGCCATGTGGAAACGCCCGAGGAACGCGTGGATCACATGATTCGCCTTCGAAACACACAGGACGAGAGCGGCGGGTTTCTCGCTTTTGTTCCGTTGGCCTTCCAACCCGACAACAATGAACTGTCCTATTTACCGCGCACGAGTGGGGTCACGGACCTTCAAGTGCTGGCTACGGCGCGCCTGATGCTTGATAACTTTCCTCATATCCGCCAGCTCTGGAATTATGTGGATGAGAAGTTGATTCACGCCGCGCTGGACTACGGAGTGGATGACCTGGGCGGCACCAATTTTGACGAAATCATCGCAAAGGCCGCTGGATCCACCTCCCGCGGATTCACCCATGCGGAACTCGTGCAGCTCATCAAATCTTGCGGATGCGAGCCGGTGGAAGTGAATAGCACCTATACGGCGATCAAAAAAGAGAGTTTGCTCGTATGATGCCGCGTCTGGGTTCCATCGAGTTCATTAATTCGCTTCCCGTGGATCTGGGGATCCTCGATCGCGTCATTCATCACGATTTGGAAATCACACAGGGAACGCCCGCCCAGCTGAACGAAAAGATGCTCAAAGGCGAGTTAGACATCAGTCCGATCTCTTTGTTTTGGTACGCGCAACATTCTTCTGAATTTGTTCTTTTGCCGAATTTATCCATCAGTTCCAAGAGCGGCGTGCAAAGCGTATTATTGTTCAGCCGGGTTCCCATGAAGGATATGAAAGGCAAAAACATCGCTATCACGGATAAGGGCCGCACGACGCCCGCGCTTCTTGAAATCCTCTGCCGTATGCGTTATGGATTTCAGCCGTATATCAGCCAGGCGAGCTCTAATTTTGGCGCGATACCCCAGGGATTTGACGCGGTTCTGTTGATCGGAGATGAGGCGTTGACTGCGAAGGAAACGCACAAGGGCACCGATATCCATGTGATCGATCTGGCTGAGGAGTGGCAGAGCTGGACCAAGACGCCGGTGGTATTTGCCGTATGGGCCGTCCGCAGAAAATTTTACGAAGAACACCGCAAGCAGGTATTGCAGGTTTATGAGATGTTGTTTCATTCGAAGGCCTGGGGACTGGATCATCTGGACCGCGTGATTCGACGTTCGCGTGAGAAGACGGAGCTCTCCGAAGAAATACTGAACGCTTATTTTTCACACCTTGATTACGGTTTGCACGAAAGTCTCAAGGCGAGCATCCAGCTTTTCTGGGACTACGCCGCCCAGTGCCATCTCTTGCCGGCGACGCAGAATCCCGAGTTTATTTCTACGCTGACGGCACCCAGCACGAACGGGCACGGCAGCGCCCACCCCAAGCCCGGCGTCGACGAAATTTTGGAGCGCGCGCTCGCGGGTGACCGCGTAACCGTCGAAGAGGGTGTGCGGCTCTATTACGAAGCCGATCTTTTTGATTTGGGTATGGTTGCCAATCAACTCTGCTTACAAAAGAATCCGGGCGCAGACAAGCGCGCGACGTTCGTAGTCGACAGAAATATTAATTACACCAATTATTGTTATACGCTCTGCAAATTCTGCGCTTTTTATCGTCTGCCGGGCGATAAAGAAGAAGGTTATCTTAGAACTCATCAGGAAATCTTCGATAAGATAGATGAATTGCTCGCATTGGGCGGCACTCAGGTGCTGCTACAGGGCGGACACAATCCGGATTTGGGGATAGAGTATTATGAAGACATCGTGAATACGCTGCACAAGCGCTATCCGCAGGTGCATATTCATTCCTTTTCCGCCTCCGAAGTCGTGCACATCGCCAAGGTTTCCAAAATGACCTACAGTGAGGTCCTGTCCCGCCTGAAGAAGGTCGGGTTGAATAGCCTGCCCGGCGGCGGAGCCGAGATTCTCGTGGACCGAGTACGCCAGCTCGTGAGCCCTCTCAAAACGAAGGTAGCGGATTATTTTGCGGTTCACCAAGCGGCGCATGAGCTGGGACTTAAGAGCACTTCGACGATGGTTTACGGTTTGGGTGAAACGATTGAAGAGAGAATGATCCATTTGGACCATTACCGGACTCTTCAGGATAAAACGGGCGGTTTTCGCGCGTTTATTCCGTGGAGTTTTGAATCCGAGTCCACGGAAATGACGTTCCCCCGGCGCACCGGAGCGGAATATCTGAAGATGATCGCATTATGCCGTATCATGCTCGACAACATTCAGCACCTTCAGGCCGGTTGGGTTACCGAAGGGCCGAAGCTTTCTCAGGTCGCGCTCACTTTTGGAGCGGATGATTTCGGCGGTATTTTGATGGAAGAGAATGTGGTCAGCGCCACCAAGAGCGACAAGCTTTATGCCGGCGTTACCAAAGACGAGGCTATTCGTCTTATTCGTGAGACGGGAAAAACCCCGGTACAACGCAACACCAACTACGAAGTAGTACGAGTTTATTCCGAAGACGCCGCTCTGGCCGGTGTTTAACCCATGCCAGCGACTTCCCGCACCAAAGAATCAGTAAAAACCGTCCCGTTCATTGATCTGTCGGAGCAGCACCGCGCGCTTCGCTCGGAGTTGTCCGATGCCGTCCAAAAGGTTTTTGATTCTCAGCAATTCATCCTGAAGAAAGAGGTGGAAGGCTTCGAGCAAAAGATCGCTTCCGAAGTCGGCTCGAAATACGCTCTGGGTCTAGCATCCGGGTCTGATGCGCTGTATCTCGCATTAGCCGCGGTGGGAGTGGGACCCGGTGATGAAGTGTTGACGACGCCGTTCACGTTTTTTGCCACCGCGGGGGCTGTTTCCCGTCTCGGCGCCAAACCCATTTTTGCTGATATCGACGAGGCCACCTATAATCTGGATCCCAAAAAGATTGAGGAAAAGGTCACGCCGAAGACAAAGGCGATCATTGTGGTACATCTTTTCGGGTTGTCCGCAGATATGCGTCCCATTTTAGAGTTCGCGTCAAAGAAGGGAATCTGCGTCATCGAAGACGCCGCGCAGGCTTACGGGGCCAAATACGAAGGGCAGTATGTGGGCGGCCTCGGGCATTTCGGCTGTTTCTCGTTTTACCCGACAAAGAACCTGGGTGGCGCGGGAGACGGAGGTCTTTTGACCACCTCGTCGCCCGTATGGGCCGAGAAGATCAAGCTCATGAGAGATCATGGATCCCGCGTTAAATACCACCATGAAATTGTGGGTATGAACAGCCGTCTTGATGAAATTCAAGCGGCCGTTTTAACCGTTAAAATGAACTATATTCATGAGTGGAATAAGCAAAGACGCGAGATCGCGCGCCAATATTCGGAAGGGCTGAAGGGTTTGCCGCTCAAGACACCCGCGTGCCCGGCGGGTTATGAGCATGTGTACCATTTGTATTCGATCAATACCGACAAGCGAAACGAACTGTCCATCCATCTCACTCAAAATAATATCGGCAACGGTATTTATTACCCGGTGCCCCTTCATTTGCAACCCTGCTATAAAGACCTCGGCTATAAAAAAGGCGATTTTCCCGTGAGCGA
>CAYUTV010000010.1:19775-24495 GCA_964447745.1 uncultured Planctomycetia bacterium | reverse complement strand
TGCCTGGATATCGGGCTCATGCGGCAGCTCATCGAAGACTTCGGTCCCGGCAAACCTGCCGAGATTTATTCCAGCTGATTGTCCACCGCGTAGAAGAAATATAACATCACGGCATTGATCACGGCGGCCGTTGCCACAACCATTGTTACCACCGTGGTCAGATCGTTGTTTCCGAACTCCATCGGAAAATTATAGCCCTGCTGACGAATGTAGTTCTGCGCCGCCTGAGGCGTCATGACCACATAGAGCGCGCCAAGCTCGACGAAATGGAACGTCAAAATAAAATATCCCAGATTGTTTAAAATTCCGAAATCAACGAGCAGCAGAAATACGCAAAGCATGTACACGAGGAAATGAAGGCCGTACCACATCTGCACTTGGTTGGTGTCGCTGACCACGAACGCGAGAATGTACTGGGGGACGGCAGCGGTGAAAAGATTTTTAATGGATAGGTACGCGAGACCTGCGAAAAATAAGACGAGGGTGAGTCGCTTCACCTGGTGATTTTGAGAATTTTGTACTTCAGTGTGCCCGCCGGAATCTTGATATTGGCGACATCACCGACCTTGAGTGTGAGAAGTCCCTTGGCGATAGGGGATGTGACCGATAGCTTGCCCTCATCAAAGTCCGCCTCGTCCTGAGGGACGATGGTATAACTGAATTCCTCATCGTGATCTAAATCGCGCAACAACACGGTAGCGCCTATAAAGACTTGGTCTTTGGCGATCTTGGAGGTGTCGATAATCTGCACGCGTGTCAGCCGGTCTTCGTAATCGGCGATGCGGCTTTCGTTGAGCGCCTGATTATTTTTGGCCGCGTCATACTCGGCGTTTTCCTTGAGATCGCCGAAGGCGCGCGCGCGTGCGATATCGTCTGCGATTTCGCGCCGCTTGGTCGTTTTCAGGTATTCCAAATCTTTGACGAGCTTGTCGTAACCTTCGCGCGTCATCAAAACTTTTTCTTCCATGGGATTTCCTTGTCTTCCTTTGGGTGAAATGGTGAAATCAGTGTAGCACAATAGCCGTAGGACGCTCAAGTAGGCATGGGCGGGAGCCCTTTTTTTTCGGGGCTGTCTGGACGTTAGAAGTTAAAAAAGCACAAAATATTGTGTTTTTTGGCATATTTTGCTTGACACGACCACAAGACGAGATTTATACTTAAAACATCAACGAACACCGCTATGTGAAACCGGAAGTGTCGACCAAAATGTCAAACGATACTTTCGATTTTTTGTCTGCAAAGGTGAAAAAACTGTTGATTTTTGTCGCGTCAAATGTAAAATGATCGACACCTTGAGCAACCGGTTCAAGGCGTAGTTGGAAAAATAAAAATTAAATCGAGTGATCAAAAACGCTTTGAGAAAAAGCGTTTTTTGCGTCTCTGGCGTCATAAAAATTTTTTAAAGTTCGTAGTGAATGTAAAGTTTCGCACAAAAACCTGCATATATAGGAGAACAACCGATGCAGAACAACGGTAAAACCAAAATCGCGCCCCACCAAACCTCAACCCTCGCTGGAGATATGAAAGGAATCAAATTCGAAAGACGTTTTACCAAGCCCGGGGCCAATCCGCTGGATGCCGTTGTTTATGAGAAGCGTAGCTCCACCATCACGAACACCGACGGTTCCACAGTGTTCAAGATGGAGAACGCCGAGATCCCCAAGAGCTGGTCACAGCTGGCCACCGATATCGTGGTCTCGAAATATTTCAGAAAAGCGGGCGTCGAAGGTACCGGCAGTGAAGTGAGCGTTCGTCAGGTCGTACATCGCATTTCGCATGCGATCCGTCAGGCCGGCGAGCAGTACGGCGGCTATTTCCGCACCGCCGAGGATGCCGAGGCGTTTGAAGCGGAGCTGGCACATCTTTTGGTCACTCAAAAAGGCGCTTTTAATTCACCGGTGTGGTTTAACTGCGGTTTATTTGAAGCATATGGCATTCGCACCGGTTCCGGCGGCAGTTATGCGTGGGATTTCAAAAAAGGCGCTCCCACCATCACCAAAGATTCCTACCAGCACCCTCAGTGCTCCGCGTGTTTCATTCAAAACGTCGAAGATGACTTGATGTCCATTTTTGATTTGGTCAAAAATGAAGCGCGTCTCTTCAAATTCGGTTCGGGCACCGGTACGAACTTCTCAAAGATCCGCGGACGTCAGGAGAAGCTCTCGGGTGGCGGTACGTCGTCAGGCCTCATGTCCTTCCTGGAAGTGTTGGACAGGGGAGCCGGCGCCACGAAGTCCGGCGGCACGACGCGTCGTGCGGCGAAAATGGTTTGTCTCGATATGGATCATCCGGAAATCGTGGACTTCATTAATTGGAAAGTCCGCGAAGAAAAGAAAGTCGCGGCTCTTATTGCGGCCGGATATCCTTCGGATTTCAACGGCGAAGCGTACAAGACGGTTGCCGGGCAGAATTCCAACAATTCCGTCCGCATTTCCGACGACTTCATGAAGGCTTACCTAGAAGGCGGAAAATGGAGCACCACATTCCGCACCAACGGCAAGATCGGCGACACCTATGAAGCGCGCGACCTGATGCACCAGATCGCCTATGCGGCCTGGGCTTGCGCGGATCCCGGCGTGCAATTTGACACGACGATCAATGATTGGCATACGTCCGCGAATACGGACAAGATTCACGCGTCCAATCCCTGCTCTGAGTACATGTTCTTAAATGACAGCGCCTGCAATCTCGCATCGATCAACCTGATGAAGTTTTTGAACGATGACGGCTCCTTCGATATCGAAGGTTATCGCCACGCCTGCCGCGTATTTATCACCGCGCAGGAAATTCTCGTCGATTATTCGTCTTACCCGACGGGACCCATCGCCCAAAACAGCCACGACTATCGTCCGCTGGGTCTGGGTTATGCGAACCTCGGCACGCTGCTCATGGTGAAGGGTATTCCTTATGATTCCGAGAAGGCTTTCGCGATTTGCGGCGCCATCACGGCCATCACGACGGGGCATGCGTACCGCACGTCCGCCGAGATCGCCAAGCACAAAGGTCCGTTCCCGGGGTACGAGAAAAACGTTGAGCCGACAAACCGCGTCATGAGAAAGCACCGCGACGCGACGTATCGCATCGACGAGAAGCTCTGCCCGCAGGACCTTCTGCGCGCGGCCCGCGAAGATTGGGAAGAAACGGTCAAGCTCTGCGAAAAGCACGGCGTGCGCAACGCGCAGGCCACGGTTATCGCGCCTACGGGCACCATCGGTCTTCTGATGGATTGCGACACGACGGGCATCGAACCCGACTTTTCACTCGTGAAGTTTAAGAAACTCGCGGGCGGAGGTTACTTCAAGATCGTGAACCAATCCGTCCAGAGAGCACTCGAGAACCTGGGTTATCGCGATGATCAAATGCGCGATATCATTACCTTTATTAACGGCACTCTCACTCTCGACGGAGCTCCTCATATCAACAGCGTGACGCTGAAAGAACGCGGCTTCACGGATGAGGATCTGGAAAAAATCGAGAACGCCATTCCGGGCGCTTTTGAACTGCATTTCGCGTTCAATAAGTGGACGCTGGGCGAAGACATGCTGAAGCGTTTGGGAATCAAAGAAGAAGAATATAATTCGCCCGCGTTTAACATGTTGGAAGCTCTCGGTTTCTCCGGTAAACAAATTCAAGAGGCCAGCGACGTGATCTGCGGACGCATGACCATTGAAGGCGCGCCCGGACTCAAGCCCGAGCATCTGCCTGTATTCGACTGCGCGAACAAGTGCGGTAAATACGGCAAACGTTTCATCGCACCGATGGGTCACGTTCGCATGATGGGCGCGGCGCAACCCTTTATCTCGGGCGCGATTTCCAAGACAGTCAATCTTCCGAACGAAGTGACCGTCGAGGATATCGAGAAAATCTATGTCGACAGCTGGAAGCTGGGCCTCAAGGCCGTGGCACTCTACCGCGACGGATGCAAACTGTCCCAGCCGCTGAACTCGGGAGCTTCTTCCGGTGCAACGAAGGACAAAGAAGAGGCCTCGGTGGTCGAGATGACTCCGCAGAGACAGCGTCTGCCCAAGAAGAGAACGGGTATCACGCAGGAAGCGCGCATCGGCGGACACAAGGTGTATGTTCGCACGGGCCAGTACGAAAATGGCGGCCTTGGTGAAATCTTCATCGATATGCACAAAGAAGGTGCCGCGTACCGCTCGATGATGAACTGCTTCGCGATCGCGGTCTCTCTGGGTCTTCAGTACGGCGTGCCTTTAAAGGAATACGTCGACGTGTTCACGTTCACGCGCTTTGAACCTTCGGGTCCCGTGGATCATCCGAATATCAAATTCGCGACGTCCATCGTGGACTACATCTTCAGACTGCTGGCGATGGAGTATCTCGGACGCCATGACCTTGTGCAGATTCCGCCCGCGGAACAAACCACAGACGTGACATTACCGCCGCCGGCACACATACGCCGCAAATCCGATCAGGATCCGGAAGCGCCCGCGCGTCCGCGTCAGCAGGCACATAGCGCTGAAACGCATTCGCAGGATACGCACACAAAGGGACACGCCGAGGGAGCGCTGAATGATCACCTGGGCAAGATGATGGGTGACGCGCCGTTCTGCAGTCTTTGCGGACACGTGACCGTGCGTAATGGCGCCTGCTACAAGTGCCTTAACTGCGGCAACTCGATGGGATGCAGCTAAGAAGTCAGAGAACGAGGGATTAAAATGATAAACCGCGGCTACACAAAACGTAGCCGCGGTTTTTT
>CAYUTV010000010.1:0-19675 GCA_964447745.1 uncultured Planctomycetia bacterium | reverse complement strand
CCCGGTTTGGCCGGGTTTATCATTGCACTCCCTTTGGCGTCGCTCTTGAGCATTCTTTTTACTTATTTTCAGTACCGTGATATGCAGAAGGTGAATGAGTATGCGGTTTCCATCCTGGTGGCCGTGCCGCTGTCGCTTTTGTTTTTTGCGCCGTTTGTGTTAAATAGATGGCTGAAGCTCAATTTCTCCGTCACATTGATTTTGGCGCTGGGACTTTTGGCGGTGGCTTATCTGATCCACGCCGCCATTGTCAGACATTCTTAACGCCTTGAGTGGCCCAGAATGAACCAAAATACCGCGACGTTTCTTTTTTTGTTATTGGTCAATTGCGTCTCGATGACGGTCGGCGTGATCGGCGTGTTTTTCGCCCCCAAGATCGTGGCCGCGCGTTTATCCCGTCTCAAAGACAGGAACCTCCTGAAATTTGCAGAGGTGCTGGTGAGCGTTCTGCGCATTTTGTCTCTCGTCGTGATCGGGCTGAGCGTTTATCTCTTTTATGGGCTTGGACGTGTATCTGTTTGTGTGTTTAAATAAAACAAACGGAGAGCGGGGGTATGGTAAGCCTATGAAGACTTTTTTTCTTGTCTTAATGATGATCGTGGTCTCTGCCACGCAGGCCAACGCCGCCTGGGAACCCAAGAAGGAATGGCTGACGTGCAAAGAAGACAAGGATTGCGACGCGGTGATCGTCGGTTGTTACCAATGGCAGGCGGTGAACAAGAAATTTGGAAGTGAATTGCTTGAGGATTATTGGGGGAAATACGGCTGCGCTGACACGTTCACGGCCGGACTCAAGCCCGTGCAGATTTGTCAAAAGTCACGCTGTTCCAATCTCCCGGGATCCGTCGTCGGCGAGACTAAACCCGAAGAAATTTTAAAACGAAAGAAAGCGAATGCTTAAAGTTCTAAAAACTTTTTTCTCTGAACTGTCGCGGGAGCGTGTTCTCCGAGTCACCTCGGCCTCCGGGTAACGAAGGCCGCGCTTGTATGACACAGAAACGTTTGAACTGGAGGCAGGTTCTCGCCAAGAAAATGGGTTTGGAAGAGCGTTTGTTCACCGTGCTCTTCGGCCTTCTGATTATCGTGGCGATGAGCACGATGATACTTCTTCTTAACGGCCTTAATACGGCGCAAGTGGAGAAGGTCAAAAAAGCCTCGGACCCATGGGAGATTTATAAATCGCTTAAACCGTCGGCGGATCATCCCGAAGAAACGCTTGATGAGCCCGATGAACACAGCGTTGCGCCCGAAGGGATCGTCGTGAATACCTCGTTCGCAACGTCAGCGGAAAGTGAAGCGGAAAACGGCGGAATGGAAGAGGCGGTCAAAGAAGGATTGGTAAAGGTTCGTTCCGGGGAGATGAATTATCCTCAATTCATCAGTCATCTGGCCGCGGCGGGTGTAACGGGCTATACCGCGGAAGTCGCTTCCTACAGGATTGTTTTTCATGGAAAGGGCGGTCAAACGATACTGGAAGCAGGAGTGCCCGTGGTGGATAGTCGCCAAAACCCCGGCCGCTTCAGCCAGGGAGGTATTCAGGCGGCCATTGAAGACGCGCAAAAAATGCGCATTGATCACCCGACATTTCTAAAAAGAATTTATGATTCGGGAATCACCGTATATGACGTCGATACGCTCAAGCGGCGGATTGTGTATAAGGGAGCGGGGGGAAGCTACACGGAAGCGATTCCCGACGTCACAGCCGGCCCAAGTTTAAGTTGAAAGCGATCAACCCTAAAAAGGAGAACAGCATGAAGTCGATAAGAGTTGTTGGGGCATTTTTCTTGTTGGGCACGGTTGTTTTAACCGGTTGCGCTCAAAAAACAGAATCCGAAAAACTGCAGGATGAAATGAAAAAAGCGCAAAAACAGATGCAAAAAGAAGTGGACGCCTGGAAGTAGGTCCGGAGACGATGCGATCGCCCAATCCGATGAACAATCCGTTTTTTCAGGGAATGCAGTCTCTGGCGCCGCTGATATTCGGGATCCTCTTTGTGATTGTGGCGGTCGCTCTCGTGCGCAATTTCTTCGACGGTGCGCGCAGAGATCCGGATGAAAAGCAATTCGATGCAGTGGACGCTTTTATTCAGACGACCGGCGGGAAGCCGGGCGGCCGGGTTCGTTATAACCCGCAGTAAACGCGAACGGGAGGCCTCTTGTCCGACATGTCGGGAATGGGAATATTCATCAATCTGATCAGCGGCGCCATCGGTTTCGCCGCTTTTCTCTATGGCAAAAGGCAGGGATTCTGGAAGACGATGGCGTTGGGTATCGCGTTGATCGCATTTCCTTACTTCATAACCGATGTGCGTATTCAGCTCGCGGTCGGCGCCGTGTTAATTATTTCTCTTTTTATATTCAAGGACTGACCGGTGAAAAACTTTTTCGATCATCCCGTTGTTTGGCTGGGCATCACGATTCTGATGATCGCCGCGTGCACCTATCTGCCGTTATGGATCAAAAACGACGCGCTCAGAAGTTTTGTTATGCGCTGGGTGCTCGTACCCGTGAGTCTTGTCATCATTCTGTATGTTTATCCCGTCGGCATCGAAGTCTTTGAGCGTCTGGCGCTCCGCAGCTAACCCTTTTTAAACCGCCGCTTCGCCACGTTCAAACGTGCGTATACGCACAAGCTCTTCGACATTTAATACCGCGATCTTGCCGTCTCCTAATTTGCCCGTCTGACAGGTATTGCAAATGGTGTGGATCAGGAGATCCAGCGCGTCTTCCTTGCAGTAAATCTCAACTTTGGTTTTGGGCAGGAATAGATATGAATCGGGGCGCGTCTGTTCGTTCCCGAATCCCTTGATTTCAGTAACCATCATGCCGCCGATGCCTATAGCGCGGAGCGCCTGCTCCAGTTCGCCTAACTTCTTATTTTGTATGATGCATTCTATCTTTTTCATTTCATCCTCCTTTGCGTTATAAGGATAGACGATGGGTATGACGGCAATGTTTCTTTGGGGTTACGATTGTCTTTTTCTGTGGCCAGGGGTGTCTAAGCTCTGATAAAATTGTCGTTCGATGAAAAAAACCCTTATTTTTTTATTTATTTGCGTAAGCATGACGGCTTCCTCCTGGGCGGCTCCCAGCGCCTTTGATCAGATCAAGGGGTTGGCCGGTGTTTGGGAAGGCACCGCGGGCCGCGATGAAACACCCGCCACCGTCAGCTATGAGGTGACTTCGGGCGGAAACGCGGTGGTTGAGCGACTTTTTCCGGGTACTGACGAAGAGATGACTTCCGTCTATTATGAGAAAAACGGGGTGGTGGCGATGACGCATTATTGCGTGATCGGCAACAGGCCCGAAATGGTCTTGGCCGATTCGGATCCCAACAATCTTTTTTTTGAACTGGCACCGGACTCGGGGCTGGATCCGGCCGAAGCGCATATGCATGGCTTAAAAATCAGCATGCCCAATAGTCAGGCGATGGAACAGATTTGGTTGTATTACGAAAATGGAGAGCAGCAAGGCACCAAAGTCATCACTTTAAAAAGGAAAGGACAGTCATGAACGTCGTCTTAGAAACCACTCAAGGAGCCATTGAATTAGAACTCATGCCGCAGACGGCTCCGAAGGCCTGCGAAAATTTTACCAAGCTTGTCGAAAAAGGGTACTACAACGGGTTGACCTTCCACCGCGTTATCAAGGATTTTATGATCCAGGGCGGGGATCCCACCGGCACGGGTGCCGGTGGCGAATCGATCTGGGGTAAGGAATTTGAAGACGAAATCGATATCGACGTGAAATTCAATAAACCCGGAATTCTCGCGATGGCGAACGCCGGACGCAATACAAACGGAAGTCAGTTTTTTATCACGACCGCGAAGACGCCGTGGCTTCATCAGAAGCATACGATATTCGGCAAAGTGGTGAACGGGTATGAGGCGGTGCAGAAGATTGAGGCAGTCAATACCGACGGCAATGACAGACCCACCCCTGAACAAAAAATCATCAAAGCGTACGTGAAGAAATAGCCGGCAATGACACTCATCACGCTGGTCATGCTTGTCGAGATTCCTTTTAGCGCGCTCTTGATCTATTTTATTGTGGACCAAAACAAACGCCCGAATCAAAAACTGTTTCTGAAACGTCTCATTGTCGTCAGTGTCGTTCAGACCGCACTTCTCGTGGTGCTGATCATGCGTTTTATCCAATCGCAGGCCTCACAAATCGTCTAAAGGCGTCATGAAATTCAAAGCCGTTGATTTTAATCTCGAGGCCACTCTGGATTCGGGCCAGGTATTCGGTTTTAAGAAAAACGCCCACACGTACGAAGGCTTGATCCGCGGAGAGCGTTTCCGCCTCCGCCAGCAGAGCGGTTTTCTTTTCGCTGAAAGCGGACTCAATGGCGGCGCCCGGCCGCTGTTGTCCGAATACTTTGACCTCCATAGAGACATCACGCCCGTTTATGAAATTCTGCGTTCTGATTCCCGCCTGGCGCCCACTCTGAGCGTCTATAAAGGGATGCGGCTTATCCGGCAGGATCCGTGGGAGGCGTTGACCTGTTTCATCATTTCTTCCAACAATAACGTCAAACGTATCCAATTGATCTGGCAAAATTTATTTGAATACTACGCCGGTTTTCCCGGCGCCGCGCGAATCGCGGCCACGCATGAGAGAATGCTAAGACAGTTGGGTTTGGGTTACCGGGCGCCATTTTTGCTGCACAGCGCGCAGTACGTGTCGACGAATCCTCAGTGTTTTGACGTCATCCGGGAAGCGCCCTACGAAGAAGCGAGAGCGCGTGCGGTCTGTTTCCCGGGGATCGGGCCCAAGGTGGCCGATTGTGTCCTGCTTTATGGATTTCAAAAGTTCGAGGCGTTCCCTGTGGATGTCTGGATATTGCGCGCCATGCGTAAGCTGTATTTTAACAACCGCAAGGTTTCCGAAGACCGCGTGCACGACTTCGCCCAAAAACGCTGGGGGGCACATGCCGGTTATGTTCAGCAGTACATTTTCCACGGGGCCAAGAACGGCGTCATTTAACCGGCGTGAAGAGTTTGCTATAATGCAATGGTTGTCAGCATAGGAGAAGAAAAAATTTTATGACCGCGTACGAAAACCAAATAAAAAAATTATACGAACAGTTCGCCGCCAAGTGCGATTTCTTAAGGACCAAACTTGGCCGCCCGTTGACGCTCACCGAAAAGATTCTGGCGGTGCACGTGACGGACTTGGCTTCGCAAGAATTCAAAAGGGGCGAGAGCTACTTATCGCTGAATCCGGACCGCGTCGCGATGCAGGACGCGACAGCGCAGATGGCTTTGTTGCAGTTTATGCAGGCAGGACGTCACTCTGTCGCGGTTCCTTCAACGATCCATTGTGATCATTTGATCCAGGCGCGTGTGGGTGCCAGCGAAGACATGAAAAACGCTCTCGATGTGAATAAAGAAGTATATGATTTTCTCTGCACCGCCGCCAACCGTTACGGACTGGGATTTTGGAAGCCGGGTGCGGGCATTATCCATCAGGTGGTTCTCGAAAATTATGCGTTTCCCGGCGGTCTTATGATCGGAACGGATTCTCACACACCCAATGCCGGCGGGTTGGGCATGCTGGCGATTGGAGTGGGCGGAGCGGATGCGGCCGATGTCATGGCAGGACTTTCCTGGGAAGTGAAGTGCCCGAAATTGATCGGCGTTTATTTAAAAGGCAGTCTCAAGGGCTGGACCGCCTCCAAGGACGTTATTCTTAAGCTCTGCAGTATTCTCACGGTCAAAGGCGGCACGGACAAGATTGTGGAGTATTTTGGTCCCGGCGCGCGTTCGATTAGCTGTACCGGCAAAGGAACGATCACCAACATGGGCGCCGAATTGGGTGCGACCACATCCGTTTTTCCTTATGACACCAAAATGAGCGCCTACCTCAAAATAACCAAGCGCGAGGGAGTGGCTGCGTTGGCCGATCAATACTCCACGTATCTCGTGGCGGATCCGGAAGTCGAAAAAGATCCCAAAAAGTTCTATGACGAAGTCGTGGAGATTGACCTTGATACGCTGGAACCGCATGTCGTGGGTCCCCACACGCCGGATTTGGCGCGGCCCGTTTCTCAAATGGCCAAAGACGTTAAAGAGAAAGGGTACCCTGCGGAAATCAGGGCGGCGTTGATCGGCAGTTGTACCAATTCTTCTTATGAAGACATCGGACGCGCGGCGGATGTGGCGAATCAGGCGAGCAAGGCCGGCATCAAATCCAAATGCTATTTCTTGATCACGCCGGGCTCAGAACAGATCCAGAACACGATCAAACGCGACGGTCAGCTTCATGCGCTGGAACAAATCGGTGGAACCGTTCTCGCGAATGCCTGCGGTCCCTGCATCGGGCAGTGGAAGCGCGACGATATCAAAAAGGGTGAGAAGAATACCATTATCAATTCATTCAATAGAAATTTTCCCGCGCGAAACGACGGTAATGCCGAGACTCTGTCGTTTATCGCCTCGCCCGAGATAGTCACCGCATACGCACTGGCGGGTCGTCTTGATTTTAATCCTTTGACGGATACGCTGGCCGGCGCCGATGGAAAAGAATTTTTGTTGAGAGCCCCTAAGGCGGATGAACTTCCGACTAAAGGGTACGCCGGCGGAGAATCGGGTTTTCTGGCACCGATGGAACTCGATAAGCGTCGCGATATTCGCGTCATGATCAATCCCGCGAGCGACCGCCTGCAAATTCTTGAACCGTTTAAACCATGGGACGGAAATGATTTATTCGACCTTTTTGTCCTGCTGAAGGCCAAAGGGAAGTGCACTACGGACCATATTTCTCCCGCGGGCGTGTGGCTTAAATACCGCGGTCATCTCGATAAAATCTCAGACAACATGTTTCTGGGCGCCGTAAACGCATTCACGGCTCAGCCGGGTACTGTTAAGAATTGGCTGAAGCAGGGAGCTGTTGTGACGCCCGCCGCCGCCGCGCGTGATTACCAGGCGTCCAGCCGCGGATGGGCCGCGATCGGAGACGAGAATTACGGCGAAGGTTCGAGCCGCGAACACGCGGCCATGTCCCCACGCTATCTTGGCGGACGAGTCGTGATCGCCAAGAGTTTCGCGAGAATCCATGAAACGAATTTAAAAAAACAGGGGCTTCTGCCGCTCATTTTTAAAAATCCCGCCAATTATGAAAAAATCCGCGAAAAGGACCTTATCGACATCACCGGTTTAAGCGGATTAAAACCCGGCAGCACCGTGACGATGACCATTCGCCATGATGATGGCTTAAAGGAAACGGCGGAGCTCAGACATTCCTTCACCCAGGAGCAGGTGGAATGGTTTAAAGCCGGCAGCGCTTTGAACCTGATGAAGAGCTGATCAAATGATGGCCAAAGACATTATCGATCTCAAGCCCGAACGCGACGACGACGGCGAGATCATTTACGCGTCCTCTGGTCGCCCGCAGGGACCGCCGCCCGCATGGAAGAATGCCTTAAACCGTATTTTAGCATTCACTATATTTATTTGCGGGGTCGTGATTTTTCTCGCGCTGTTTCTGTACGTGATTCTTCCGATTATCGCGCTGATTCTGATTTTTCTTTTGGTACGAAACATCATCCGCGCGCTCAAATAGCAAAATAATCCTTTTCCACCCTCTGGATTCATGTTATAAATGAATCAAATCCGGAGGTGACCCAATATGGCACCAGTCAAGGAATTCACAAAATCCAAATCTGCCGAGAAAATGACAACCAATAAAAATTCGAACTCTCCGATCAAAGATTTCATCACGCATCACTACCGTCATTTCAACGCAGCCGTCGTCATCGACGCCTCTCAGGCCTATGTCGATCACCTAGGCAAAGGCGGCAAAATGTTCATGACGCTTGCGGGGGCCATGAGCACCGCGGAGCTGGGTCTGTCCTTGGCCGATATGATTCGCGCCGACAAAGTGCACGGCATTTGCTGCACGGGCGCAAATTTGGAAGAAGACATTTTTAATCTCGTTGCGCACGATCACTACGAGCGGGTTCCCCAATACAGGAACCTTACCGCCGAAGAAGAGGTGAAGCTTCGCGACCGGGGCATGAATCGAGTAACGGATACCTGCATTCCCGAAGAAGAGGCAATGCGCCGCATTGAACGTCAGGTGTTAAAGCTCTGGCAAAAGGCCGACAAGGAAAAGAAGCGCTATTTTCCGTACGAATACATGTACCAGCTCATCGAAAGCGGCATGATCGATGAATACATTCAAATCGATCCCAAAAATTCCTGGATGATCGCCGCCTGTGAAAAGAAATTACCGATTTTCACTCCCGGCTGGGAAGATTCGACTCTTGGCAATATTTTTGTCGCGAACGTGATGCGTAAAGATGTTTCCAATTACCAGGTCGTAAAGTCCGGCGTCGAGATGATGGCGGCTCTGATCGACTGGTACAAAGAAAACACGCGCACCGAGTCGCTGGGTTTCTTCCAAATCGGCGGCGGCATCGCCGGTGATTTTCCGATCTGCGTAGTCCCGCTGATCCAGCAGGATCTGAAAGAAAAATGCAAGCTTTGGGGCTATTTCTGCCAGATCTCGGACAGCACGACATCCTACGGCTCCTATAGCGGCGCTGTTCCCAATGAGAAGATCACCTGGGGCAAGCTCGACGCCAATACGCCGCGTTTTATCATCGAATCGGATGCCTCGATTGTGGCCCCGCTGGTCTTCGCTTACGTTCTAGAAAAATAACTCTCCGGCAAAACGTGGCCCGAATCCAGAAAGACTTCACCAAAATAAAGAAGGACATTGCCGCTCTGCTTCAGGACGGCACCGGTTCCGCCGACGATCAGATTTATCAGGAAATGCTGTTGAACATCGGCCAACTGAGGGAAGAGAAGCTCGATATCGTGGAATTGCGGCTTCTGAACACCGCGTTCAAAGAGCTCCGATATGCGATGAAGGTTTTCAAGCCCTATCGCGACATTCCAAAGGCCGCTGTGTTTGGCTCCGCTAGAACTCCCGCGAATCACGCGGATTTTAAATTCGCGGAGCGCTTCGGCAAGAAGCTCGCCAAAAAAGGATGGATGATCATCACCGGGGGTGCCAGCGGCATCATGGAGGCCGCCATGATCGGCGCCGGCGCCAAAAACAGTTTCGGGTTGAATATCATGCTGCCGTTCGAGCAGTACGCCAATTCCGTGATTCTCGGAAACGAGAAGCTGGTCTATTTCAAATATTTTTTCACTCGCAAACTCATGTTTCTGAAGGAATCTGCGGCCACGGTTCTTTTTCCGGGAGGATTCGGTACGTTCGACGAAGGCTTCGAGTCCTTTACGCTGGTTCAGACGGGGAAGGCGAGACCGCGTCCGTTGGTGCTGATGGACACACCGGGCAGTTTATTCTGGAGCTCTACGATCAAATTGCTCAAACAAACCATGGAACACGGAAAATTGATATCACCCGGTGACCTGGATCTCATGCGCCACACGCAGGATTGCGACGAGGGCGTCGAAGCGGTCACGGGCTTCTACCGGAATTATCATTCTTCGCGTTTTTTCCGCGATAAGTATTTGATCCGATTGAATCGCACGATATCCGCGCAGGCATTGGCCAAGATCAACAAGGATTTCAAGGTTATCCTGAGTTCGGGAGAATTCGAACTGTTGAGCGACCTTTCCTTGGAAGATAATAAGGAAGACGGTCTGACCCGCCTTATTTTCAGCTTTAACAAAACGAGCTATCAAGGGCTAAGAAAACTCATAGATTACTTAAATACGCTCTAAATCACTAAGCCGTTTTTGTCCGTTTCCGATTGACGTAAATGCCCGTTCCTAGTATTCTAATTTCATTGATTTTTGGGTAAACCGCCATTCATTTCAAGCCAAGGTGACCGAATGAAAAATTATCGTAAAGTTCAGTTGTACATTGTGTTAACACTGGGTGCGTTGATCGTTGTTTCGAACGCCGCATTCGCCGACACCGACCCCGTTGTCGACTCTTCCTCCTCTTACGGCTCCTCGCTAAGCGGACAATTTCAAACGGAAACCGTTCCCGTCACTTCGGCGGGTATTTCTTCTTCGGTGAACAATTCCATGGAAAATCGCGCGGCTGATGCTTCGCGCGGAATGGATTTCCCGAAGGTTCAAACACCCGAGGACGAAGCGCTGGCGAAGAGATTTTCTTGGTGGCCCACCGATGCGAAGCCCGCACCCGTAAAGGATCGCGATCGTTCGGGGTACTGGTGGTGGCCCGAAGTTCCCGGCGAAGCCCGTCCTTGGGGTAATCAGGGCTGGGTTTATGTCCGCAAAATTATTTTTGATTATAAGAGCTCCGAAGGCGATCAGAAACCCTCGTTAGTCATCAAGAAGGTTCTGAAGAACGTTAAGGTTTTCTTTGACTATGACAAATCGGAACTCCGTGAGGACACAATCAGCGTCCTCTCGCAGGCCATGGGCACTCTGGAAAGAAACCCGGCTGCGGATATTTTGATCACCGGCAATGCCGATGCGCGCGGCAGCGAAGGATATAACTTTAAGCTGGCCGAGAAACGCGCGGCAGCCGTGCGTGAATACATGATTGACAGAGGTTTGGCCGAGAGCCGTATTCGTATTCTCAGCCGCGGCAAATTAAACGCGATGGCCGCGACGAATGACCTCGTGGGCATGCAGAAAGACAGAAACGCTCAGTTCATGATCGCCGAAGTCGAAGAAGTGATGATTCCCGCCGACAAAGCGAGCTATTTCCAGGACAGAGTCATTGAAGAAGAAAAAACTCTCGAGGGTGACGTCAAAGTTGACACCCGTGAATACACGATCCAATCCGGCGATACGCTGTGGGGCATTGCCAAGCGTGAATATGGGGACGGCCGCCAATGGAAGAGGATCTATGAATTCAATAGGGACGTGATCTCGAATCCGGACAGACCCAGAAAAGGCACCCGGATCCGCATTCCTATCGAATAATTTTTTGACAGGGCAAGGAGGCACTTATGAGCAATAAAACAATAACGACGTCTACGCAGATTTCGGAATCCGGTTTTATCAATAAAGTGTATCTCTGGATGTCGGTCGGTCTTTTAGTGTCCGCAGCATCGTCTTTATGGCTTTTATCTCAGGAATCTCTGTTGAAAGCCATCTTTGGCAATCAATGGATTTTCTTCGGCATCATCATCGCGGAATTGGCTCTTGTGATCTGGTTGTCCGCCGCGGCGATGCGCATGAGTTCGGCGATGGCTTCACTGCTATTCGTGGCGTATTCTTTTTTAAACGGATTGACGCTGGCGTCGATTTTCCTTATCTATACGGGCTCTTCTATCGCCACCACATTTGCCATCACAGCCGGCACGTTTCTCTTTTTCAGCATGTACGGCGCGACGACGAAGAAAGACCTGACATCGATCGGCAGTCTGGCGATTATGGGTTTGATCGGTGTTGTGATCGCGAGCATCGTGAATATATTCTTACAGAGCTCCGTCTTGATGTGGGTCACGACCTACATCGGTATTGCGGTGTTCCTGGGCCTGATCGCCTATGATACGCAAAAACTCAAAGCGATCCATGCGATGGGCATTGAGAACGCGGAGATGGGCCGCAAGATGGCCGTGTTGGGCGCTTTGACGCTCTATCTTGATTTTATCAATTTGTTTATCCTGCTTCTGCGTATTTTCGGTAGAAGACGGGATTAATCTCTAACGCATTGTCCAAGGGAGTCTCTTACCGGAGACTCCCTTTTTTTCTATAAGCGATTATGGCTCTATTACTGAAGAAAGTTGAACGGCCCAGAGAATTAAAGTGGTGGCAGGCGAGCTCCATGCTGTACGGGGATTGGGGCACGTCGAAGGCCTATGTGTTGGGCTTGGCGTTCGCGATTGCCGGTCACGCCTCGATGTTTTTCCTGGTCGCCATGAGTGTGCTGACCGTGCTCGTGGGCCTGTGCTACATCATTATTTGTAAGGCCTATCCCGATGGCGGAGGCGTTTATTCCGCGGTGCGCCACCGGTCACACACGTTGGCCGTGGTGGGTGCGTTGCTGTTAGTGGCGGATTATGTGGTGACGGCCGCCATAAGCAGTATCGAGGCCTTTCACTATCTGGGTGTTTCCAATCCGCTTGTCTGGGCCATCGGAATCCTTATATTTCTCGGCGTGATCAACATTGTCGGCCCTACCAAAAGTGGCAACGGCGCGGCGATCATCGCCATTCTCACAACTGCCGTATTGGCCGTTCTCTGCGTGGCCGTGATGCCGCATGTCGGACGGGTTCATATCGATCCTCCGCAGGGCACGTTTTTCGACAATTGGACAAAGTTCGTGGGAATAGTTTTGGCGCTATCGGGGATTGAAGCTATCGCAAACGTGACCGGAATCATGAAAGAGCCTGTTAAGCGCACGGCAAAGCGCGCGATCGTGC
Source organism: uncultured Planctomycetia bacterium (assembly GCA_964447745.1). Lineage (GTDB taxonomy): Bacteria > Omnitrophota > Gorgyraeia > 2-02-FULL-51-18 > 2-02-FULL-51-18 > CAYUTV01. Next base: position 7,351 of record CAYUTV010000010.1, on the reverse strand, counting down.
CCGTCATGATTGAAGTCGTCGTGGTGTCGTTGATCCTGGGCGCTGCGATGAACGCGATCCCCGGTCTCGAAGGACGCACCGAAGACATGATCCGCGCCATCGGTGAATATTATATCGGCCCCTGGTTTGGACATCTCGTGGCGTTCTTATTGGGTTTTCTGCTGATCTCCGCCTGCAACACGGCCATCTCTGGCCTTGTCAGCATTTTCTTCCTGATGTCCAAGGACAAAGAAATTCCGGCTATTTTTTCAAATCTAAACCGCTACGGCATGCCCTGGTTTGGATTACTCGTTTCCGTCGCCGCTCCGATTGCCGTGCTGCTTTTCGATCATGATGTGCGCCATCTCGCCGCGCTCTACGCGATCGGTGTGGTCGGCGCCATTACGATCAACGTGATCGCCTGCTGTACTAACAAATCATTGCCGATCAAGAAGACTGAGCGCGTGATGCTGGGAGTAGTGGGAATCGTGATGCTCCTGGTCGAAGCGACAATCATTTACGAGAAACACAACGCCGTGATTTTTGCGCTGTCGGTGTTGGGTATCGGTTTGTCTCTGCGCGCGATTTCAAAGCAGCTCGAGAAGAGGGTGGCGCCTGCGCTCGAAGTTTTGGGCATCAACGTCCTGACGGTAGAGGAAGCGAAGGATCTCATGCCGTTGTATAAGGGCTCCACGCTGGTGGCCATAAAGTCCGTGAGCACAGCCCTCGTTGAAGAGGCCGTGCTCCACGCCAAAGGAAAGGGCGAGAAGGTCGTCTACACACTGCTGGTCGAAGAAAAGCCGCCGGGCTGGGCTTATCCCGTGGAAGTGGAACCCGCCGCCGATTCCGTGGCCGCACTGAATCAGGCCGTGCAAGAATTTGAAAAGAGAGGAATCACATCAGTCCCGCTTTGGATGATGGGTGATAACGCGGGCGGACTCATTGTCAAGACCGCCAAAGACTTGAATCTTGATACCGTAATGATCGGCGCCACAAAGCGTACCACGGTGGAAAGAATGTTGAGAGGGGAAGTGCTCAAGACGATCACCGAGCAGCTTCCCGCGGATAAACATTTGCTCATTTGCAACTAAGAAAGGGAACGGCAATGCCTAAATTGGTTTTAGTCAGACACGGGGAGTCCCAATGGAATCTAGAGAACCGTTTCACGGGTTGGGTGGATGTGCCTCTCTCGCCAAAAGGAATTCAGGAGGCGGGTGCCGCCGGAGACCGCCTAAAGAAACAAAGCATTCGGTTTGATAAGGCGTATACGTCGGATTTACAGCGTGCGCAGAATACCCTGAAGATCATTCTGGAAAAACTGGGACAAACGGATCTGCCCGTGGAGAAGGACAAGGCGCTGAATGAACGCCACTACGGGGACTTGCAGGGATTGAATAAAGCGGAAACCGCCCAGAAATTCGGGGATGAACAGGTAAAGATCTGGCGCAGGTCGTATGACGTTGCACCTCCCAAGGGCGAAAGTCTCAAGGACACGGCGGCGAGGACACTGCCATACTTTGAATCCCGGATCTGGGAAGACCTCAAGAAGGGCAACAACATCATCGTGGCCGCGCACGGGAACAGTCTTCGCTCCATTGTGATGCACCTGGATAAACTCACTAAAGAGCAGGTATTGGAGTTGAATCTGGGCACGGGAATCCCCATTGTTTATGAGTTTGACCCTTCTTTAAGGCTCTTATCCAAGAAAGAACTGGCCTCCTAAAGCGCCAGAAGGCCCGGATGTGCAACGAATCAGTTGACATCCGGGTCTTTTTTTTGTTAAATATAGATAAAAGTAGAGAATTTTGATAAGTTCTAATTAACTTAGCCGCGAATATTGGCGATCAAGGAGGAGATATGGACATGAACACGTACGTAGTCGAACCGGTAAGAAATCTCTGGACCCAACTCCTGGGGTTCCTGCCTTCGCTTATCAGTGTTCTGTTACTATTGCTTTTGGGATGGCTTGTGGCGATGATGGCGCAAAAAGTCGCGACGCGTTTTCTGAAGCTGGCCCGCCTGGACTCGCTCAGTGAAAAAGTGGGTGTGGCCAATATTCTGACGAAGGGCGACATCAACTACACGCTCTCCGAGATCATCGGCGTCTTGATTTACTGGCTCATCATGCTCGTGGTGGCCATCCTCGTGGTCAACTTCATGCAGTTGACGGTTGCCGCCGAACTGCTTAACCGCGTGGTGCTCTACATTCCAAACGTCATTGCGGCCGTATTCGTGCTGGTGCTCGGTATTTTCTTTGCCAGCATTCTCGCCAATACCGTGAGAACCGCCGCGGCCAATGCCGGCATTCAGCAGGCGCGTACCTTGGGTCAAGTGACGCAGATGACCGTGGCGATCTTCGTTTTTCTTCAGGCGATGAAACAGCTCGGCATCGATACCTCGCTCATCGACATGATTCTCAGAGCCATCGTGTATTCGCTGGCGTTGGGTTTTGGGTTGGCTATCGGCCTGGGCTGCAAGGACATGGCCGGTCGCTACGTCCAACAGCTCGTCGACAGCTTTAAACCGAGAAAATAATTCAACAAAGAAACCGACGCCGCCGGCGACGTTTGAGATAAACGCACGGCCGGCTGGCGCCGGGTTTCTTTATTTGATATATTGAACGGTGATGCGCCGACCGTTTATCATTCTGCTATCGATTCTATTTCTTGGGGGCTGTGACGCGTACGGTCCCGAAGAGCTGGATCGTCTCACCAAGGAAGACCCTCAGTTCAATCAAATGATCGTCCAGCGCGATCAAGCTCATCGCCAAATTGATTTGATCAAACAGGATCTGTTGTCCCGCAAGAATGCCATGGACGCGCAAATTCTCAAATTGAGACAGGCCTATGACACCTATGCCAAGGCGCAGCACGAAAAGATAGAGCAATACAAAATAGGAATTGAGGCTAATCGCCGCAGTCTCCAAAAAGACATCGACGCCGCGCAGGCCCAGCTGTCGTTGCATCAAATCAAATGCGATGACCTGGAAAAAACTCAGCGCGAAATTCAAAAAGTTCTGGAAAATAAATCCATCAAGCTCACGGCGCCCGAAAGGGAGAAATGGCAGGAACGGTATCTCATGTATTCTGAGAAGATCCGGCCGCTGTTAGATGACATCAATGAACTCAAGCTGGAAATCCGGTTAAAAAAACAGAAGATCTCTTTTCTGCGCTGATTTTTCAAAAGAAGGCCCTTCACTGTCATGCCGATTCGCAAAGTTCTCACAGGCACATTTGACCCTTTTGCCTGCTATGCCTCTCTGAAGCGTCTGACGCCGGATGCGGCACCTTCCGTGTTGCTTGAGAGCGCGAAGACTACGGGGCCCATGGGGCGTTATTCCATCGTTGCGGCACAACCCTTTATGACGCTTGAAGCCCGGGATGACGTCACCACGGTTACGAAAAAGAACCAAAAAACCAAAACGATCAAGGCAAACCCCTTCGATGTTTTGCAGAGTCTCCTAGAGGCCTACGCTTCCGAGCCGGTGACCGATATCCCTTTCATGGGCGGAGCGATCGGCTGCGTATGCTATGAGGCGAAAAAATGGGTGGAACCCAAACTTCCGGCGACCCAACCCGATGACCTGCGCTTGCCCGACCTGTACTTTATTTTCGTGGATCACGGCGTTGTTTTCGATCACCGGAAAGGTGAGGCCGTTATTTTTGCGGAGACTGTTTCCCAGGTACGCAAGCTGGAAAAAGTTCTGACAGGCACACGTTCACCGATGCCTCCCGCGCCGCCGAGAATTTTCCCCACGGAGGTCAATCGTCCTCTCACGAAAAGTTCTTTCTGCGGGATCGTCAATAAAGCAAAGCGTTATATCGAACGCGGCGATATCTTCCAGGCGAATCTATCTCAACGTTTTGATTTCTCATTGGACGCCGACCCGCTGGAAATATACTCGCGTCTCAAGAAGACCAACCCGTCTCCTTTTTTCGGCGTGCTCGACGCGGGAACTTTTCAGATTATTTCAGGATCCCCCGAACGGCTTTTGAGTTTGCGCGAGGGAGTGTTGGAAACGCGCCCTATCGCCGGAACGCGTTCGCGCGGCAAAAATAAGACGGAAGACAAAGCGAAGTCGCTCGAACTTCTCTTAAACGAGAAGGAGCGGGCTGAGCACATTATGCTCGTGGATCTTGAGAGAAACGATTTGGGCCGGGTCTCGGAATACGGTTCGGTTGTCGTTGATGAACTGATGTCCGTTGAAGATTACACACACGTGAAACACATTGTCTCCAACGTCAAGGCCCGCCTCAAGAGAAGCGCAGGCGCCGTCGACGCATTTAAGGCCTTTTTTCCCGGAGGAACCATCACCGGAGCGCCCAAAATTCGCTGTATGGAAATCATCGATGAGCTCGAACCTGTGGCCAGGGGTCCTTACACAGGATCCTTGGGGTATTTCAGTTTCTCGGGTAATATGGATTTCAATATTATCATCCGCAGTCTAGTTTTGAAGCAAGGCAGGGCTTATTTGCAGGTGGGGGCGGGCATCGTTGCAGATTCGTCTCCGGAAAAAGAATATGATGAAACCTTATATAAGGCAGAGAGCGTTCTCACCGCACTCTTCGGCTCCAAAGCGACCCGCAGTTTCTTCGAACGCTGCCGAGCCGGCTGACTCCGAGCTTCTCCCGTCCGATTATCTCAACCGCGTTTCCTGTTTTGAAACCCTGCGGGTTTATCAGGGGAGGATCTTTCTCTGGCGCGAGCACTTCGCGCGTTTCGGCGAATCCTGTCTGGGTTTGGGCTACTCGCTTCCGATGAACCAAGCCGAAACCCGGGCGTGGCTCGACCGCTGTGTGAAGGAGTCCGGTTTTGAGGATGGGCTTTTACGCATTTCTCTGCATCAAGCGGCCGGCGGGGAACAGCGCCTCGTCGTGATTCTGCGGCCTTTTGCCTCTTACCCGGAAGAATGGTACACAAAGGGCGTGGAGGCCGCGACGTCGTCAGTTCGCAAGGAACCGTTGAAGGCCCACAACGCCCAGCTAAAAGTCTCGCAGTATGTGAACGGGGTACTCGCCTCTATTGATATGGGAGAGCGCCGTCCTCACGAGATCCTCTTTTTGGGGACCGGCCAGACGTTGGCCGAAGGCAGTATCTCCAATCTGTTCATCGTGAACCAAAATGTTGTTTTGACACCGAAAGTGGCATCGGGTATTTTAAAAGGGGTCACGCGGGAATTTGTGATTCAATTGGTCAAAAAAGCGGGATTGGAACTCAGGGAAACTTTTTTGACAAGGCATGAGCTTTATAGCGCGACGGAGTGTTTTATGACGAACACGTCGTCCGAGGTTCTGCCAGTGGTCAAGATCGACGGCCGCATGATCGGGGACGGGACTCCCGGTAAGATTTCGCGGAACTTGAGAAAAATTTTTCACCGACAAATGAAAGCTGGTTTATAACTCATGACAAAAGTTAAAAGAGCGCTGGTCAGTGTATTTGATAAAAAAGGGGTGCTGGATTTCGCGAAGGGGCTGCATTCGTTGGGCATTGAGATTCTGTCGACGGGCGGCACCGCGGAACTTTTGAGAAACAACGGCGTTCCGGTGCGTGAGGTTTCAGAAGTGACGCAGTTTCCCGAGATGCTCGACGGCCGCGTCAAGACACTGCATCCGAAGCTTCACGCCGGTCTCCTGGCACTGCGCGATAATCCGAAGCATCAAGCCACGCTGAAGGAACACGACATTCAGATGATCGATCTCGTCGCGGTGAATCTGTACCCCTTTTGGGACGCCGTGAAAAACAAGACTCAGGAAGAAGAGATCATTGAAATGATTGATATCGGCGGCCCCGCGATGCTGCGCAGCGCTTCGAAGAATTTCCGTTCCGTCGCGGTGGTATGCGATCCGGCCGATTATGAACGCGTGCTGCAGGAACTGAGAAAAGGAAACGGCTCCGTCACTCCGGAGTTGAGGCGTGAATTGGCGGGCAAGGTGTTCGCGCAGACGGCGGCATATGATACGATGATCGCCGCTTATTTCGCGAAGTCCAAAAAGGTGTCCGGCTCGCCGGATTCGCTTCCCGCGAAGATTGATGTGCGTTTTGAAAAGGTGCAGGACCTGCGCTACGGCGAGAATCCCCACCAGAAAGGGGCTCTTTACCGCGATCCGACAGCTGCCGCGGGAGTGGTCGGAGCCAAACAGCTTCACGGAAAAGAGTTATCCTTTAATAATTTTCTCGATCTCGACGCCGCGCTGGAGATGGTGCTGGCCTTCAAGGAACCTGCCTGTTCCATCGTAAAGCATACGAGTCCCTGCGGCTTTGCGCTGGGCAAAAATGCGAAAACCGCATTCCGCAGCGCCTATCTTTCGGATCCGTTGTCCGCGTTCGGTTCCATCGTCGGTTTCAATACGACCGTGGACGCGGACGCCGCCAAGCAGATCCTTCGAAGCGGCTTTATTGAGTGCATTATTGCGGAGAGCTTTTCAAAAGACGCGTTAACGCTTTTGCAGGCCAAAAAGAATTTGCGTTTGCTCGCCGTGTCCACCGAATGGGGAGCGGGCGCGTGGGATTTTAAAAAGGTGAGCGGAGGTCTCCTCCTGCAGGACCGCGACGAAAAAGACCCCTCGGCTCAGGATCTGCGCGTCGTGACGAAGAAAAAGCCCACAACCTCACAGATACGGGATCTTTTGTTCGCGTTTAAGGTCTGCCGCTACGTTAAATCCAACGCGATCGTTATCGCCAAGCACAACACGACGCTGGGGTTGGGCATGGGCCAGCCTTCGCGTGTCGATTCCTGCGAAGTGGCGTTCAAGAAAGCCGGTAAACGGGCCAAAGGGGCTATTTTGGCTTCAGACGGTTTTTTCCCAAAGCCCGATTCCATCGCCTTGGCCAAGAAGCACGGGATCTCCGCCATTATCCAGCCGGGCGGCTCAATTCAAGACGAACCGGTCATCGAGGCCTGCAATAAGGCCAAGATCGCGATGGTGTTCACAGGTGTACGCCATTTTAAGCATTAAGCCATTGTGGTACAATAGGTTCGTACGGGAAGCCATCCAAATAAGGAGAAACAAATGAAACAGAACTGTTTTGTTTGCAAGATCGCCGGCCTGCTGGTCGTCATCGGAGCTCTCAATTGGGGGGCAATTGGTATTTTCCAGGTCAATGTGGTCGCCAACTTGTTAGGCGACATGACAACGGCTTCACGCGTTGTGTACGGCCTGGTGGGTGTTGCGGGATTGATGAAGCTGATTAGCTGCATCAAAGATTGTCCCGCTTGTAAAAAATAACCTAAGAAGTAAAAAAGCCATCTTTCCCGTAAAGATGGCTTTTTTATTGCCAATCACATGACTTACGCCGCCGCACTCGAGTATCTCGACTCATTCATTAATTACGAAAAAGACCGCTCGTTTGAATATCCCGAAGCGTTTAAGCT
>CAYUTV010000009.1:25363-26749 GCA_964447745.1 uncultured Planctomycetia bacterium | reverse complement strand
CGTCGCTAATTTTCCCAACATCACGCACGCACAGGCCCTCGTCGGCCGAGCGAACGGATGGTTTGACAAAAAGCTGGCTGGCAAGGCAACCATTGAGTGGACAAGTTTCAACGCGGGGCCTTCGGTGATCGAAGCGTTGTTCGCGGGGCAGATCGATATCGCTTATATCGGTCCCAGTCCCGCCGTGAACGGTTTTGTGAAATCGGAAGGAGACGCGCTGAAAATCGTCGCCGGTTCCGCGAGTGGTGGTGCGGCCTTGGTTGTGAGAAACGATCTCGATGTGAAGTCTCCGGATGATTTTCACCATAAGAAAATGGCTTCTCCGCAATTGGGCAACACGCAGGACGTCTCGCTGCGCTCTTGGCTTAGCCGTAACGGTTTGAAAACAAAAGAAGTGGGCGGCGATGTGCAGGTGCTTCCGCTCGCGAATCCCGATCAGCTCACACTTTTTTTAAAAAAAGATTTGGATGCGGCCTGGACCGTGGAACCTTGGGTCTCGATCTTAATACATAAAGGAGAAGGCCGCGTGTTTCTTGAGGAATCCACATTGTGGCCCGAAGGAAAGTACGCGACTACCGTTTTGATCGCACGGCGCAAGTTCTTGGAAGAGAGACCGGATTTGGTGCGTGATTTCGTTCGGGCGCATGTGGAAATCACTCAATGGATCAATGACCATAAAGAAGAAGCGAAGGTGCTGGTGAACGGTGAGATCGAAAAGGAAACACGCAAGCCCCTGGATTTCAAAATCATCGACGGCGCTTTTAACCGCATCCAATTTACGTCGGACCCGATCGAGGGTTCCGTGCATTTACAGGCCCAGAATGCCTTCCGGGCGGGCTTTTTAAAGAAGGAACCCGTATTGGACGGGCTATTTGAGCTGCGCTGGCTGAAGGACGAGTCGCTTGAAACAGCGGCTAAAAAGTGATAAACTGAAAATCCGCTTGTAAGAGTTTTTATAACTTAAGGAATTTCAATGAGTTACATTAAAGGTTTAAAGTGTCGTGAATGCCAACGGTTATACAAAACCGAGGCCCTTTACGTCTGCGAGTATTGCTTCGGGTCTCTCGAAGTGGATTATGACTACGATAAGATCAAATCCGTCATTTCCCGCAAAAAAATTGAGGAAGGTCCCAAGAGCATCTGGCGTTACCGGGAACTTCTGCCCATCGACGGAGAGCCGACGGTCGGATACCATGCCGGGTTTACTCCGCTATTTAAAGCCGATAACCTCGCCAAAGAACTGGGCATCAAAGAACTCTATGTCAAAGACGATTCCGTTTGTCACCCGACGCTCTCCTTTAAAGATCGTGTCGTCGCGGTTGCTCTGACCAAAGCCAAGGAACTGGGATTCAAAACGGTTGCCTGCGCTTCCACGGGCAATCTCGC
>CAYUTV010000009.1:22348-25263 GCA_964447745.1 uncultured Planctomycetia bacterium | reverse complement strand
TATGAAGTGGCCGAACAATTGGGATGGAGAACGCCGCAACACATCGTCGTGCCTGTCGCGAGCGGTTCTCTCCTGGTAAAAATTTGGAAAGCCTTCAACGAACTGAAAAAATTGGGCCTGATCAGCTCGGTCGATGCCAAAGTCTATGCGGCGCAGGCCGAAGGATGCGGCCCCGTCGTCACGGCACTCAAAGAAAAGAGCGACATCATTAAGCCCGTCAAACCCAAAACGATCGCAAAGTCTCTGGCCATCGGAAATCCCGCGGACGGAATCTATGCGATCGACGCGATTCACCAAAGCGGCGGGTCGGGAGACTCGGTCACCGATCAGGAGATCATCGACGGCATCAAGCTGCTAGCGCGCACGGAAGGTATATTCACCGAAACGGCGGGCGGCGTCACGGTGGCCACCACCAAAAAATTGATCGAGAAGGGAATCATTCCCAAGAATGAGAGCTGTGTCATTTGTATCACCGGCAACGGGTTGAAAACCCAGGAAGCCATTACGGATCATATCGGGAAGCCTTACAGGATCAAACCGTCCATTGATTCATTTGAAAAAACGATCAAAGACGAAGGCAAAATAGCGCAAGACATTTGGGTATCGAAATAAGGAGGATGTATGGCCATTAAGGTGAGAATTCCAACCCCACTGCAAAAATTAACAAACAACCAGTCTGAAGTGAACTGCGAAGCGGGCACGATCAATGATCTTCTCGCTTCCCTTGAGAAACAGCATCCCGGTATCAAGGAACGCCTCTGCGACGGCGAAGGCAAATTGCGCCGTTTCGTGAACATCTATGTGAACGAAGAGGACATTCGTTTTCTGCAAGGGCAGGACACCGCTCTTAAAGACGGCGACGATATTTCCATCATTCCCGCAATCGCCGGCGGCGCGGCACTGATCAAAAAGCGCGTCACGCTGGTATTCCCTCAGGACCAGATCAAAGAACCGGCCGTTTTCACGATGGCCAAAAAGTACGACATTATGCCCAATATCCGCAAGGCGCGCGTCACCGAGAGTATCGGAGAGATGTTGTTGGAGCTCGAAGGCACCGAAAAAAACCTGGCGGACGGAATTAAATTTCTCGAATCCAGAGGCATCAAGGTGGAAGATGTCACCGGGGACAGCGCTAGGTGAAATGGTTCGGCGCCATTGTTTTGGCGTGTTTGCCGATCGGAACTTTTTGGGCGGCTTACCGATTGACCGATATCTATTTTCAAGTCCGGCTGATTCCTTATCCGTTTGAGACGATTGGAATCGCCGTGGGGACCGGAACCGCGCTGTGGACGCTGGCTATTGTTTGGCCCGTGATCGGGTATCTTGTCCGCCGTCCAACCACTGATAAGGAGAATCCCGCATGAAAAGCATTCTTTTGATTCTTGTTCTTTCTCTGACGACTGTTATGACGGCCATGGCACAGGAAACCCCGAATACCTATGGGGAACCGGTGCAAGATGAAACGCCGGCGGCTCAGCCGGAATCATCCGGAGTGGACAACGCAAAATTAGACGAGATTCTGAGCGGGCAATCACAGATTCTCCAAAAATTAGACGAAATTCAACAGGAGCTCGCGATCGTCAAGGTCAGGGCCACACAGAACACATGAAATTTTCCACGCGTACCCTTTATGGGCTCAAGGCGGTATTGGTCTTGGCCGCTCGTCACGGAGAGGGATCTCTCTCGGCGTCGCTGATCGCAAAAAAAGAGGGGATCTCTGTGGCGTATCTCGAACAGATTCTCAACGCGCTCAAGCGCAAAGGGTTTGTCAAAAGTGTCCGCGGTCCGCAGGGCGGCTATGTTCTCGCGAAGAAACCCTCCGAGATCACGCTCGAGGCGCTTTTCTCCATTCTGGTGGATAAAAACTTTTTTGACCGCATGCCAAAGCTCAGTATCACCGCGCAAAGCGATGAAACCGGCATAGCCAATTATATCTTTTGGCAGAAAATGAAAGCTTCTTTGGAAAAAGGCCTCGCCCAGACATCGCTTAAGGATCTCGTGGACGAAGCTCGCCGCCTCAAACGGGCCAAGACGCCTGCCAACCCCTCATTTAATATCTAAAAAAGATATGCTATAATAGGGGTCTCATTGGAGTTCGAGACGCATTCTGTTTTAAGTCATAACATACTGAAATAAAAAGACTTACATGCTGAGTAAAACACAGCTCCGGGCGGAAGCCAAAAAAGCGCTAGACCGCCTGTCTCCCGGGGAGCGGCATGAAAAAAGCCGGAAAATAGCCGACAAGCTCTTTCGGCTCGATACCTTTAAAACAGCCCGAAACGTCTGTACTTACGTTTCAATGCCCGCAGAGGTGGACACCACTCTGTTGATTGATGAAATAATCGGCATGGGCAAACGTGTGTTGGTGCCGCTGACTAACTTAGAAAATAAAGAACTTAAGGTCTACGAAATTAAGAACAGACGTGATTGCCTTCGTCCGGGAACTCTGGGGATCCTAGAGCCCGACCAAGACAAATGCCCGGAAGCTGCAACGAAGGATATCGATATCGTTCTCGTGCCGGCTTTACTTTTTGACCGGGGAAACAACCGTCTGGGGCGCGGTGCGGGTTTATATGACCGCTTTTTGGCCGGACTCCCGGCGCGCGTCCAAAAAATAGGCCTGGCCTTCTCTTTTCAAGTTGTCCCGCAGCTGCCGACTCACCCGCACGATGTCCGGATGGACCAAGTTCTGACTGATTAATACGGACGGACCTGACAATGTATCTAAATATCTTTTTATTGATTATTCTGCCTCTCGCGATTTTTACCGCGGCATTTATCGTGGGGTTCTACGCGCGCAAGCGTTATGCCGAACGCCTGATACGCACGGCCGAATCCAAGGCCCGTGAAATTCTTGTCGGCGCCAAACGCGAAAAAGAAGACATGCTGTCGAAGGCGGACAAAGAGGCGAGGAC
>CAYUTV010000009.1:0-22248 GCA_964447745.1 uncultured Planctomycetia bacterium | reverse complement strand
TAAACCGTCTGGAAATCGATCTTAGAACGGATTCCAGCCGCATGATCCGTGAAATAGAAAACGAAGCTGAGCGTACGGCCAAAGAAAAGGCCAAGAAAATCCTCAGTCTCGCCATTCAGCGCTGCGCGGCGGAGCATTCGATGGAGTCGACGGTCACTCAGGTGACACTGCCGAACGAAGACATGAAGGGAAGAATCATCGGAAAAGACGGGCGCAACATCCGTTCTTTTGAAACACTCACCGGCGTGGACCTTATCATCGATGAAACGCCGAATGTCGTCGTGTTGTCCGCGTTTGACGGAGTGCGCCGTGAAATCGCCCGCCAAGCTCTCGATGAGCTCATGAAAGACGGCCGTATTCAGCCGGCCCGCATTGAAGAGGTGGTTCAGAAGATCAAGAAATCGATGGAAAACACTCTGAAGGAAGAGGGTGAAAAGGCGCTGACCGAGATTGGTGTGACGAACGTCCATCCTGAAATCGTGAAGCTCTTGGGCCGTTTGAAGTTCCGTTCGAGTTACGGACAGAACGTGCTCGCGCATTCACTGGAAGTTGCCTACATCATGAACGTGATTGCCGGAGAAATGGGGCTCGATCCCGTGATGGCCAGACGTGCGGGTCTTCTGCATGATCTCGGAAAAGCGGTGAGTCATGACGTTGACGGACCACATGCCCTTATCGGCGGCGAATACGCGCGCCGTTACGGCGAGCCGCCGGACGTCGTGCACGGCATTGAAGCCCATCACGAAGACATTGAAATGAAAACAATTTGGCCCATGCTCGTGCAAGCGGCGGATGCGGTAAGTGCCGCACGTCCCGGCGCACGGCGTGAAAGCTACGAAACCTATGTGAAGCGTTTGACCCAGCTCGAAGACATCGCCGACAAACATCCCGGTGTCGAGAAATCGTTCGCGATTCAAGCGGGCCGCGAGATTCGCGTGATGGTTAAACCCGACCGGGTCACCGAAGAAGCGCTCCCGGCTTTAGCCAGAGAGATTTCAAAGAAAATAGAGGCCCAGATGCAGTTTCCCGGACAGATCAAGATTGTCGTGATCCGTGAAACGCGGGTCGAAGACATCGCCAAATGAAAATACTCATGATCGGGGACACATACGGAGATCCGGGCCGCAAGGCCGTGGAGGCGTTTGTCCCGGCCATGAGAAAGAACGGCGAAGCGGACTTTGTCGTTTGTAACGGAGAAAATGCGGCTGGCGGAGCGGGTCTCACGGAATCCGTTTGCAAGGAACTGTTTCAAAACGGTTGCGACGCGATCACGGGCGGCGACCATTTTTTTGACAAGCGGGACAAACTGGAAGACTATTTAAAACGGGAAAACCCTCCGGTGATACGTCCCGCGAATTTTTCCAAAGAACTGCCGGGCCGCGGCTCATGCATCGTGGAGTGCCAGGGGGTTAAGATCGGGATTCTTCACCTGGCGGGCCAGGTATTCATGCGTTATCACTTTACATCGCCGTTTCCGATTGCGGATGAAGAAGTCGACCGGCTTAAAAAACAGGGTGCCCAGATTATTCTCGTCGATATGCATGCCGAGGCCACGAGTGAAAAGGCCGCGATGGGATGGTATCTCGATGGCCGTGTCAGCGCCGTGGTAGGTTCGCATACGCATGTACAGACGGCCGACGAAAAGGTGACTCAGAAGGGCACTGCCTTTCTCTCGGACTTGGGCCTGACGGGTCCGCATCTGTCGATCATCGGAGCCGATAAGGATTTGATCATGCCGAGATTTCTCACGCAGGTCGGCGGTAAAAAAGAAGTCGCTTCGGGAGATATTCGTCTTTGCGGCGCGTTGATCGACGTGGATCATCTCACCGGAAAGGCCAGATCCATCACGCGGGTGCAAAAAAAGCTGGGGAATTGATGGAAACATTGACTCTTCAAACGGAAAAAAAGAAGCATATCTATTCCGTTTCCGAAATCACGCGCAATATTCGTTTTATCCTCGAAGAAAACTTCGCCCATGTTTGGATTGAAGGCGAAATCTCTAATTTCAAGCACCATACCTCCGGTCACATGTATTTTTCCCTGAAAGACGAAACCGCTTCCATGCAGTGCGTTATGTTCCGCGGCGATGCGGATAAGCTCCAATTCGAGTGTGAGGAAGGTTTGAGTGTTCTGTGTCTCGGACGCGTCAGTGTTTATTCCGTGCGCGGTCAATATCAGCTATACGTCGAACGCATGGAACCCAAGGGTTTGGGAGCTCTCCAGTTGAAGTTTCAGCAGTTAAAAGAAAAACTGGAGAAAGAAGGTCTTTTTGATCCCGCACACAAGAAAACGCTGCCCTTTTTCCCGGAGAGGATCGCTCTTGTCACGTCCATCGACGGCGCGGCACTCCGTGACATGCTGCATGTGCTGGACAGGCGTTTTCCGACGGTTCACGTGATGATCTATCCCGTTCAGGTCCAGGGCGCCGGGGCCGCCGAAACGATCGCGGAGGCCATCGCCGATTTGAATCGGTGGAACAGCGCAGATGTCATGATTGTTGGCCGCGGCGGCGGGAGTCTCGAGGACCTTTGGGCTTTCAATGAAGAGGTGGTGGCGCGCGCGATATTCGAATCAACGATTCCCGTGATTTCAGCCGTGGGGCACGAGGTGGATTTCACGATCGCGGATTTTGTGGCGGACTTCAGAGCGCCCACGCCTTCAGCCGCGGCGGAAATCGTTCTGCCCCCCAAAGAAGATCTTCGTAATCGTATCGAAGATTTAAAGAAGGGGTTAGTCCAATTGCTGAGTCACCAGATCCGGCACGCGCGTCAAGAGCTGACCGCGCTTCAACAGTCGCGCGCGCTAAGAAATCCTTTGGCGATATTTGAAACGCAATTTCAGCGTATCGACGAATTAAAAAAGAATTTGATGGGTAATGCGAGTGTTTTCCTCGGGCGCAGCCGTGACCGGGTTTATTCCTTATTGGGGAAATTGGAAGCGTTGGGGCCCGTCGGGACGTTAAAGAGGGGATTTAGCGTCTCCATGATGCTCTCGACGGAAAAAGTGATCACAAGCGTGAAACAATTGAAAAAAGGCGACCGGCTCAAGACAAAATTAAGCGACGGGTTTTTTATCAGCGAAGTGAAAGACATTTCATAACGGAGAACAGCCATGACACAGGACAACAAAGACGTCAATTTTGAAGCCGCGTTGAAGAAACTCGAGAGCATCGTCGAGAAGCTCGAAAACGGGGAGCTATCGCTGGAAGACGCTCTGAAACAGTACGAAGAGGGCGTTCGCATGGCCGATATCTGCTCAAAAAAGCTCTCCGAGGCCGAAAAGAGAGTGGAAGTGCTTATCAAATCCGGCTCCGGAAAATTCAAAACGGAGTCGTTTGAAGCGGGCCAGGAAGATAAACCCAAAAAGAAGAAATAATATTTTGAATTTAGACAGCTACTTTAAAAAGAAAACACAGGTGATCGACAGGGCATTAGAATCCTATTTGCCCAAAAAGTCGAGTACTGGCTCCATGCTCTATGAGGCCATGCGGTATGCCGTTTTATCAGGCGGCAAACGCATACGTCCTATTTTGGCGATCGCGGCTGCGGAGGCCGTCGGAGGCGACGAAAAAGACGTATTGCCGGCGGCGTGCGCGCTGGAACTGATTCATAGTTATTCTCTCGTGCACGATGATCTGCCTTGCATGGACAACGATGACGAGCGTCGGGGTCAGCCCACCTGTCACAAGAAATTCGGGGAAGATACCGCTTTGCTCGCGGGCGACGCGCTTTTGACCCTGGCTTTTCAAATCCTCAGCGCTCCGCCGGCCAAAAACCGCACGGCGCCGCGCTTGGCGTCCCAACTGGAAGCCGCCTATGGCATCGCCCAGGCGGTAGGGGCCCATGGCATGGTCGGCGGCCAGGCCGTGGACATGCAATACCAGGATGTCGACAAAGAATTAGCCACAATGGAGTACATTAATATTCACAAATCCGGAGATCTGATCGCCATCGCCCTCAAAACGGGCGCACTCCTGGGCGGCGGCAGTAAAAAACAGATACAGGACCTCTATGACTATGGCAAAGCCATCGGATTGTTGTTCCAAATTGTGGATGACATTCTGGACGAGGAAGGGTATTCTAAGGTTTTGGGCGTGCCGGAAGCCCGTGTTTATGCCCAAAATCTTCTGATCAAAGCCAAAAAGAAGCTCGGCAGCTTTGGCGCTAAAAAAGAGACTCTAAGCCGCATCGCGGATTTTATTCTGGAAAGAACTCATTGATGGGCCCTTTATTACAAAAAGTTAATTCTCCCGAAGACGTCAAAAAGCTGTCTTCTGAGGAGCTCAATCAGTTAGCGCAGGAAATCCGCGATTATATCGTAGAAATCGTCTCCGTGAACGGCGGCCACCTTGGCGCGGCTCTCGGTTCCGTGGATTTGACGCTGGCCCTTCATTATTGCTTCAGCTCACCGCAGGATGCCATCGTTTGGGACGTCGGCCATCAGGCCCACGCTCATAAAATCGTCACCGGCCGCAAAGAGGCCTTCAAGAGTTTCCGTCAGGAAGGCGGATTAAGCGGTTTTTCCAATAAAGACGAGAGCGTCCATGACGCTTTTACGACGGGTCATGCGGCTACCTCCATCTCGACGGCTCTTGGCATCTCGGTCGGCAAGCGGATACAGAATAAAGATCATAAGGTCATCGCGATCATCGGCGATGCGTCGCTCGTGAGCGGCATGGCGTTTGAAGCGTTGAATCACGCGGGGCATCTCAAGGACAACCTTGTCGTGATCTTGAACGACAATGAGATGAGTATTTCCCCGACGGTGGGTGCACTCTCCAAACATTTAAATAAAATTATCACGAATCCTTTTTACAACCATGTGCGTAAGGACATTGAGGCGTTTATCCGCAAAATGCCCAAAGGCGAGCGCATGATCAAGGCCGCCAAGAGAATCGACGAGGGTCTGAAGAGCATTCTCGTTCCGGGGTTGCTATTCGAGGAGATGGGTTTTAGATATTTTGGACCGCTGGACGGCCATAATATTGAGAACATGATTCAGATTCTCAATAACATTTCCAAAATCAAAGGCCCGATCATGCTGCATGTGGTGACAAAGAAGGGCAAGGGTTATAAGGTTGCCGAGGCCGATCCTCAACGCTGGCACGCGTCCACACCGTTCCATGTGGAGAGCGGCGAGCTCAAAAAAACTTCGACGAGCAAGACCTACATGCATGTTTTTGGGGAGAGCATGGTCAAGGCTGCGGAAAAAAATGACAAGGTCATCGCCATCACGGCCGCGATGTGCGAAGGCACGGGGCTCGTCTCTTACAGTAAAAAGTTTCCGGATCGTTTTTTTGACGTGGGAATCGCCGAAGAGCACGGAGTTTCCTTCGCTGCCGGTTTGGCCAAGGTGGGTATACGGCCGGTGGTCGCGATCTATTCCACCTTTTTGCAGCGGGCTCACGATCAGATGATCCATGACGTTGCTTTGCAGAATCTACCCGTCGTTTTCTGTCTCGATCGCGGCGGTCTCGTCGGTGAAGACGGACCCACGCATCACGGTGTGTTTGACCTGGCGTATATGCGAAAGATCCCCGGAATGACTGTCATGGCTCCTCGGGACGGACGCGAACTCACATTGATGGTGGATTACGGCGTTCATTTTACTCAAGGCCCGATCTCAATGCGCTATCCGCGGGGACCCATCGCCGAAGAAACGAATTCACCGTTGAATCAGGTCGTTCCTCCGCCCATACAATTGGGCAAAGCCGAATTCCTTAAAAAAGGCGCCGGTTCCGTGGCGCTGGTGGCCATTGGCAGCATGGTGTATACGGCTTATGAAGCCGCACTCTTACTGGCTCAGGAAGGAATCGACGCGACGGTCGTGAATGCGCGTTTCGTCAAACCGTTGGACGAAGAATTGATCCTCGGGTTGGCGCAAAATCACTCATTGATCGTGACCGTGGAGGAAGGTTCGCTCACCGGCGGTTTTGGAAGCGCCGTGCTCGAGCTCTACGAAAAAGCTTCCAGAAGCAAAGAAATGTCCCTCCCCAGAATTGTTACGCTGGGAATCCCCGACCGCTTCATCGAACACGGCAAACGTGAATCACTGTTGGATTCTTTGGGGCTGTCCGCCGCAAAGATCAAAAAGACAGTGATGGATTTAAAACAATCGGAAGAATTTTCTAAATTAAGAAATTAGAACCGGGTCGTTGATATTAATCTTAACGCCCGAGTTTAACGGCTGGATATTGCAGGCGGTCATCACATCGCGGACTTCCAACACGGATAGCTTCGCGACGTCTTGACCGTTTTGTTTCAGGTAGAGCACGGAATCATTTTTGACGTTGTCGATTTTGCCCAGATCCACGACGACAAATCCGTGTTCTTCGTTGATGGCGAGAATCTTGCCTGCCTTCTTGGAGCGGCGGTTTTCTTTCTTCACGGCCGATTGCTTGGCCGCGGGTGCCGCCTTGGCGGGCGCACCGACTTCAATGGCGCCCAAATCCACGGAATTCCATTCGGTGTCGATGATCTTGCGCGCTTCGGCGATGGTTTCCTCAAGCGTCATCTTGGCGACGTTGATCTGTGAAATCTTTTCGTTGGTCGTTTTATAAATTCTCTCGAGCTTGCCCGAGAGAACCTTATTGTATTCCGCGAGTTTCCGGATCTCTTCGTCCTTTTGTCTCAGCTGTTCGCTGATATCGCCGGAAGCGGGCGCTTCGGAGGGAACATAGGTGGCGCTGCGGATCTCAGCCAGCTCTTTGTTCTTATTGATGAGCATTTCTTCCAGAAAGGTTTTCTCTTCCTTGGCGGATCCCAGTGATTCGTTGATCTGTTGGAGATCGGCCTTCAGCTTATCGTTTTCGAGGCGGAAGCCATCAATGGCTTCTTTGAGATTATCCCGCTCTTTTTCGATGAGTGCGATTTTTTCGGTGACGCCTTTGTTGGATTCTTCGATCGCGGCGAGTGTCTCCACCAATTTCTTGGATTCGGCCACGAGTGCCTGATTTTCCTTTTTAAGGGAAGTGACGCGCGAATACATGAATACGGAGAGGCCTGTGGAAACGGCCAAGGAGTCGATCAAAATTCTCGCCATGACCGTGCGTGCCGAAGATGACGCTAGTGTAGGATTTGGCATAAGATAGATGAAATTTAGCAGATAGTTGGCTGAAAGTCAATGGCTGGACACAAAAATAGCTAGTAGGGGTCCTGCCGCAGGAGCCACTCTTGCCGTGCTCGGTGCCTTCGGCACCTGCGGCGCGGCAAGAGGACTCGTCTCCTGCGTCACCCCTACTATCTATTTTTGATTGATGGGAGATGGCGGACTTGACGAAAACACGAAGGAAAACAGGCCAAAGTGCCAAAAAAATGAGATTATTCGCGCATTAAATGACTCTAATGTATAATAGCTCATCAATTTATATGAGGTGTGTGTGGGGGAGCTGGGTAAAACGTTCATAATTTTAGGTGCTGTGCTGTTGGTAGTGGGTGTTTTATTGATCTTGAAAGTACAGATTCCGTTCATCGGGCGTCTGCCAGGCGATTTTTTTATCAAAAAAGAGAACTACTCGTTCTATTTTCCGCTCACGACATCGATTTTGGTGAGTATTGTCTTAACCTTATTGTTTTCAATGTTTAGAAAATGAGAATGTTTCGTGGCCGATAAAGCATCGATTCCTTTTATCGCGCATTTGGAAGAACTGCGGGTGCGCCTGTTTGTGTCACTGATCGCGGTGACCGGCGGCATGGTGATCGCGTATTTTTATGCCGAGGACCTGCTGCGTTTCATTATCCTGCCCATTACGCCGGATATCGATTCGGTGTATTTTTTCGCGCCGGCGGAGGCATTTGTTTCCAAAATCAAAGTTTCGTTTTTCGCGAGTTTATTGGCGATGTCACCCATCGTGATTTCACAGGTTTGGCAATTTGTGTCGCCTGCGCTTTATCACAAGGAAAAGAAGCTGATTATTCCGCTGGTGCTGGTGAGTTCGCTGTTATTTTTATTCGGCGCGTGGTTTTCCTATTACGCGGTATTGCCGTTCGCGTTGAAATTCCTGATCGGGGCCGGCAGCGACGTTCTCGTGCCCATGATCTCGGTTACGCAGTACATTCATTTTGTGATGTTCCTTGCACTGGGATTCGGGGTGGCGTTCAATTTGCCGGTGTTGATCATTCTTTTGGTTCTATTGCGTCTCGTGAAGGCCGCGTCGCTGAACAAATACCAGCGGCACGCGATTTTGTTGATCTTCATCGCGGCGGCACTCTTGACCCCGAGCCCCGACATGGCGAGCCAAATCCTGTTGGCGGTGCCTTTGGTGGTGCTGTTTGAATTGAGTGTCATCGCGTCGTTTGCCATCGAGACCTTCCGGGGAAAAGAAAAATGCTCCGCATAGTCCTCTGGACGCCTCTTCTTGTTTTGTTGGCGGTGGTGACCGCTTATTGGATTCACGCGGGCGTCAAATACACGCGTATGATCAGCAATATTTTTATGAGTCTTGTGTATAACCCGGTCTTGGAGCCCGCGCCGGTCTCCCGTGGGGAAAAGATCTCGATACTCGATTCTTCGGACAAGGAAATCCCCGCGTTGTTACTCGAGCGCAAGGGATCGAAGAAGGTTTTGATCTTCTGCCATGAGTCCGGAGTCACCAAAGAAACATGGGAAAAGTACGCTTATTTTCTTCCGGAGCAGGGGTATTCCATCCTGAGCATTGATTACAAAGACGCAGACGAACCCGAAACCGAGAATTCTCTGGCGCAGTGGCCCACCGAAAGCGACGTCGCGCGACTCGTGACGGCAATCCGTTGGACGAAGAGAGCGTTCGGAACCGACGCGAAGATCGTGCTGTTCGGCGTATCCAACGGGGCGGACGTGGCGTTTGCGGCATCGTTTCATGACGCGAATATCAAGGGAGTCATTGCGGACGGTATTTTCTCGATGAGAGAGATCTTCAGAGACTATATCCGCCGCTGGGCCCCCATTTTGGTGAAGCCCAATCTATTCGGGCAGAATTATCCGGCGTTTATCGTGAACACATTCGCCGATCTCGGGTTCTGGTACAGTCAGAGAAAATCCGGCAAACGGTTCGTGGACGTCGAAACGTTGTTCAATAAAAAGCATGTGCCGTTACTGATGATCCACGGCGGACAGGATGATTACGTGCCTCTATCCCACCAGACGTTTCTTGAGAGTCTGAACAGCGACAAAAATAAATCCTCCCGGCTTTTTGTACCCGACGCCAAACACAACGAGGCGGTTACGTTTGACCGAAAGTTGTACGAAGAAAAAGTTTTGGAATTCCTGTCCGGCATTTGATGAAAAAATCTCTCATCTTTTTCTGTTTTATTTTTTTCCTCTGTTCGCGCACGTGTTTTGCCGAAGACGCGGCCGCGTCTCCTTTCCTGGAACACATGGCGCATGCGCGGAATGCCTATTCCGCCGTTCAGAATTATGTCTGCCTGTTTGAAAAAGAAGAAGTCGCCGATGGAAAACTCGCTGATAAGGAACACATCTATTTGAAGTTCGAGAAACCGTTCAAAATTTTTATGCACTGGCAGAATGACCCAAAAAAAGGCCTGCAGGTTCTCTATGAGCGCGGCCGCCACGACGGGAAACTCGGCATTCACAAGCCGGGGCTTCTTTTGGGATTGATGCCGGTAGTTTTTTTGGAACAGGACAGTCCCTGGGTGCGCGAAGGAAGCGAGGCCTATGACATCGAAGACGCCGGCATAGGCACTTTTCTAGAGGATTTAGATGAAGAGACGTCCGTGGCCGCGAAAGAAGGTCGCTTACGGACGGTCTCGGGCGGCGCCGTTGAACTCGAAGGCATTCACGGCGAACAGTTCGACGTGTATTTCGACGGGACGACACCCGAATCTGACGTAATGGCCTATCATGTGCGCGTGGTGTTTGATTCTGTCACGCAACTGCCGCTGTATCAGGAACTCTATGATTGGAATGACCGGCTCACCGGGCGATACGTCTACAAGGATCTGCGATTAAACGTGGGCGAAGACCCTGATTTTCGCAAACATATTCACCGCACCTTGCACCGGATCTATACGAACCCGGAAGGTTAGTGATGCAGGTCCCCGCGCCAGGGGGAAGGACGGTTGAAGAGAATGCGCCCCAGGCATTTCATGAGAATTCCCACCATGATCACCGCTCCCAGAGGATGCAGAAATGCGTACCAGGGGTTTGTCTTCAGAAATTTATTGCCTACGAAACGCACGGCTACGATTAAAAGACACACGGCCATCGAAGACAGCCATATTGCCTGATCAAATTTTTCCGAGTTTAGCATCCGATAGCCGCTTTGCACGAAAAGAAGAATAAACGGCAGCAAGGAAAAAAACAAAAACAGAAAAATTTTGTGCAGGATCGCCATGGCGCTTTTGTTGAAGAGATAGGTGTAAATTCGCGTCCAACCCGTCATTGTCGCGGTCAACGAACTGTACATACGGGTCTTGTACAGCAGAGTGCCGTTCAGAAATTGAACGCGGAACCCCGCGGCTCTGATTTTTTTGGCCAATTCGACGTCTTCGATGACCTCATTTTTCACACACTCGTTCCCGCCGACGCTTTCGTAGGCACTTTTTTTCACCAAAATGAACTGGCCGTTGGCCAGCACCACGCCGCTCTTGGGGTCATTCACTTTATCGGACTGAAACCAAAGTGCCAGACTTCCCACGGCGAGTGGCTGCACCGTTTTTTCCCAAAAAGTCCTCACTTCCGTCTCGGGCGCCAGAGTTAAAAAATCAATTTGCCCGCGCAGCGCGGTTTGCATGGCCGAGCTCAAGGATAGCGGCTCATGCGTTGTATCGGCATCCACAAACAACAGCCATTCGGCTACCGCGGCCTTGGATCCGGTGACCATGCCATAATTTTTCCCCGTCCATCCCGGAGGGCATTTCTCGATGCGGACGCATTTGACGGGAACGGGGGATTTTTCCCGGTATTCCGCGACGATGCGCGAAGTATTGTCCACCGAACGGTCGTCGACGACGATGATTTCATACGAGGGATAATTCTGACGGATCAGGGATGCCAAACAACGGCCTATATTTTTTTCCTCGTCGCGCGCCGGCACGATCACGGACACAAAAGGCATATTTTTGTCGGGCGAGACCGGAGTTATCGGAGGATTGGTTTTACGGTGATTCGAGGCCCAGAAGATGCGGCGCACCCAGACAAGAAAAATCCAGGCCAGACAGACGAGCGATAGAGAATTAAGAGAGGGAATAGCCACCGTCGGCGACGATCGTTTGGCCGTAGATCCAATCAGACGCCGGGCTTAACAGAAAAGACACGACGGCCGCGATGTCTTCGGGCCGTCCGATGCGCGCGCCGGGAGTGCGGCTCAAGAATTCCTTTTTCATTTTTTCGAAATCGGGAAACATCTTCAGCGACTCGGTTTCAATCAGTCCTCCGGAAACCGCATTAACGTGAATTTTGTAAGGGGAGAGTTCCACCGCGAGGTAGCGCACGAGATTCTCCAGAGCCGCTTTGGAAATGCCGATCGCGCCGTAGTTCGGCGTGTAGTGGCTGGAGCCCAGACTGGAGATCGTCACGATTCTCCCGCCGGCGGATTTCATGAGCGGAAGCGCGGCCTGTGTCAGCAAAAGAAATGCCTTGGCGTTCACGTCGAGCGAAATATCCCAGTCTTTGACGCGCAATTGATGCACCGGTTTAAACACACCGAGGGCCGCGCTGTGAATCATTGCGTCGAGAGAATTTGCGTGTTTCCTGACCTCTTCAAACACGCTTTGAATCGCCTCGGGGTCTCCGACATTTCCCGGAACAAGAAACACGCAGGCACCCTGAGCCTCGGCGGCTTTTTTGACCTCTTCGGCGGACTCTTCGTCTCTCAGAAAGTTAAGAAATATCTGTGTGCCGGGCTTCGCCTGAGAGAGAGTGATGGCGCGGCCGATGCCACGTGTTCCGCCGCTGATGAATAAAGAGTAAATTTGGGACGACATGCGCCTACTCTATCATCATTGGCCCACCCCGCGCAATATGCTAAAATGCGCCCATGGATTCCAAAGAAACTAAGAAAAAACCTTCCGCATGGGAAATCAGACGGCTTCGTCTGTGGCTCATTTTTTTGCATCTCCTGGCTGCGATCATTCTGGGGCTCAGTCTTTTTCCGATGATTTTCTTTTTCTATTCTGTATGGCACTTCATGGGTGTTTACCAACCGTGGCTCAAAATCCTCGCGTTCTCTTTTTCTCTGGGTTTTGGTTATTTCCTCTTCGGGATCACGCTGATTGCGCTCTGTGCTGCGATGCGCTTTGTGTTAGGTTTTAAAATTGCCCCCGGGCTGTTTTCTATCTATTCGGAACAGGCGTTGCATTGGCTGGGCTATAATTCCCTGATTTTAATCGCCAACAGCGCTTTTCTGGATGTCCTGCGTTTGTCTCCGTTTCAAACCCTTTTTTACCGCTGGATGGGTGCCAAGGTCGGCAATGAGGTAAATATCAATACGGGCGGCTTGGCGGATCTATCAATGCTGGAAATCGGGGACAATGTGCTTATCGGGGGCGGCGTGGCGTTGATTTGCCATGCGTCTGAAAGGGGATTCTTAAGACTTTCTCCGACAAAAATTAGCAATAATGTATCCATTGGCCTCGGCAGCGTCGTGATGCCGGACTGCGAGATAGGCGAAGGCGCGTCCATCGCTCCCTGCAGTTATTTGCCCAAAGGGACAAGAATTCCGGCCAGAGGTTTATGGGGCGGAAACCCGGTCAGGGACCTCCGGGAAGAGAAGCGAAATCAGGCCCGTGAGAGCTGATTTCTCCTTAGATAACCGGGTAATTCCCGCATTGGCATTTTAAAGCATTCATGCTATATTGTAGCTCTGTGTCTACCCAGCATCTGTTAGAAAATAGAACTTTTTGTTTTATTGACAGGATTTCAGAGTTCAAAAAAGGCGAGTCTCTGACCGCCTTTTTTACGCTAAAAGGCACCGAAGAATTTTTACAGGATCATTTCCCTAATTTTCCCGTGATGCCGGGTGTTTTGATTTTAGAAACGCTCAGGCAAGCGGCTAGTTTTTTATTATCGGCTTCGAACGATTTTGCCACACCCAATTACCGTTTGGGCAAGGTCGAAGAAATTAAGTTCGGCCAATTTGTGAAGCCGAAAACGGAATTAAAAATTTTTGTGCGCCACGTAAAAAAGGAGTCGGATACCGACGCTTTTGAGGGACGCGTGGATTTGAACACCGGCGGCAGGGCGTTGTGGGCCGGTTTTACTCTCAATCAGGTGGAAGGCACCGTCGAAGAACAAAACCGGATGAGAGAGGACGCACGAGCTCTTTATGAACGGCTTAGCCGGTAAAGTTGCGTTGGTGACCGGAGGTTCGCGCGGAATCGGCGCGGCCATCGTGAAGCGGCTGGCTCAGGAAAAGGCTCGCGTTTATCTGACGTACCGCGAGTCCGAAAACGAGGCCAAGGCGCTCCCGGCCGCGGGAATCTTTCGTTGCGACGTTCGTGATAAGGCGAGCGTCGAGAAGGTGGTCGAGGAATTGCTCGAGCGTGAAGACCGCCTGGACATCCTCGTGAATAACGCCGGCGTGATCCGAGACGGTCTTTTTCTGACGATGTCTGACGAAGACTGGCACGAAGTTCTGGATACAAATTTAGGCAGTGTGTATCGGTTTTGTAAGGCCGTGGTTCAGCAGATGATGATGCAGGGCGGTGGCGCCATTATCAACCTCTCGTCGATTGTCGGAGAAGTCGGCGGTTCGGGTCAGGCGAACTACGCGGCATCAAAAGGGGCCATCAACGCGTTCACCAAAGCGTTGGCTTCTGAACTGGCACCAAAAAATATTACGGTGAACGCGATCGCACCCGGCATGGTGAATACGGATATGTCGAAAGCGGTTCGTTCGGCCTTTGGGGAGAAGATCAAAGAAAAGATTCCTTTGGGTATATTTGCGGAACCCGAAGATATTGCCTCCGCGGCGGTTTTTTTGGCATCATCGGAAGGCAAGTACATCACGGGACAAGTGTTGACGGTGGACGGAGGCCTGACGCTGTTAAACCGGCGCTGAACACCGAGAGAATAAGGAGCGTAAATTTCTAATGCAGACAGAAAAAAGTGAAATTGTAAAAACAGTTCGTACGATCATCGGCCAGGCCCTCAAAGTGGACGAGAGCAAGATCCAATTGGAATCCTCTTTAATCAAGGACCTGGGCGCCGAATCGATCGATTTTCTGGACATCGTGTTTCGTCTGGAAAAAGCGTTCAAGATCAAAATTCCGAAGGGCGAGTTGTTCCCCGAAAAGATTTTGACGGATGCGCAGTTTGTCAAAGACGGGCGAGTGACCGCCACCGGACTGGACGAATTGAAAAAGCGCATCCCGAACGCCCGTTGGGACGAATTCACCAAAAATCCCCTCGTCGGCAATCTCGGTGAAGTATTCACCGTCGGAATGATCGTCGATTATCTTTCGGACAAATTGGCCATCGCCAATAAGTAGACTTTCAAAGTCGCCTATGCCTTGCAGTGAACTTCGCCCATATTTTTTGGGCATCGATGCCGTCGAATTTAAGAAAGCGCGCAAATTCTACCGCACTCATCGTTCCCGGCTGACAGAGTTTTTCTCTCCGAACGAAGTTTCCTACATAGAAAAAAATAACAAAAAGGAAGAGAACCTGGCGACGCTCTTGGCCGCCAAAGAAGCTGTGTTTAAGGCGAAAGGCGATGCATGGATGGGTCCTTCCGGATTTCAGACGATCGAAGTCGTCGATGAAGATAAAAAAATCGGGTTTAAAGACTGGACGATGTCCGTAATCAGAAAAAAGCATTTGGTGATTGTTCATTGCTTGGGGCAGCGCGCCTGATGCGTTGGGATCTGTTGGATAAATTTGAAGTTCTCCGCAAGGGAGAGTATTCCAGGGCCCGCAAGCATTTCAAAGGCACCGAAGATTTCTTTAAAGAGAATTTTCCAGGAAAACCGGCCGTCCCTGAGGCCCTTTTTTTGGAGATGATCGCGCAAGCGGGCGGCGTTCTCCACGGGTTGAATGATGATTTCAAAAAGGACGTGATTCTCGTCAAGATCAGCGACGCTGAGTTCGGTTCACCGGTCGCGCCTCCGTGCGACCTGTTGGTGGAAGCGCAAATCGAAGAAGAACGCGAAGACGGCGCGTGGATTTCGGGACACGTGAAGAACGGTTCACAAACGGTGGCCAAGGCCAAGATTTTATTGATCACATTCGCGATCGAACAGGGTAAAAATGAAAGCATTGTATTCAACGAGCGTTTTTTGAAAATGTATGATGTGCGAAACGTCGCCTGTCAACAAGGCAGTCTTTCGTGAGTAATCGCGTCGTTATCACGGGACTTGGCGCAATATCCGCCTCAGGTGAGGGCGCGGACGCGCTGTGGCAGGCCGTTCTGAACGGCAAAAGCGGTATTGACTACATTCGTCCCGACGGGAGCGGCATTCCTTCGCGCGGCGCGGCGGGCGATGATTGGAAGCCTATTGGCGCATGTTTCCCCGAATTCGCGGCTGAGAAATTTATCACGCAGCGCAAGGCACTGAAGGTCATGGCGCGCGATATCCAGATGGCCGTCGCGGCGGCTCAACTCGCGTTCAAAGACGCCGCATTGACACAGCCGGCGACGGACCCCGAGCGCTTCGGCGTCGTCGTGGGATCGGGCGTTTTGAACCACGAAGTCAACGAACTCGCCTATAGCATACAAAATTCATTGAACGAAGACGGCAGAATGACGCTGAAGAAATTCGGAGAAGACGGTCTGGGTGCCCTCTTTCCGCTGTGGCTCTTGAAATACCTTCCGAACATGCCGGCCTGCCATATCTCTATTTTATTTGATCTGCAAGGTCCCAATAATACGGTTACCACCGGCGCTTCCTCAGGCATGCAGGCCATCGGAGAAGCATTTCGAATCATTCAACGAGGCGCCGCCGATGCGATGCTGGCGGGTGGCGCGGAATCCAAAGTGAATCCCGTTGGTATTTCGCAGTATCAGGTCATGAACGTGTTGGCGCAGTTCAACGGGCAGGCCCCGGCCAAGGTGTACCGGCCTCTCGATGAGCAGGCGGCCGGGTTTGTGGTGGGTGAAGGCGCGGCGTTTGTGGTGCTCGAGGAAATGGAACACGCAAAGAAAAGAAACGCTCCCATTTATGCCGAGATCATTGGTTTTGGATCCTCCAGCCGCGGCGGAGAAGCGTTGGCGATGAAGACGGCCATTGCGGAAGCAGGAATCTCACCGGATGCGCTCGACTACCTGCAGGCGGCCGGAATCGGACTTGTGCCTGAGGATGACCGGGAACTCTCGGCGATTGAAAATACGTTTCAAGGGCATCAAGGATTGGCGGTCAGCGCTTCCAAATCGGTCACTGGATTCACCGGATTCGCGTCGGGTGCTCTGGATACCGTGATCAGCACGCTGGCCATGAAGCACCAGAATGTGCCGCCTGTTTTGAATTTCAATAAATCAAAATCGCGACATTCCTACAATATCGTTCAGAATAAACCGCTCAACAAAAAAATTGATTTGGCGCTAACCAATTGTTTCGGCTTCAACGGTCAGTGCGTCAGCTTATTGACGAGGAAAGTGTCATGAAGCGCCGTCGCGTCGTGATCACCGGAATGGGAGCCGTCACACCCCTTGGCAACGATGTGAAAAGCACATGGCACGGTTTGAGCCACGGGCACTCAGGTATCGATAAAATTTCCATTTTTGACACTCAGACATTTCCGACGCGAATCGCCGGCGAGATCAAGCAGTTTGATTTTGACCGCTGGCCCAAGAAAGACCCGGAGCTCAAGTTCATGCACCGCAACGGCCATTTTGCGCTTCAAGCCGCCTCAGAAGCGATGCACGACTCCAAATTGGATTCTCATTTGAACCATGACCGCTTTGGCATCTATTTCGGGGCCGGGGACGGAGGGTTTGATTTTCCCCAATACTGCTCCATCGTCTCTGAATCTATTTTAAACGGCGAAATTGCCATCGATGCCGCGACTTATTTCCAAAAAAGCCAGGACCGGTTGAACGCGTACTCTCTGTTGGAACAGGAGCCCTCTCAGGTGGTGAATAATCTGGCCAACATTTTTAAAGCGCGGTCCGTGGTATCCAATTGTTTGACCGCCTGCGCGGCCTCAAGCCAAGCCATCGGCGAAGCGGCCGAGATTATCCGCCGCGGTACGGCCGACGTGATGATGACCGGGGGATCGCATTCCATGATTCATCCTCTGGGAGTCGCCGGCTTTAACCTATTGACCGCACTTTCCACCAACAACGCCGATCCTCAGAAGGCCTCGCGTCCTTTCGACAAAAATAGAGACGGCTTTGTTTTATCTGAAGGCGCGGCTGTCTTAATTTTAGAAGACCTAGAGCACGCAAAGAAAAGAAAAGCCCATATCTACGGCGAGATTATCGGTTACGGCGGCACAGCGGACGCGTTTCGTCTCACGGATCCTCATCCGGAGGGACGCGGCGCCATACGCGCGATGCGGTTGGCGTTAAAAGATGCGGAGATCGCTCCTTCCGACATTGACTACATCAACGCGCATGGCACGTCAACGCAGCTGAATGATTCCATTGAAACGCGTTCGGTCAAAGAAGTGTTCGGACCCCGGGCCAAAGAGATACCGATGAGTTCCATTAAGTCGATGCTAGGCCACATGATCGCGGCCGCGGGTGCGGTGGAATTGATCGCGAGTGTGCTTGCGATTCGCGAGAGTCTGATTCCGCCCACGATTAATTATGAAACGCCGGACACGGAATGCGATTTGGATTATGTGCCCAATAAGGCGCGCAAACAGAAGGTAGAAACCGTGCTCAGCAATTCCTTCGGTTTTGGCGGACAAAATATCACGTTGATCGTGAAGAAGTTCGATAACAAATGAAAAACGAAAATCTGAAGATTTTCATCGATTTTGACGGCACCATCTCAACCGATGACGTCGTGGACGTGATTTTGGAAAAACACGCGTCCCCGGAATGGACGGCCATTGAAAAGGAATGGGCCGCGGGTAAGATCGGTTCCCGGGAATGCCTCTCCAGGCAGATGGCGCTTGTTTCGGCGGGACGCCCGCAGATGGAGAAGATTCTCGAGCAGGTGACGATTGATCCCTTTTTCTCCGAATTCCTAAAAAACGCCGTCGCGGCGGAAATCCCCGTATTTATCGTGAGCGACGGCTTTGACTTCGTCATCAAGAACGTCCTCTCGAGGAAATTGCCCGCGTCCGTTTTTCAAAAACTCCAAATCTTCTGCAATGCGATGGACGTCACCGCCGACTCCGTGAGGATCTCCTTTCCTGCCGAGGCCTGCGAGCACGGATGCGCGAATTGTAAACCCAGAATCATCCAAAAATATAGGGAGCCGGGTGATAAAATTATCTTTATCGGTGACGGCCTGTCCGACCGTTATGCGGCTGCGGTGTCGGATCTGACGTTTGCGAAGAAAAAGCTGTTGTCTTACTGCGTCGAGAAGAAGATTCCGCATAAGGAATATTCCAATTTCCATCAAATCAAAGAATGGATTCTAAGTAAGGAAAAAATTACGTGCTAAGCGAAAAAGAGCTTTTAAAAAAAGAGGCGAAATATTGTTCGTGGGGCGACACGGTTCATTATCTCGAACCGCCGAAATTCTTTGACCGCGCTGAAGGCAGTTATTTGTACGACAAAGACGGTATACCGTATCTGGACCTTCAGATGTGGTATTCGGCCGCGAGTTTTGGCTACGGTAACAAGCGTCTGGGCAATGCGCTAAAGAAACAGATCGATAAACTCCCGCAGTTGGCCTGTCAGTACCTGCACAGCGAGAAAGTGGAGCTGGCCGAAAAAATAGCGCTCTCCATGGAACGCGTTTTCGGGTTAAAGGGCCGCGTGCACTTTAACGTCGGCGGTGCTCAGGCCGTCGAAGATTCCATCAAACTTGTGAGAAACCACACGGGCAAGAATTTGGTGTTCGCGTTCATGGGAGGTTATCACGGCCGTACACTCGGGGCCTCCGCCATTACGTCGAGCTACCGCTATCGCCGCCGGTACGGGCATTTCTCTGACCGCGCGCAATTCATTCCTTACCCTTATTGCTTCCGCTGCCCGTATGGCAAAAAATACGACGATTGCGGAATGTACTGCGTGAAACAGTTCGAAAAACTTTTTGAAACGGAATACAACGGCGTATGGGACGCGAAAGCGGGACAGAGCGAATACGGCGCGTTTTATGTGGAGTCGATTCAGGGCACCGGCGGTTATGTGGCGCCGCCCAAAGAATATTTCCCGGGCATAAAGAAGGTTCTGGATAAACACAAAATTCTGTTGGTAGACGACGAAATCCAGATGGGTTTCCACCGTGCCGGTAAGATGTGGGGCATTTCCAATTTTGGCGTGAAACCGGACATCGTGGTTTTCGGAAAAGCGTTGACCAACGGATTGAATCCACTTTCCGGCATTTGGGCGAGGGAGGAACTCATCAAACCGGAAGTATTTCCGGCGGGTTCCACGCATTCCACTTTTTCCTCCAATACGCTGGGGACGGCCGTGGGTCTCGAGCTCATGAAAATGCTCGAAGAAACGGATTATGAGAAAAAGGTCACCGAAAAAGGCAAATCGTTCCTGAAACGCCTCAAAGACCTGCAAAAGAAATATCCCAAGATCATCGGCGACGTGGACGGCGTCGGTATGGCGCTTCGCATGGAAATCTGCAAATCCGACGGGTATACACCGGACCGTGAACTGACAGACAAGATCTTTGCCGAGGGCATGAAGGGCGACCTTAAAACCAAGCGCGGCAAAATGGGCCTCGTGCTCGATGTCGGCGGCTATTATAAGAATGTTTTCACCATTGCCCCCTCATTTGACATCACAGAAGCCGAAATGGACCTCGCGGTCGATCTATTCGACCAGTTGTTCAAGCGTTGTCTGCGATAATATCTCTTCTTAACTCGTTACCTTTCGGAAACCCCGCCGAGAAGGGGTATTGGCTGTATAAAAATGTCCCGGCCGGTGTTCTGGAAGGGCTGGAACACGAGAATTTCAAGAAGACCATCCAATTTGTTTCTGAAAACTCCGCGTTTTATAAAAGAAAGTTCGCTGAACGCGGCATCGACGCCAAAAAAATAACGAAACCCGAAGATCTTGGCGATTTTTTTACCACGCCCGAAGACATCCGCCAAAATCCCGAAGAATTTATCTGTCTCAAACCCGATACGGCCTATGAGACAACCGGAACCACGTCTAAAAGAACGAAACGCGTGTATTTTTCGAGAAATGAAGTGGCGGACGCCGGATGGGCGGGGGCCGTGGGCCTCTGGGGCGTGGGGTTGCGTCCCGAAGACCGCGTGGCAAGCGCTTTTGATTATTCATTCTGGGTTTCGGGCCCCGTGTTGGTGGCCTCATGCGGCGTTTTGGGCTGTTTTCATGTGGAAGCCGGCCGTATCCCGCCGGAAGAATTTTACGACCGTTTAAAGGACTATAAGCTGACCGTGATCGTCGGCGATCCCTCATGGGTATTGCGTCTCAGCGAAGTGGCGGCCCAAAAGGGGGCTTGGCCTTTAAAACTCATTATCGCCAGCGGAGAGAACTTTACCGAGGAAGCGCGTTCATTCGTGGAGCAGGTCTGGAAATGTCCCATGCTCTTGAGTTACGGGCAAACCGAGGCCTTCGGGGCCATCGGTATGGAGTCCCTAGCAAAAGAGGGCTATCACTTGAATGAGTTCCATAACTTTTTTGAAATTATCAATCGCGATGAGCAGGGTTACGGAGAGTTGGTTTATACCACCTCCAACAGGCGCGTGATGCCTCTCGTGCGTTACCGGTCGGGCGATATCACCCGTTTTATCGATGGTGCTGCGAAGAGCGGACTGCCGGGACGCCGCATAGAAAAATTAAAAGGAAGAATCGACGAATGGATCCCGACGGGTATGGGGAATGTCGCTCCCTGGATGTTTGATTCGCTGTTCGCCTCGGTCCCGGGTCTGAGCGCGGACTGGCAGTTATTGATCACAAAGAAAAATAACAAAGATTTTCTGGAATTTCATCTGGAGCAGGAAATTCAGGGGCCTGAGAACGGCCTCAAGCAGGAAGTGTTGAAGAGATTCGAGAGCGAATTATCGGACGCGTGGAAAATGAATCAGATGGGCCTGTTTGAATGGGCGATCGCTTTGCACCCAAAGGGCACTCTTCGCAGCGGCCGTAAACTCGTGAGAATCTTAGACCAAAGAAAGTTCTAACCGATCTTGGGAATTTTGGGCCGGTCTTCCATGACGGCCCATAAAAAAAGCCCGAAGCCGATCCACACAACCTCCCGCAAGCGCCGTATTACGGCGAACGTTACACCCAAGGTTTTATCGAATCCAAACTGAAGGAAAATCAAAACGATTCCGCCTTCCTGCGTGCCGATGCTGGACGGAATGAAAAAAGTCACGATGCGGAGCACTTGGAAAAGGGCTTCCAAGAGCCACGCGTCGCTGAACGTGATGTCCATTCCCAGCATTTTGCCTATCCAGAACACCTCAAAGGCGCCCACGAACCATCCACCGAAGTTGAACAGCACCGAACTGATGAAACGCATGGGATTGGCGGTATAGAAGCGTTTGATATCGTTGTCGAGTTCGAGAAACTTAATTTTTTTGGCCTGTGACTGGTCTCCCCACCATTTGAATGATTCGCCCAGCTTGTGCACCTTTTTAAAAATACCGAAGTGCAGGCCGATGATCAAAAGGATGGCGATAAGTCCCAAACCGACAAGAAACGCCAGAACACTCTGCCATAGCACCGGAGTCAAAGGCAGCGTCTCAAATGAGACGGCGATGCCGCCGATCACAAAGATATTAAGCGAAATCCAGAAGGTAGTATGCACGATGAGAATCGAAGCGAAACCTTCGGACGCGGGAATGCCGTGCCGCGCTTTTAACAGCTGTACTTTGACGGGTTCGCCTCCGAGAGAAGCCGCCCAAGGAATGACGCAATTCAACGTTTCACCGATGATTCGGATAAAATAAAGTTCGCCGAAGGGCACTCGAGGGAGGCTCTTGGGAAATGCGCACAGCCAACCGAGCGTGTCGAGAGCGAAAATGACGGGATAAATGGCCATGAGAGGCACCAATTGCCACCCGAGACCGCGAATATTGTTCGTGATTACCTGCCAGCCGACGGATTGGATCGTGGCATAGAGGACGTACACCCCCAATGCCAACAACAGGAATTTAACGAGACGCATGGCCGAATATCCATTTAAAATTCATGACGAGGGCAGATATCCACAGCGCTTGCATGTAGACGGCCGCTCCATAGAGCAGAAACTCCGTTTGTCCCAATACGAT